>CALALV010000107.1 GCA_937925605.1 uncultured Woeseia sp.
AACAAGTGGCCGGCTTCAGCTGGAACAGGTGGCCGGAATCAGTGGAATACGCAGCCTGAACGCTTATCTCGATCGTAAATCGACATAGACGGAGCGACTTTGGGTAAACGCGCCCGGCCGCACATCACGGCGACGGGCGCAGGGACAGCCGGAAACATATGCAAACGGCTGTTGCATGAGTGTTCGGCAATTATTTGAACCAGCAGAGCTTCGTAGGCCTCGCGAAAGCGCTGCAGGTCATCGCGCGTGTTCAAAAATAGCGGGGATGGTTCGGCATCTTTTAGTGTCAGCTCATAGACACAGGCATCATCGCCGAGCAATGCAGTAACCGAATTCACCGGATTGACGCCACTCAGGTTAAGCAGAAGTGCGACCTTGCCGTTCCCGCTCTTCACTTGGTTGGCGGCGTAGTGAGCAGAACCATCGCCGTCGTGCCATGTCCATTGCTCCGGATTCCGATGGCGCTGATACAGCTCCACATCTGCTTTATCTGACAATCTTGAGCCGAGATACACCAGCAGAGGTATAGGAGCAATGGCGAAGACACCCAGTCGAATAACATCAGAATGTCGCCTTTGTATTGAAGACAATCGATTTATCTCGCTGTCAATCGCTGCGACGCACTGCGACCAAAACGTGGAGTCCGGATCGTCCGGCAACGCTGTTAGATTAATGTCGATGCGATCGTGCACGGCAGGGTAGTCGGGCAACATCGCATCCCGAATTTCTGCGTCGGTTATGCTCAATGGTCGGCCGCCAACCATCCCGCGCAACACCAGCGGAACTCGCTTTTTGTCGTCATTGATTCCGATGAGCTCAAAGACTCGCCGTTCGTGTGCTTCTTTGAGCTGAACGAGACGCTCTACTGGGTATTCTTCTGGTCGTTCGTCATCCACTTCTTTATGGCACTTGTGGCACAAAAGGATGAGATTCGAGATATCGTGAATGTCGTCGGGCCTGCCGTCTGCGCTGCCGCGACTGCCGCCGAGTTTGAATGCGTAGATGTGACCGCGCTGCCCAAAGTTTCCTAGCCGGCCGGTCACATGGTGTTCGATGAGAAGGTCATTGCAAATCTCGCAACGACCAGCACTGCGGGCGAACAGGTAGTAGGTGGTTTTGTGCGAAATATCGCGGCTCAACACCTTCTCCAGCGCGTTGTTGTCGTTCGTGCGGCCAGTCATTTTTGTATCGCCCAAAATCCCCTTCAATGAACCAGTTGAACCAGATTGCAAAAAAAAACAAATTACCCAATCGCCATGTATCGAAACACCACCCCACCGCTCGGCGCTTGTACCTCCTGCCGGAGGATGTAACCGCGGTCCAAAAGCTGCTTCAGACGCGTACTCACGTTATTTACCTCTTTTTTCAGCGCCGAAGCCGCTTCCGGCGTCTCCAGTTCGCGCCTTACCAGCACCAAGTTCAGCAGCTCCTCTGTCGGCTTGGTCGCCGGTGGGCCAGCGATCGATGCTTCCTGCTTGGAGTCCCAAATTGTGATGGGCTGCTCCCTATCGCGAGCGGCCGATCGCCAGTTGTCTACCAAATCGTCTGACGCGACATCCACCAGGCAAAATCCTTTGACGCCGCGGTACCGACGGGCAAGTTCGACCACGCTCTCTCGCGCGAACGACACGTCGATACGCCGAATGCCATCCAGAGAAATACGGAAGATCAACGTCGCTGGCCGGGCCTCAACGGCATCGATCAGGCGTTGATTGACCTCGCGGCCCGCCGCATTGCCCCATCCGTCTACTTCGCCGTCCATGAAGTCCAGTAGACGCAGGGTGGATGAAATCTGGTTCACAGATTTCATTGAAGCAGAATCAGGTCGGTTGGTCAATACGAAAATCGATCGCAATATGCGTGCCCCAAATCAGCGGGGCGGTGTCATGAACCGTTGCACGGCCAAGCTCGTAGCCGAATCGCGATGGCACCAGCCGGATGTGGCTGACCGGCAGACGGACGTCTACTGTGGCTTTGAATTTCATGGCTCGTTCTGCTGTGGCCTTTAAGCCGCTGCCTCGTGTACGGCCGTGCCGAGACACACCGTTGCGAAGTACCTCCACCAACAATTCCGTATCCGGACATCCCACCAGCTTTGGATAGTGGGTCTGAAGTGACGGCCGGAGTGTATCCAACAAACCGTAGCCGCTGTCCGATACCGCGACGCGAACTGTTCGAGCCCGACCAGAGTTATAAGACTGCAAGGCGGCGAAACCGGCGAGGTCTGTCTCGCTGTGCTCGTACACATTTCCAATGAGTTCACCGAGCATAGTGAAAGCAGCGTGTTCCAGTTCTTGGCTATTCGTCGATTTCTCCATCGACTCAAGCAATGCATCCACCAGCCGTCCTGGGAGTTCCCTATCCTCCTTACCTCTTTCGATGCGCTCAAACTCGACGAGCGTGCGGTTGGAACGTCGGTAGACTGCTGCGCTCGACCAGGACGGCTTTTCCGGCAAAACCTCAACGTCATCATGAAGTAGATCGAAGAAACCCATGCGGTTGAGATAACCCATTGTCCCGGACATGCCGGCCACGAAGTCTAGGGTTACGGACTTACCGACATGACGAAGCTGGTTGACGTAGGACAATAGTCGAACGCCCGCATCAACCATGATGCTGCAACCGTCCGGCACTTTGATCGAGACGGCCATGTCCTGGGTTTGCAAAGCGTCGACGCCTTCTCTTAAGGCTCGCTCAAATCGATCTGCGCCGACCCATACCGACGGAAACGCAACGTTGATCGTCAATCGACTAGCCTCTTCAAAGTAGATTCCTACGGTAGAACCGACCGCCCAACCAATTTTATCAATAGTGAAGAGCCTATATGAGGCTTTAGACACCATGCATTGAGAGAGCGGAGAGCAGACGTTCGGTCGACGGCGTATACTGAATCCCATGGACGCATGCCAAGGAGTCGTCGACCAAGGATAGCGATCGCACAGTCTGCTGTGCGCCGGTATTCTGGAAGAGTCTAGTGGGTGACCTATTGCGACAGCGCTGTATCGAAAAGCCGATTTCCATGGCGCGCTCGAATACGATGTTGCTTACACGTGCAGTACTACGATGCGAGGATTACCTGTGAGTACCGAAACGCAGCACAGTCAACGTGTTGATAGCTTAGTCGCAGAGTTAGAGGCTGCGCAGCAGGAACGCGCGCTTGCTAGGCGGAAACGAATAGAGCAGCGAGTCACAGCGGGCGAATTCAAGGACCGCGAGGTGCAAGTCGGTCTTAAGGCTTTCCACGGAGTTTGTGACTACTGGGCAATCAGTGAAAATGACACGGAAGCGATTCTGCTCGCCGATAATGGGCGAGAAGCTAAACCCAAATCAGCCGAGCTTGTTGAGCGAATTTCCTACGTGCTTAGGATTCACAGGCTGATAAATGAGGTGATTCAGGGCGATCAGGCCCGACACCAACGTTGGATACGCCGGTCGAACCTTGCGCTAGACGGTCACCGGCCGATCGATCTAATAGCTGCTGGACCTTCTAGCAGTGCGAAGGTTATGGAATACCTTGAATTCTGCCAAGGCGGACACTCCGCATAGGTTCGTCGTTAGTAGTTCTCGTCGCCTTCCATAGGATGTTACCGATCTTGGGTAACATCAGGGTACAAACCGACAGCATTTTCATCACTTTCCAGTGAATTATTCAAATCTTGATATTCGTGAATAATCGACTGTTACGATATAAGTGCTACATAACCCGTACTTTTGTTAACAGAGTGTGTTAACGACTTTTTTCTACATGCACAGTGCTGAACCCCAGGACGTAAGTCCGTCACTCCGGGCACAACTCCGTCACTTCTTGACCGGGAATTCGGGACGTAACTCCGTCACTCAGGACGACACCCCTCTTGCCACTTCTGAATAGCGGAGTCCGCTTCACCCCAATACCAGCCGCCTGAACTCCCGCTCTCGGAATATCATAGAGGTCTGCTACTGACCCGTTGCAGCCGTTCGCTGAGGTGAACTTATTAGAAGAATCGGAATGATCCATGTGCTGCTGTTCTTGCTGTTGGGTCAGCAGGTATTGGCGGGTCAACCAGGTCAAGGCGACGAATTTGATGTAGCTTCGTTTGATGTCGCCGTATCGCAAATGCGCGAGGACGCTGGCACGCCAGGCATGGCCGTTGCAGTCTTGCGCGGTGGTCAAATTCTCCATACCAAGGGCTATGGCATCGCCGGGCCCGACGGGCAGCCTGTAACCGCAGAAACTGCGTTTCAAATTGGCTCGATTACGAAATCCTTTGTCGCCCTTGTCATCCTGCAATTGGCGTCGGAGGGCAAGCTGGACCTGGATGATCCGGTGACGCGCCATGTTCCGACGTTTCGGACGGCATCCAAGTCGCAATCAGATCGCATCACAATTGACCACCTGGTTACGCACCGCAGCGGTCTGACAACGCTTGATGGCAACAGCGCTAAAGCAGTGGATCCCGATTTATCAGGCCCGGCGGCGGCGGTTGCATCACTGGCTAGCGCTCAATTATTTGCGGAGCCGGGCACAACGTTTCAATACTCAAACGCCAACTATGCGCTGCTCTCTCACTTGATTGAGGTGCTGGACAATCGGCCCTTCGAACAAGCGCTGCAGGAACGGATTTTTGACCCGCTTCAAATGCGCAACAGCTTCGTCCAAGTCTCGCCTTCGGACACTATCGTCGTCGCGACGGGATACCGTCTATGGTTTGGGGCGCCACGACCGTGGCAGCCCGAGTCTGATGCGGCGCCGGACCGGCGCATGATCGGCGCAGGAGGTGTCTCAGCCAGTGTTGAGGATTTGGCGCGCTACGTGGAGGCGATACGCACCCGTGACCCACGCGTTGTGCCCGAGGGTGTGGACAGGTTGTTTTCCATTAAGCCTTTCTATGAATCGTGGGGCTATGGCTACGGTTGGTATACCAATAGCGGTAGGGACGAGCCGGTCTTCATGCATTCTGGTTTTACGCCTGGTTTTCTTGCCCTGGCCACGATGGTGCCCGCGACTGGCCGGGTGGTGATTGTGTTGACAAACATGTCCGGCTTGGCACACGGCGATCTACCGCAGGCCGTGACCAACGCCGCACTGGGATGGGACCCTGTGCCTGCGGCAGCGTCGATTGGCGCAAGGACCGCGATCTGGTCAGCCGTGATGGCACCCCTTGGGCTCTTGTTATTGCTATACAGGACAGGACAGCGTTTGCTCCTTCGCCGGCAACCCATGCGCCCTTGGGTGCGCGGTCTTAATTTCGCGGCGGTTGTTGGACTAGTAGCCGTTGTTTACGGCGTATATGCAGGATTCCAAGCCCTGTTGGGAGTCAGTTTCCAAACTGGCTATGCTTTCTACCCGGATCTTACGGTCACAGCTGTTGCGACGATGGCGTTCGCCCTACTGCTAGCCGCAGGTCGATTAGCACTGGTGGTACGCGGGGGATAACTTGTTGGCAGGGTCCGCTAATGGCCGGAACCAGCCGACCATGCAATTCGGGCTATAATTTCTGCTACTGACCCAATGCAGCCGATCGCTATCCCGGCGTCGCTTGGGAAATTTTCCACCCAACTTCGCTAATCCAAGCGCTCGGGAACACATTATTGAGCCGAAAAACTCGCATCCTCACAGTCGTGGCGGCTCTATCTCTGAGCGCCGTAGTCGCTGCGAGTTTCTTACTTGTTCCGCACTCTGTCCGCCTGTACATGGCAAGCGTTGCGACGTGCGTCCGGTTGGACAAGGCTCTCGCAGAGTCCGCAGATAGTCAGTTCAAGGGTGTAAAGATCTGGGAGAAACCGCTGGCGTTGTTGTATCGCCTCAAGTATTGGTACCACGGTGGACCAACCGATGTTGACGATTGGGTGAGCGGCGAATCGAGCGTCTTCACTGTCTTTTTGACTGCGGCAAGTAACACGATGGGCGAGTGCGATGACGAAATTTTATCATTGCAGAATCGGTACCTGGATGGTTCAAGGCCCGTCGACAATTACGATTCCACCGGATATACAGCATTACACCAAGCCATCATCTTGCAGAAGACCGCTTTTGTGCGAGCCTTGCTAGACGGTGGCGCGGACAGATCACTCGAAGTTCGAAGCGGCAGCAAGCACGTCAGCGGTCTGAATGCTGTCGAGTTGGCGCTTTGGTTTGACGATCAGGAGTTCAGCCCTCCGAGCGCTGAGGGTATCGCGGAGATGCTGATCGACAGAAACTAGCCGACCGCTTTTGGCCGTTAGCGGAAGTTCGCTGTCACCCTTAACCAGACTCTCGAGCGACGGCTTTCTGAATAAGCGGCAGTTCGCTCTCGGTCATTGTTGATTGCAGAAATCGACCGCCAGCGCGACACCCATTCAATGGGTTAGGCGCGGTTTTCCGACGAATTTGATTGCCGCTAACCATCCGCGGGTGGGCAGTCAGCCAGACGCGGAAGTATGCGGTCGCCGACAATTCCTCGTGGTCGCCGGGAGGCGGCGGTCGTTCGCCCGATACAAGCGGAAAAAGATCGTTACCGCGCCGACACCATCGATTCCGAGAGCGCCCTCAACATTCAACTTTTACCTTACAGGGCTGATCGTATGTCCGTTCGTTACAGTATGGTCGCATTTGCCGTTGTGCTCGCTGCAGGCACGCCGACGGCTTCGGGGGCACAGGAACTCCGCTTCAATTACCTGGAGGGCGGCTACATCGCCGGCTTCGTCAACGACGTGGAGGAGTCCGCGGCGTTCACGGACAACGGCACGTTCCAGCTCGAGACCGATTCCGGCGGCGGCGGCTTCGTCGGCGGCGCATGGCGGTTCCGGGAGAACCTGCACCTGTTCGGCGAGTATTCGTCGACCGGCCAGGAACTCGAAATCAGCGACGGCATCGACACTGCCGAGGGTGAGTTCGACGTGCTGCGCTGGCGGATCGGTATCGGCTATGCCTACCCGCTCTCGCCCACAGCGAACCTGTTCGGCCGCCTCGGCTTCGACAATACCGAGTTCAGGGATGTGCGGGTCGCCGCTTTCGATCTCGACGCCGACATAGACGACAACGGTATTGGCGGCGAGCTCGGCATGATCTGGGCGCCCCGGCCGGCGCTCCACCTGCAGGGCCACGTACGTTACACCTCGGTCGGTGAGGTCGCTACCGAGGGCCCCGATACCTTCGACGCCGACACCCTCATCGGTCTGAACGGCCGCTGGTACTTTCGGCCCGACATCGCAGTGATTACCGGCTACGAGTTCGGCAAGATCACCACCTGGAACCTGGGCGTGCGCTTCAGCTTCTGAGTCGTCCAGGCCGGCTGTCTCGGCCACCCGGGCGAGCGTGGCCGAGCAGTTCCCGCGACAGCCCACGGACCGGACCAGCGCGTCGCGGCCTACGGACCACGTCAGCGCCTCACCACTGTTTCGCCGGGACTGCCTCGCGAATGCACGGGAAATGCGGATCTCCGATCGCGATCCGGATCGTGCCCGGCCGCAGCACTCGGCCGCAGCGGTGGCAGCCGGCCCAGGATGCCGGCAGCGTGTACGATCGGCCTTTACGCACTGGCAAGTTGCAAGTCGGGTTAGAATCGCACCCGATCGGCAAGCGCAGGGGCGGTAGCGCCAGGTGGCAGAAAAAGATTCAGCAACCCGAACGGACGCCCGCGCCGACGCCATGGAGCGCCTGCGCGACCGCACCGACGAGCTCGAGCTGATCATCTCGAGCCTGACGATCTTCGCGCTGTTCTCGATGCCGGGCTGGCTGTTCGACCGCATCGCCGATTCCTACACGCACCTGTCGACGAGCCTGGCGATCGCCACCACGCTCGGCATCTCGCTGATCTCGGGTATCTGCTACGGGCTTGCCGCCTGTTTCGTCGTGCACCTGATGGCGCGCGCGTACTGGGTCGGGCTGATCGGCCTGCGGACCGTGTTCCCCGAAGGCATCAACTGGGAGAAGACGCCGGGCCTCGGCCCCCTGGGCCGCCGCTACTACCGCGAGACCTTGCCCGACCTCGAGACCGTCATTCGCAAGACGGACCGGCTGGCGTCATCGCTGTTCGCCATCATCAGCATGCTGACACTGACCCTGCTCTGGTTCGGCACGATCCTCGTCGCCATCCTGGTCGCATCGGGCGCGATTGGTGCCCGCTTCGGGCTGACCAATGCGGGCATCGGCATCGGTACCACGCTGCTCCTTGCGGTGTTCATCGGCGTGCCGGCGCTGCTCTACCTGCTCGACGCGCTGCGCGCGGCGCGGGCGCCGGCCCTGCGGGAACGCAGGGCATTCACCGGCCTGGTCCGCCTGTTGCGACGAATTGCCGGCGTCGCCTACCCGCAGCGCCTGGTGCTGCCGGTGCAGCTGACCCTGCAGAGCAATACGCGGCCCGTCGCGTTCCTCGTCGCGATGCTGGTTGGCGTGACCGTCATCGTCGTCGTCGGCAATGTGCGCACGGCCGCCTGGCAGAACTTCACGCTGTCCGGCGAGTTCAGGTATCTCGATGCCGACACGGTGCGCCAGGGTTTTCGCAGCACGCACTACGAGGACATGCCCGGCTCGCTCGACCGGCTGCGCGGCTGGCCGCGCGTGGACAGCTTCTACCAGGACGGCAGCTTCGTCCGCCTGTTCCTGCCGTACCATCCGCTGCGCGACAACCTCGTGCTCGACGGGCTCTGCGGCAGCCCCGAACAGGCGGAAGACCCCGTCGACTGCCTGCGCTGGCTCTGGACCGTCAGCATCGACGGTGCCGAGGTGCCGATCGCCGGCTTCGAGCCGGCGGAGCGCGCGGACCTCGGCATGCGGGGGCTGATCGGCCTCGTGCCCCTGGCCGGGCTCGAACCCGGGCTGCGCCGGATCGAGGTGACCTGGAACGCGGGCGCCGACGCCGGGTCCGCCCCGGTCGACGATCGCTACACCGAACTCAGCAATCGCTACGTCATCCCGATCGCGTTCTCGCCCGCGATCGAGCGGGGGCTCGACTGAACGGCCCTGCCGGGTCGACCGACAAGATGCGCGACGCCTCCGCCGCAAGGGCAAGAGGCGGCGTTGCGACGAGATGCGAGCATCGCGGACAGGAGGACAACATTGAGCGATAAGCAACCCGAAGAAAGCATGGCCCTGTACCTCGGCCTCGGTGTCGCGATCGGCGCAGCCATGGGCACGGTATTCGGCGCCGTTTTCGGCAGCGTGACGATGGGCGCCTCGCTGGGGCCGGCCTTCGGACTGGCCGTCGCGCTGGTGCTGTGGAGCGCGCGCTCGGGCGCGTAGGCAGCATGGACGCTCGCTGCGAGCAGGTACAAGTCGGGTAACCGCGGAGGACACTATGACAAGCACCGAGATCTGCAAGGCACTGTTTGCCGCCTTCGAGGCCGGCGACGAAACGCGCGTCCGCGAGTTGCTCGCACCGGACGTGCGGGTGCAGCAGAACAACAACCCGCCGATGGACCTCGACACGCTGCTCGGTTTCGCCCGCGCCGTGCTCGCGGTCGTCAGCGACTTCCGCTACGAGGACGCCGTGCGCTCGGCGACCGCAACCGGTTTCGTCGAGGAGCACCGGGTGCGCGGCGTGCTGCCTGACGGCAGCCCGCTCGACCTCGCCGTCTGCGTCGTCGCGGACCTGCGCGACGGCCGGGTCGTCGACCTGCGCGAGTACCTCGACACCGGGGCCGCCGCCGGGCTGATCGCCGCGCTCGGCTGAGCGCCGCACGGCCGCGGCCCTGCCCGCCGTCCTGGCGCGAAGCCGGCTGGCGCGGCTACGGCTACCAGTGGTGGCTGCTCGAAGGTCCAGACGGCGACTACTTCGCGATGGGCAAGGACGGCCAGTTCCTATACCTGAACCCGCGCCGCGAACTGATCGTCGTCCGGCTCGGCTGGAGCATGGGCGGGCTCGACAGCGGCGACCGGGTAGAGCTGTTTCGCGCGCTGGCAGCGCAATTTCCAGCGCTTGCCCGCGATCCGCCGTAGTATGCTCGCGCGAAATTGCGTGCGCGCAGAGGGTGGCACGTGTCCCAGCCGAAATTCGAAAAGCTGATCCGCAGGATCAACCTGTACCCGCCCTACCTCGGCATGGGCGTGCGCGTGCGCTCGTGGAGCGAGGACTACACGCGCTTCGAGGTCGAGTTGCGCGCGCGCTGGTACAACCGCAACCTGTTCGGCACGCACTTCGGCGGCAGCCTGTACGCGATGTCTGACCCGTTCTACGTGTTCATCGTCACGCTGAACCTGGGCGGCGACTACATCGTCTGGGACAAGGCGGCGTGCATCGATTTCCTGCGGCCGGCAAAGGGCACGATCCGCGGGGTGTTCGAGATCGCCGGCCGGCGCCTCGCCGCGATGCGCGCCGAAGTGGACGAGGCTGGCAGGAAGACCTTCCAGTTCGAGACGGAGCTGCTCGACGAGGCGGGCGAAGCCGTCGCGCGGGTCCGGAAAGAGGTCTACGTGCGCGCGAAGTCGGTCGATCGCAACAAGCGCTAGCCGCAGCTGCAGAAGACGATGCGCCCTCGATTTGCTGCGCCCCGGCGTGCGACGATCCTGCCGCAGGGAAATTCCGGTCCGCCGGTAGCGTGTCGCGGCAGGCGAACGCCTGCCTGGCCGACCGTCGCCATGCACGGTGAGCATGTCACGATGAGCACGGCAGCATGAGTAACTTCACATTGCGCAAGATCGAGCAGTCCGGCGACATCGTCGGCTACGCTGGCGACCTGTCCGATGTCGCGCGCGCGGTCATCGACCTGACGCTCGAGCTGTACGCGGCGAGCGGCTACGAGGAACCCTGGGTCAGCTACATGGGCGTCCTCGACAACGAGTTCGTCGGCAGCTGCAGCTTCAAGTCGCCGCCGCGGGAGGGACAGGTCGAGATTGCCTATTTCACGTTCCCGGGCAACGAGGGCCGCGGCTGGGCGACGCGCATGGCCGGCGGTCTCGTCGCGATTGCCCGCGCCAGCCGCGAGCAGCCGCTCGTGACCGCGCAGACGCTGCCTGCGCGGAACGCGTCGCACCGGGTACTCGAGAAGCTCGGCTTCCGCGCGGCTGGCATCGTCCATCATCCCGACGACGGCGACGTGCTCGAGTGGCGGCTGCCGCAGGAGCGCATGGATCGCGGGTGAACTTGTCACCGGGACCCGGATGGCGGCGGCATTCATCCGGGCGCCCGGCGAAAAAGCCGTGTACCGGGACGTCGACCCCGACGCCTGACGGACCCCGGCTTTCCCGGCGCAGCAGGTCCCGGCAACCTGTTCCGTTACAAGCCGGACTGCAACTACGGAATTCGCCGGGTCCGGAGCATCACGCATTCGCGGCCGCTCGATCCGGAGCTGCTGGACCTCCGCGCCTGGCTGGCCGGGAACAGGAAGCGTATCCCGATCGGCGAGGCGGCGGCCTGAACCCGGCTGCGCCGTCCCGGAGTGCTTTCGCAGCCGCTGCAGCGAACGATACCGCGGCCGTTTTTCCCGGCAGCTCCGGCGGGGCGACCCTGCCGGGGCGTGCCCGGCCGAATAGCGGTATAGTCCGACCGCAACAGGCTCATCGCTGACCACCAGGGAATGACCATGGCTGCCACGGACTCGCTCCACTACCGCGTCTCCGCGCCCTTCCCGATCCGAAGCCCGCGGTGAGCATGTCCCGCCCGATCGACTGGCGGCGCCTGGTCGCCGAAGGCACGGCGATCGTGCTCAGCATCCTGCTCGCCTTCGGCATCGACGCCTGGTGGGAGGAGCGACTGGAGCGCGTCGAGGAACGCGAGATCCTCGAAGGGCTGCACCAGGAGTTCGTTCTGATCGAGCAGGTGCTCGGCGAGCACAACGCGCAGCACCTCGAGCGCCTCGCAGCGCTCGAAGAACTCCTCGACATCATGCATGCCGGTGACAGCGCAGGGCGGGAGGCCGTGATCGAGGCCGCGCTGCTCGAACTGCTGGCGCCGACGACCTCCGATATCAGCAACGGCACGCTGCAGGCGCTGCTGAGCTCCGGGCGCCTCGAGATGATCGAGAGCCGCGCGCTGCGCGCGCAGCTGGTGGACTGGGAAGGCCATATCGGGGAGGTCTGGGACGACCAGGTGTCGAACGCAAAGATGGTGTACGAGATCCACGTCCCGTACTTCATCGACGCGGGCTTCGGCGTCGGCAGCTCGATGCGCCACTGGTACGCCGAGTGGGACGCGCCGGTCAGGCCGATCGTCGCCGACCCGGAGGAGACGGCCCGGCTGCTCTCCGATCCGCGCTTCTACGCGCTGGTTGAACTGCGCTACGGCTACAAGAAGCACCTGACGCAGGAGTTCGCGGCGGCGATCGGCGCCGCGGTCGCGATCCGCGAAGCCGTCGAGGACGCGCTCGACTGAGCCTGCGCCGGGAGGTCGGACCGGCGTGGCGCACAGCGCACTGCCGACCGGCGGCCCCGGCATGCCATAATCGCGCCCATCCGGCCCGGCAGGGCACGCTATTCGGGGACATGCGCCGGTGACCAAGTCCGCCCTGATCGTCGACGATTCCGCCTCGGCGCGGCTCGTGCTGAAGCGCGTGCTGGAGTCGCACGACCTCGCGGTCGACGCCTGCGAGTCGGCCGAGGACGCGCTCGAGTTCCTCGAGTCGCGGCGGCCGGACGTCATCTTCATGGATCACATGATGCCGGGCATGGACGGCTTCGAGGCCGTGCGCGTGATCAAGAAGAATCCTGCCACCGCGACGATCCCGATCATGATGTACACGTCGCAGGAAGGCGAGGTCTACGTCGGCCAGGCGCGCGCGCTCGGCGCGGTCGGGGTACTGCCGAAGACCGTCAAGCCGGTCGAGGTGTCGCGCATCCTGTCCTCGCTGCACCTCGTCGACGACCGGCACGCACCGCCGCCGACGCCGGCCGGCGACGGCGCCGGCCTGCGTCCGCTGCTGGAACAGCTGTTCGCGCAGCAGCGCGAACTGCTGCAGCGCGACCTCGAGCGCACCTGGGAGAGCCGGCTGCCGCCGCCCGACACCGAACCGCCGCCGCCGAAGCGGGCCGCGGACCGCGCGGCCATCGTCGTGCTGCTGCTCGTCGCCGTCAGCCTCGGCGTGCTCGCCGCGTGGCAGTTCAACGAGCGCCAGGCGCTGATCGACCGTATCCGCGACCTCGCGTCGGCGCCCGCAGCCGTCGCCGGCATCCAGAACATGGCCAACGCGGACCTCGCGGACGCGCTCGCGGTCAGCCGGGTGAACACGCTGACGGCGCTCGAATGGGGCATCAACCAGTCCGGGTCCTACGGCTTCGACGAGGTGCCGCTCGGCGAGCGGCGCGTCGCGCTGCTCGAGGACCTGCTGGCCCGCCTGGCGGCCGTCGGCTTCAGCGGCGTTATCGCGATCGACGTGCACGTCGGCGACTTCTGCATGCGCCTCGACGCGGCCGGCCGCCTGCGTCTCGCGCCGCCGGAGATCGACGCGTCCTTCTGCGACCAGCTCGGCTACGACCGCGCCGAGGCGCTGGAGATCGGCGAGCGCCAGACCGTGGCCTTCGCGAACTTCGTGCAGGTCGCCGAGGCGCGCAGCGGCGGTACGCTGAGTTTCGACATCGTCTCGCGCGGCAACGCCGAACCGCTGTTCGACTACCCGGTGGCGCCCGCCGGCATCTCGGCCGGCGAGTGGAACGAGATCGCGGCCGGCAACCAGCGGGTCGTCGTCAGCCTGCAGCCGGCGGCGCTGTAAGCTCCCGGCCGCGCATCGCAGCGCGCCGACGCGCGCGCAATCCGCATCACGACAAAGCGGGGGAGAACATTGACAACCGTAGACATGAACTGGATGCGCACATTCAAGATCTGGTGGTTCTGGGCCTGGCGTACCGTGCTCGCAAGCCTCGTCGTCGCCGCGGCCGTCGGCTTCGTGCTGGGGCTGCTGCTGTTCCCGTTCATCCAGTCCGAGCAGACCATGCGTTTCATCGGCAACCTGGTCGGTTTCGGCATCGGCGTGTTCTTCGGCCTGTGGGTCCTGCGCCAGCTGCCGGACAAGCGCTTTTCCGATTTCCGCGTCGTGCTGGTCGCGCGCGAGCCCGGCGCGCAGCCGTCCGAGCCGAACTGACACAGACAGCCGTAATGCCGCTGACCGCATCGGCAGCGCGATCGAGTACGATCGCGGGTGCCATGCAACCGCGCCTGCGAATAACCGCGAAGCCCTGACGTGCCCGCAGACAGCCAGCCGAAACTCTTCCTGCTGCGCTTCGACGTGGACACGCCGCAGTGTCTCGCGGACGGAGTGCCGGCCCTCATCGACCTGGCCGGACGCCACGGCGTACCGATGACGTTTTTCGTCAACATGGGGCGCGCCGTGAACCGGCTCGACAGCCTCGCCGGGCTCGTCGGCGGGCCGCGCCGGCCGGCCGCCGCCGTCGCGGAAAAGCTCTCGCCGCGCGCCAAGCTCGGCACGCACGGTTTCCTGCGCACGGCACTGCTGAACCCGCGCGTCGGCGACGGCCAGGCGGCGACGCTGGCGCGCGCCCGGGACGCGGGTCACGAGATCGGCCTGCACGGTGGCCGCAACCACGCGACCTGGCAGCGGCACGCGCCCGGCTGGGCGCGCGAGCGGGTACGCAGCGAGGTCGACTGGGGGCTGGCCGCGCTCGAGCGGGAGGGGGTGCAGCGGCCGGCCGCCTTTGCCTCGCCAGGCTGGGCGAGCCCGCCCGGCCTCGCGGAGGTACTCGCGGAGAAGGGCTTCCGGATCCTCGCGGACAGCCACGACCCGCGGCGGCCGGCGCGCCTCGCGGCAAGCGGCAACGGGCCGCTCTGCGAGCTGAACACGAACCTGGCCGGGGAGCCCGGCGGCGTCGGTTTCGTCGAGCACTGCGATGCCGCCGGCATGGCGGACGGCGCGGTCGCCGACCTCGTCGACGCACGCCTCGCGAGCCACGACTCGGTCATGGTCTACGATCACCCGGTCTACGCCGGCGGCCGCGGCGCGGGCCGGCTCGAGTTCGTGATCCGCCATGCGCAGGCTGCCGGCTGTCGTTTCGTGACGGTGAGCGAACTCGCCGGGAACGCGGCGTGAACGAGACCTGGCAGGTCCTGAAGCGCGTGCTGCCCTGGGTCGGTGCGCTGATCTTCCTGGCCGGCTTCGGCTGGAGCGCCGTCTCGCTCTGGCGCCAGGGACTCGACCCGTCGCCGGCCTACGTGCTGCCGCTCGCGCTGCTGGCCGCGCCGCTCAGCCTGCACCTGTCCGCCCGGCGCTTCCAGGACGTCGCGGCCCTGTACGCGGCCGACTACGACTACCCGGGCGCCGCGCGCGTCGTGATCTACGGCAGCCTCGCGAACCTGCTGCCGCTGCCCGGCGCGCTGCTCGTGCGCGTGGGTGCGCTGCGCGCGCGCATCGGTACGCGCCGCAGCCTGTTCGCGAACGGCCTCGCGGCGCTGTACTGGCTCGCCACCAGCCTGCTGCTGCTCGGCGCGGCACTGTTGCTGGTCGGCCAGCGCGGGCCCGGTCTCGCGTTCGCGTTCGGCGGGCTGCTGACCGCGGCTGCGGCCGGCGCCGGGGCCCTGGCGTCCGGGGCCAGCGCGCGCGCCTGCAGCCGGCTGCTGCTGACGCAGTCGCTGCTCTCGCTCGTGAACCTGCTGCGGCTGTGGCTGATCTGCCTCGCGCTCGGCTTCCTCGTGTCGCCGGTGCTGCCGGCGGCGGTGGCCGTGGGCGGCATCTTCGCCTCGGCGAGCGGTATCGCGCCGGGCGGCATCGGCATCGCCGAGGCCATCGGCGCGCTGATCGCCGGCTACCTGCAGCAGGAGCCGGAACTCGGCTTCGCGATGGCCGCGCTGAACCGCGTGCTCAGCTGGGCGCTGCTCGGCCCGGCGCTGCTGTGGTTCTCGCGGGCCGGCGAGCCGGACGCGGCAGACAAGACGACGTGAAGCCCGACTTCGTCATCGGCGGCGCGCCGCGCTGCGGCACGACCTGGCTCGCGCGCAACCTCGGCGAGCACCCGGGCATCTACGTCGCGCGCGGCGCGGAAGCCTGGGCCGCGGGCGACCTGCACTTTTTCGACGTCAACAACCCCGCGGGGCGGGAGAACCACGCGCGCGGCACGGACTGGTACTTCGCTCGCTTCGACGCGGCCGCGCCCGGGCAGAAGGCCGGCGAGAAGACCGCGGACTACCTCTGCGATCCGGACGCCGCGCGCCTGCTCGCCGATACGCTCGGCACCGTCCGGCTGATCTTCCTGCTGCGCCACCCGGCGGAGCGCGCGTGGTCGCACTACTGGCATTCGCGGCACCGGCTGCCGCCGGCGCTCGGCTTCGACGAAATCGTCGCCGCCGGCCGTGACCCGGGCGACGTCCGGGTGCTGTCGGCGGGCTACTACCACGAGCACCTGTCGCGCTTCCTCGCGCTGTTCCCGCGCGAGGCGCTGCACGTCGTGCTTCAGGAAGACCTGCGCGCCGACCCGCTCCGGGAACTGCGCGCGGTCTGCGCGTTCCTCGGCGTGGACCCGGCCTTCGACTTCCCCCTGGCGGGCACGCGCATCAACGCGGCGTCGGCGAGCCGCGTGTCGGCCGCTACCGCGCGCGCGGGCCGTTGGCTGCGGCGGCAGAGTCCCGGGCTGTACGGCTGGCTCATCGACGGACCGCTGTCGGCACCGCTGCACCGCATGATCCGGGCCGCGCGCGGCAAGACCGAGACGGCAGCGGACGAGACCCGCCCCGCGGCCGGCTACCCGGCGCTCGATGCCGCCGCGCGGCGCGCGCTGATGCGGCTGTACCGCGACGACACGCGCAAGCTCGGCGAGTGGCTCGGGCGCGACCTGTCGGCCGCCTGGCCGGACTAGCAGGCCGTGGAAAAAACCGTGGACGGCTTTTCAGCAGCCCGCTAGCGCGGCTGCGGTGGCGGGTAGCCGAACAGCTCGTAGTCCCTGCGGTACAGCGTCATGACCCGGGCGAGCCCCTGCGGCGACAGGCCGAGCCGATCGCGGCCGCGGCGGGTCACGTTGACCCGCGGCAGCGTCGGATCGAGTCCGAGGCGTGCGGCGACGTGCCGGAAATCCTCGTCGAGGCTCTCGTAGCGCAGTATGCGCAGCGCTGCGGGCAGCCTGCCGTCGGCGCCGAGCAGGTAGTCGGCCTGCGGCTTGAACTTGCGCGAGCCGAAGACCTCGGCGTTCGGCAGCACGTTGCAGACGAAGGCATCGAAATCGGGCTGCGGGTCCAGCCAGCGGCGCTTGAGTTCCCGGTCGTCGCGCGAACCGTTGCCGCCGCGGTCGAGGTAGGCGTACGAGGAGCGCAGCCGCTCCAGCGGTTCGCGGACCACCGTGAACACGAAATAGTCGCGCAGGCGCTCGCCGATCAGGTCTTCGTAGTCGCGGTACGCCAAGTGGCCGGCGCCGCGGACGCCGGTCACCCGGCCCCGCGACTTGGCCCCGGTCGTCGGGATATGCACGAAGACGAACCGCCGCCGGTCGAACACGCGCGGATAGGGGCCGCGCAGCACGCGCTCGAGGCCGCCGCGCAGCGGTCTCGGTACCAGCGTGGTGTAGACCCCCCTCAGGTAACCCGGAAGTTCCGGCATGCTCCCGCCGCTCGTCTGTGCCGGGCACAGTGTACAGCGGCGGGCCGTACCGATCCCGGCCCGCCGGTCGTCGCGGCGCTTGATGCCCGCCGGCCGAGGCCGCAGAATCCACCCCCGGACGGGCGATTAGCTCAGTTGGGAGAGCGCCGCATTCACATTGCGGAGGTCACTGGTTCGAGACCGGTATCGCCCACCACCCACAAAAAATCGGGGCCGTAGCTCAGCTGGGAGAGCGCCGCGTTCGCAACGCGGAGGTCGGGAGTTCGATCCTCCTCGGCTCCACCACCAAGCGGGGGAAGGCCGCATGAAGCGCCGCTACAAGATACTCGGCGGCCTCGCCGCCGTCCTCGCCGTGCTGTTGCTGGCGCTCGGGCTCGTGCTCAGCCACGAGGGCGAGTGCCGGCCGGCGCCCGTCGTCGCCGACGGCGCGGCCACGATGCGCGCGGTGATCCACCGCTGTTACGGCGGCACCGAGGTGCTCGAGCTCGTCACGGTCGAGAAACCGGTGCCGGCCGCGGACCGCGTCCTGGTGCGCGTGCGCGCCTCGGCGGTCAATCCCTACGACTGGCATTTCCTGACCGGCTCGCCCTACCTGATGCGCCTCGAGATCGGCATCGGCGCGCCCGCCGACGGCCGCGTCGGCGTCGACTTCGCGGGCACGGTCGAGGCCGTCGGCAGCGCGGTCACGACGTTCGCGCCGGGCGACCGCGTGTTCGGCGGCGCGAGCGGCGCCTTCGCCGAGTACGTCACGGTGCGCCAGGACGGCTCGATCGCAAAGATTCCGGAGGGCGTCGGCTTCGAGGATGCCGCCACGGTCGGCATCGCGGGCATTACCGCGCTGCAGGCGCTGCGGGACCATGCCGGCGTCGAGCCGGGCGACCGCGTGCTGATCAACGGTGCCTCCGGGGGCGTCGGCAGCTTCGCCGTGCAGATGGCGAAGGCCCTGGGCGCCGAGGTGACCGGGGTCGCGAGCGCACGGCACCTCGAGACCCTGCGCGCGCTCGGCGCGGACCACGTCATCGACTACCGCGAGCAGCGCTACATCGACAGCGACGAGCGCTGGGACGCGGTCATCGACAACGTCGGCAATTTCTCGCCGCGCCAGGTCGCCGGGGTGCTCGAGGACGACGGCGTGCTGGTGCTGGTCGGCGGCCCGAAGGGCGACTGGGTCGCGCCGTTCGTACGGCCGGTCCAGGCGATGCTGTGGTCGCCGTTCACGAAGCCGCGGCTCGGCATGATGCTTGGAGATATGCGCCAGGCCGACTTCGAGATCATCGGCGAAATGCTGGCCGACGGCCGGGTGCGCGCGGTCATCGACGAGCGCTTCCCCCTCGCGCAGGCCGCGGCCGCAATCGAGCGCTGGCAGAACGGCGACGGCGCGGGCAAGGTCATCGTGACCGTGCCCTGACGCCGGCCGGCAGTCGTCCTTGAATTTTACTTCGTTCCCGTTTCACTCCGTGGGGCGCGCAGTCGTCCGGCAGTCCGCACGATTAGCATGCACTCCGGAACGTCCCGGTGCCCGACCAAGGAACCCGATCCCGATGAGCATTTCCACGAAGCGGCCGATCCGGCGCGTCATCGCGCTGCTCTCCTTCACCTTTTTCGCTGCTGCGGCGATCGCCTCCGGCCCCGGCCGGCCGCTGGCGATCGACGACCTGCTGGCGCTGGTCGACGTCTCGGACCCGCAGCTGAGCCCGGACGGCCGCTGGGTCGCCTACGTCGTCGAAGAAGTCGATGAGGAGCGCGACGAGAGCGTGAGCAGCATCCGCGTCGTCGCGACCGACGGCAGCGAGACCCGGCAGATGACCTCGGCCGAGCGCTCGGCGACGACGCCGCGCTGGAGCCCCGACGGTCGCTGGCTCGCTTTCCTCGCGACGAAAGCCGGCGACGACGAGGCCACGCCACAGGTCTGGACCCTCGACACGCGCGGCGGCGAGGCGCAGGCCTGGACCGACGTCGAGCAGGGCGTCAGCGACTACGGCTGGGCGCCCGCGGGCGAGCGCATGTGGCTGCTGATCAAGGACATGAACGCGGCCGAACTCGAGGAAAAGCGCGCGAAGGCAGCGGGCGAGGAGCCGAAACCGCTGCCCTGGGTCATCGACCGGCTGCAGTTCAAGCGCGACGGCGTGACCTATCTCGACCGCAGCCGCACGCACGTCTACGTGGTGGACGGCCGGGGCGCCGAGCCGCGCCAGCTGACCTTCGGCGACTTCGACGACAGCGAGCCGGCCTGGCGGCCGGACGGCGGGGCGATCGTCTTCGTCAGCAACCGCACTGCCGAGCCGGACGCGAACGAGAACAGCGACCTGTGGCTCGTCGACGTCGAGGCCGCGGAGCCCGTGCCCGTGAAGCTGACGGACAACCCGGGCGCCGACTATTCGCCGGCCTGGAGCCCGGACGGCCGGCAGCTGGCATACGTCACGGTGACCGAGCCGCGGCTGATCTGGTACGCGACCAACCACCTGGCCGTCATGGACGCCGACGGCTCGAACGCGCGGCTGCTCTCCGACGCGCTGGACCGCAACCTGGGTTCGCCGCACTTCGCGCCGGACGGGCGCTCAGTTCTCGTGAGCCTCGAGGACAGCGCGGAACAACAGCTCGCGCGGGTCCGCCTGCGCGACGGCGCGCTGACGCGCCTCGTCGCCGGGGACCTCGCGATCGGCGACTTCGACCTGCACGCGGACGGCCGGGTCGCGCTGACGCTGTCCGCGCCACACCTGCCGGCCGAGGTCTTCCTGTACGACGGCCGCACGCATCGCCAGCTCACGCGCAGCAACGAGAACGTGCTGAACGCGGTCGCGCTCGGCGCGGTGCGCAACGTGACCTACCCGAGCGCGGACGGCACGGAGATCGAGGGCTTCATCGTCACGCCGCCCGACTACGTCGAGGGCCGCCGCTACCCGACGCTGCTGCGCATCCACGGCGGGCCGGTGTCGCAGTACGACTTCTCGTTCAGCGCCGAGGCGCAGCTGTTCGCCGCGCACGGCTACGTCGTCGTCATGGCCAATCCGCGCGGCTCGAGCGGCTACGGGCAGGAGTTTTCGGCGGTGCTGTTCGCGGACTGGGGCAACAAGGACTTCGAGGACGTGCTGGCGCTAGTCGACTACGCGATCGAGGAAGGCTACGCGGACCCGGAGCGGCTCGGCGTCGGCGGCTGGTCCTACGGCGGCATACTGACGAACTACGTGATCACGAAATCGGACCGCTTCGAGGGCGCGATCACGGGCGCGAGCGAGGTGCTGTACGTTGCGAACTACGGCCACGACCACTACCAGCTGCAGTGGGAGAAGGAACTCGGCCTGCCGTGGGAGAACCGCGAGGCCTGGGAGCGTATCTCGCCGTTCAACGACGTCGACAAGGTCACGACGCCGACGCTGGTCATCGGCGGCAAGGAAGACTGGAACGTGCCGATCAACAACTCCGAGCAGCTCTACCAGGCGCTGAAACGCCGCGGCATCGACACGCAGCTGGTCGTCTACCCGGACGAGTCACACGGCATCGCCCGGCCGAGCTTCATCCGCGATCGCTACCAGCGCTACCTCGACTGGTACGAGCGCACCGTGCGCGGGGACTGATTCAGCTGCCGAAACGCGCGAGGGTCGCCGGCCTGAGCGCCGCGGCCAGCGGCTCGAGTTCGGTCGCGAAGTGCCGCCAGTGGCCGATGCCCTTGCGGTAGATCGGCTGGCGCACCTGTTCACTGCTCGCCGTGCGGACCGGGCGCCGGTTCTCGAAGAAGCGCAGGCAGGCGTCCTCGAAGTCGAGGCCGCAGTGCTCCAGCAGCCGTCGTGTCCAGACCTCGGTGTCGGCGACGAGTTGCTCGTAGCGCACGCACAGCGCCTTGCCCGGCAGCACCGCGTCCCAGTGATCCATGAGTCGCAGGTAGCCGTTGTAGTAGCAGCCGATGTGTTCGAGTTTCGCGCTCCACGGGTGGCCGCCGGCGAAGTGCTGCTTGTACGCGGAGAAGCCGCAGTCCAGCGGGTGCCGGCGCGCGTCGATGACGATCGCTTGCGGCAGGATCATGTGGATTAGCCCGAGCTTGTCGAAATTGGTCGGCAGCTTGTCGATGAAGCAAGCGCAATCCGTGCGGTACATCGCCGTGTCGTCGAGGTAGGTCTGCCCGTAGGCGGCGAGCTCCCGCGGCGAGAACGAACGCATCGACGCCGGGTAGTCCAGTTTGCGCCGCCCGCCGTCGATCGTGATGCGCCGGACCAGGTTCGGCAGCGTCGCGAGTTCCATAGTGCCCTCTACCCGCGAGTGGCTGGCGAGTATCTGCTCGACCAGCGTTGAGCCCGCGCGCGGCAGGCCGACGATGAAGATCGGTCGCGGGCCTTCGGGCGCCGGTACGGCACGCGCAGCCAGCGTGTTCTCGTCGTACGCCTCGATCAGCGCGTCGATGCCGCGCTCGAACGCGGCCGGGTCGAAGCCGGCGTCCGGTCGCAGCTCGTTCCCGCGGCGGTAACAGGCGAACGCGCGGTCCCACTCCTCGCGGTCCTCGTGCGCCTTGCCGAGCGCAAACGCGGCCTGCGCGCGTTGCTCGGGCCTGAGCGACCCGTCGTCGGCGACGGCCTGCATGGCCGCGACGTCGCCGTCGTCGAAGCGCAGCGTCTTCATGTCGGCCAGGGCCCACCAGCCCGCGCCGCTGCCGGGATCGAGCCGCAGGCTGTCGCGGTATGCCGCGATCGCGTCCTCGCGGCGGCCGAGGATCTTGAGCACGTGGCCGCGCAGCAGCTCGATGCTGGCGCGGGTCGGCGCATCGTCGCCGGCGAGCGCCAGCGCGCGGTCGTAGCTGTCGAGGCAGTCCGCGTAATGCCCGCAGTGGCCGTGAACCCGGCCGCGCACCAGCCACGCGCCGGCGGTGTCCGGGTCGAGCGCGGTCAGCGACCGGGCCTCGGCCAGCGCCGCGGCATAGCGGCCGGCCTCCTCGAGCGCGACGACGCGGGCCGCGCGCAGGTTCGCATCGGCCGGGAAGTACTCGAGCGCCCGCTCGAGGATAGCCGCGCCTTCCTCGTGTGCGCCGACGCGCGCGGCGAGCTGGGCGAGCGTGTAGGCTGCCTGCGGGTAGCCGGGCTGGCGCGTCAGCAGTTCGCGGCAGCGCCGCTCGGCCTCGGCGTAGCGCTCGGCCGACATCGCAGCCTGCACGTCGCGGAACGCGCCTGCGTGCGGGTCGACCTCGCGTGCCCGTGCGAAGGCCTCGCGCGCGCGCCCGTGTCTGCCTGCGCGGTACGCGACCCGGCTCAGGCTGTTCCAGCCCGGGTAGAAACGCGCGTCGATCGCGACCGCGCGCTCGAACGCGGCCAGCGCTCCCGCGTCGTCCCCGGTCGTCATCAGCGCAAAGCCGAGATCCGCCTGGGCGGCCGGCGAGTCCGGGCGCCGCGTCGCGCTGTCGCGCAGCACGGCCAGCGCCTCGTCGCTCCGGTCAGCGCGCAGCAGGGCCGAGCCGAGCAGGCTGGCCGCGACCTCGTCGTCCGGCGCGTCGCCGAGACGACGCTGCAGGCGCGACACGGCTTCGCCGGCGCGACCCTCGCGGATCAGGCCGGCCATCTCGCGGTAGAACGACGTGTCGCCTGCGGTCATCGACGGGTCCGGAAACGAAAACGGCGGACCGGTAACCGGCCCGCCGTTCGCGTGTGCGCTTCGCTTATGGCGTCAGAAGTCGAAGTCGAGGCGCAGCGAGTAGGACCGCTCCGGTCCGTAGTAATAGTACAGGTCGCCGAGCGGCCAGTCGCTGCGGTAGCGGCTGCGCTTGTACTCGATGATCTCCTCGTTCAGCACGTTGTCGACGTAGACGCCGAGCCTCGCGTTGTCGTTCAGCTGCAGGCTGCCCGACAGGTTCAGCGTCTCGTAGGCCGGCGAGATGTCCTCGTCCTTCGTGTTGAAGTGCGACTTGTACTCGCCGTAGCCGGCATAGTCGAGTCGCACCGAGGCCTCCCGGTTCCACAGCGTCAGCGCCTGGTCGAGCGCCACGTAGAAGTTGTACTCCGGCACCATCGTCATGTCCTCGCCCGCTTCCGCGCCCAGCGTCGGCACGTCCGAGGTCATGCGCGAGTCGGTGTAGGCCGCGTTGACCTGCAGCTGCAGCGAGTCGGTAAGCAGCGTCGTGCTCTCGAACTCGATGCCCTCCGAGCGCGCCGAGGCGGCGTTGGCCGTGTAGCTGAAGCCGCAGCTCGGCATGTAGACGCTCGCCTGCACGCCGGTCCAGTCGATGCGGTAGACCGCGGACGAGAACTGGAAGCGGCGCTCGAATGCGAGGCCCTTGAAGCCGATCTCGTAGTTCTCGATCTCGTCGGACTCGTAGCGGTCGACATAGCCGCCGATGTTCGGGTCGCCGAGGCAGTCGTTGGGCGCGTTCGGGCCGTTATTGCCGCCCGGCCGGTAGCCTTCCGAGTACAGCGCGAACAGCGACAGCGATTCGGTCGGCATCCACGACACGGAAAACTTGTAGCGGTTGCCGCTCTCGCCGTCCTTCGTGATGTCCTCGATCGCCGTGGGGCCGATCCAGATGCCGGACACCTCGGTGTGGATGTCGTCCTTCAGGTCGTAGTTGCGGATACCGGCGGTGAGCTCGAGCGAGTCGCCGCCCGGCAGTTCGAACGTGTAGGCGACCTCGCCGAAGAAAGCCCGCTCGCGGTTGTTGTACTTGATCTGGTTGTAGTTGTAATTTTTCGTGCCGTCGCCGTAGAGGTCGATGCCGATCTGCGTCGGGTCGCCGAGGCCCCAGTAGTAACCCCACAGGTACTCGGCAATCGCGCGGCTGCGGTTGTCGGACGCGTGGTACTGCCACTGGCCGTTTGGCGTGCTCTTCCAGTCGGTCTCGTCGAAGAAGGCGCCGACGGTCCATTCGAACGGCGAGTCGGTGTTCGACTGCAGGCGCAGCTCGTGCGTGTAGCGGTCGTAGCCGTCATCGTTGATGATCCAGGTGCGGAACATGTCGTTCGCATCGTTTCGCGACCAGTTGTCGAGCGAGTCGTGCTCGTAGTTCTGGTAGGAGCCCGCGTACACGAGGTCGACGCCGTCCAGCAGGTTGTCCTTGGCGACCCGCAGCGAGAACACGTTGATGACGTCGTCGTCCCACGGGTCCAGGGTTTCCCAGACCGCGAACTTCGGGTCGTGGCCGCTGACCGGGGCACCGGTGCGGCAGGCGGGCCGCTCGTCGGTGACGTTCGGGCAGCCCGGGAAGTCCAGCGTGACGTCATAGCCGTAGGTTGCGGCCGGGTTTGCGGTCAGCACCGCCTCGTAGTAGTAGCCCGGCTGCGAGCGGTCGGCGTAGCTGTAGCCGGAGCCGCGCTCGCGGTCCGTGATCAGCGTCAGGTTGACGTTCAGCTCGTCGTTCGGCTGGAACATCAGCTGGCCGCGGACGAAGTAATCCTCTTCCCGGCCGCTCCAGCCGGTGAAGGTATTCAGGATCTTGCCGTCCTTGTTGCCGTAACTGCCGGTGATGCGCGCCGCGACCGTGTCGCTGATCGGGATGTTGACGCCGGCGTACAGGCGCGTTTCGGTACCCGGACGGTTCTTCTCGTCGCCGATCACGGTCGCGCCGAACACGTCGAACTCGCCGATCACCGGCCGGTTGGTAATCACCCGGACCGTGCCGCCGATCGCGTTCGAGCCGTACAGCGTGCCCTGCGGGCCGCGCAGCACCTCGACACGCGCGACGTCGAACAGGTCGCTCGAGTCGTAGGGGATGTCGTCGGTCCAGGCGCTGGTCGTATTCGGCGTCGAGTCGTTGCTGCCGGACAGGCCGCGCAGGATCAGCTCGCCGCGCGGGTTCGCGGCGCCGGCGACAGTGCGGTAGATCTCTTCTTTCTTGAACAGGTTGCGCGCCAGGATCTCGCCCGCGTCGACGGTCGCGATGTTCATCGGCACCTCGACCAGCGATTCCTCGCGCTTGCGCGAGGTCACGACGATCTCGTCGATCGCGAGTTCCGCCGAATCGACATCCTGTGCGTACGAGGCCCCGGCCGGGAACCCGGCGAGCAACGCGAGGTGGACCGCCGCGCTGACCGGCTTGCGCAGCCGCGACATCGGATGCGTATTCATCGTCTCCCCCTATTGAGCTTATAAGCTTCTGTTATAACGGGAATTACCCGCAGTTCGATCCGAATTTAAGCCGCCTGCCCGGCGCTGTCCACGACTATTTCATGACCTGCACCGGACGGCCCCGGGCGGCGCAGCAAAAGGCCCGGCCCGCGGGGCCGCGGGCCGGGCCGGCAGGGCGCGGGCTCAGTGAGAGCGGGCCGCCTGCAGGGGCTTCGATCGCAGCCGACCGGCGAGCTGCAGGCGTGCGCCCAGGCTCAGCGCGCCGTCGCCCAGCAGCACCTGCACGATGGCGAGCACGAGCAGGAAAAGCGGGTACTCCCAGCCGCCGCCTTCGTTCGAGAACACCCAGCCGTGGCCGGCATGCGCCCAGACGGCGCCGGCCAGGATCGGGCTCAGTGCGGCGGCGACCCAGCGGCTCGCGACGCCGGCGATCAGCAACAGTCCGCCCAGCAGTTCCGCCCAGAACACGATGTAGGCGAGGATGCCCGGCAGGCCGATCGACTCGAAGTAGCCGGCGGTGCCGGCGAGCGAGTACACGCGGTATTTCAGTATGAAGCTGTGCGCCACGAACATGATGCCGAGCGAGATGCGCAGCAGCGCGGTGGCGTACATGACGCGGGATGTCTGGTCCATGGGATTCTCCTCAGGCGAGCTTCGCCGGCTTTTCGACGGCGTAGCCATTGGCAAGCCAGGTGTCCCAGCCACCCTCGACCTCGACGACGCGGTAGCCCTGCGCCACGAGTTCGAGCGCGGCCTCGGCGGCGAGGTGGCAGGTCGGGTTGTAGCAGTACAGGTACAGCGTGGCGTCCTTGTTCAGGCCTTTCGGCTCGCGCCACTTTCCTTTCGGCAAGTTGATCGCGCCCGGCACGTGCCCGGCGGCGTAGTCGGACGGGTAGCGGACGTCGACGACCTGGTAAGTCGACGGGTCGGTCCGGCCGGTGACCAGGACCTCGAGTTCGTGCGAGCCGGTCGTAAAGCCCGTGCGGGCGCGGAAGTAGTCGCGGGCCCGGGCAAAGTCGTAGTGCGTCATGTCGGTCTCCTCGGATGGCGGTATTGCCACGGGATCCAGCGTATGGGTTTCTTTTCGATTGATAATCGGCCTACCAGGAAATAGATTGTTTCCTTTCGGAAACAACGGGGCCGCATGCAGCCGCTGTCGGACATCGCCGTCTTCGTGCAGGTCGTCGAGCGGGGCAGCTTCACGGCCGCCGCGGATCGCCTCGGTATCTCGAAGGCGGCGGCCAGCAAGTACGTGGCGCGCCTCGAGAAGCGTCTGGGCGCGCGGCTGCTGCACCGGACGACCCGCCGGCTGACGCTGACCGAGGCCGGCAACGCGCTGTTCGACGGCGCGCGCGGCGCGCTCGAGCAGCTCACGCAGGCCGAGAACGCGGTGACCGAGCTGGCCGGCGAGCCGCGCGGACGCCTGCGCGTCACGGCGCCGGTCTACTTCGGCGCGGCCTTCCTCGTGCCGGGTTTCGGCGACTTCCTCAGGCGCTACCCGGCCATCGAACTCGACCTCGATCTCGACAACCGCATCGTCGACCTGGTCGCCGGCGGCTACGACCTCGCGATCCGGATCACGAGCCTGTCGAGCAGCTCCCTCGTGGCACGCCGGCTCGCGAGCGCCCCGCTGGTCACGGTCGCCGCGCCGGCCTACCTGGCGCGGCACGGCACGCCGCGGACGCCCGCCGACCTGCGCGACCATGCCTGCCTGACCTATTCGCTGGATCGGACGCCGAACGACTGGCATTTCACGGACGACGCGGGCGGCGCGATCAGCGTGCCGGTCGCGGGCGGGCTGCGCTGCAACAGCGACGATGCGCTAAAGCAGGCAGCGCTGGACGGGCTCGGCATCGTGCGTTTTCCGGCGCTGTTCGTGGGCGCGGAGCTCGCAGAAGGGCGGCTGGAGCGTCTGCTGACCGGCTACGAGCCGCCGCCGGGCACGCTGTGCGCGGTGTTCCCGACCCGGCGCAACCTCGCGCCGAAAGTGCGGGTGTTCGTGGATTTCCTCGCCGAACGGCTGGGCGACGGCGGACGCGCGCCCTGAGCGGGCGCGCCTCGAGCGTTACTCGTCGCCGAACAGGTGTTCGACGCCCTGCAGCATTTTCCGCGTCGAGATCGAGACCTCGTACAGCAGGAACAGCAGCCCGCAGACCAGCAGGCCCATCGCCACGACGAACAGCGCGGCGATCAGCGTGCCCATGTTGAGCCAGCCGACGTCGCCGACGAACAGGCACATGACCACGACGCAGATCAGCAGCGCCGAGCTGACCGACAGCCGGATCGCCCAGTTGATGACCTTGATGCGCCGCCACAGCACGTTGGTCTCGGCCTTGAGCAGCGCCCGGTAGTCGTCGCTCTCCACGCGCGGCAGCCGCCGCTCCACCAGCCGGGCGCGGTCGACGACGCGGCCGAGCCGGGTCGTCAGCACCGACAGGATCGCGCCGATGCCGGTCAGCAGGAACACGGGGGCGACGGCGAGGCCGATGGCCTCCGAGATAGCGCTGATCGGTGCGAAATGCTCCACGCGGGGCTCCGGTAGGGTTCGTCGGGCGGCCGGATTGTACCGTCGCCCGGCGCCCTGTCGCGAGCCCGGTTGTTGCGAAAACGCCGCAGCCGCAACGCCTCCTGCCGGCGCGGAATACGTTTGCACGAACCGGCGGAACTGATGAATACGTATACACGCCGTTGGCCGGGACCAACACCCTACCTATACTTTTTTATCAGCGAACCAGACGCTGCCGGTCATGCGCGCAGCCTCGGCCCGCGCAAGCACAGGACGTCGGCCGAAGCGCCGGGACAGGACTTTCAGGGGGAACACCAATGGATCAGCGACGCCGCAACCAGGTCGCCACGGCCGTATCACTGGCCCTGGCGCTTTCGTCAGGCCACGTCATTGCGCAGGACAATGACGACGCCATGGAGGAAATTGTCGTCACCGGCAAGTTCCGCGCGAGCCTGATCGACTCGATCGGCACCAAGAAGAACTCGAAAGCCATCGTCGAGGCGATCTCCGCCGAGGACATCGGCAAGCTGCCCGACTCGAGCATCGCGGAGGCCATCGCGCGGCTGCCCGGCCTCGCCGGCCAGCGGCTCGACGGCCGCACCAGCTCGATCGCGATCCGCGGCCTCGGCGAGGACTTCAGCGCCGCGACCCTGAACGGCCGCGAACAGGTCTCGATCAGCGACAACCGCGGCATCGAGTTCGACCTGTACCCCTCCGAGATCATGAGCGGCGTCACGATCTACAAGACGCCGGAAGCCTCGCTGATGACCCAGGGCATCGGCGGTACGATCAACCTGCACACGGTCAAGCCGCTCGACCACGACGACACGCTGCAGGTCAACGTGACCCTCGAGCAGAACGGCCACGACAAGCTGAACCCGGACGGCGAGGACGCCGGCTGGCGCAGCACGCTGACCTGGATCGACCGCTTCGCCGACGACCGCCTCGGCGTCGCCGTCGCGATCGCGAACATGGACTCGCCGAACCAGGAAGAGCGCTGGAACTCCTGGGGCTTCCCGACCAACGGCGACGGCGACCTCGTGCTCGGCGGCGCGAAGCCCTTCGTGCGCTCGTCGACGCTCGACCGCCGCACCTACATGGGCGTGCTGCAATTCGAGCCGACCGACGAACTGCGCATGACCGGCGACCTGCTGTACATCGACTTCGAGGACGAGAAGATCCTGCGCGGCATCGAGATGCCGGGCGCCTGGGCACAGCCGACCGACGTCATCGCGGCCTCCGACGGTCTCGTGCAGGAAGGCGTCTGGAACGACGTCAAGGGCCAGGTCCGCAACGACTTCGAGAAGCGCGAGGCGCGCCTGCTGTCCTTCGGCATTAACGCCGAGTACGACCTGACCGACACCTGGACGCTCGTATTCGACGCGAGCCAGGGCGACGTCGACCGCAACATCTGGTCGCTGGAGAGCTACTCGGGTTCCGGACGCTCGAGCGACGCGACCGCACCGACCGACGACATCCGCTTCGACATGAACGGCGGCAACGAGGGCGCCCGCTTCTTCCCGACGCTGGACTACAGCGATGAAACGCTGTTCCAGCTCGGCGGCGCGCAGGGCTGGGGCAACGGCACGACCGTGCCGAACGACGGGCAGGACGGCTTCATCAACTTCCCGCACGTCGACGACCGCCTGAACACCTACCGGCTGTCGCTGGACGGCGCGGTGGAACTCGGCTGGGTCACCGGACTCGAGTTCGGTGTGTACTTCGCCGACCGCGAAAAAGCGAAACGCGACAACGGCGTGTTCCTGACGCTGCCGTCTTATCCCGGGGTGCAATCGATCCCGAGCCAGTACCGCGTCGCCAACACCTCGCTCGACTTCATCGGCATGGGCGAGATGATCAGCTACGACTCCTTCGCATTCTGGGCGGACGGCAACTACACCGAGACCTCCGAGCGCCTGACCAGCTCGAACCGCGCGCAGAACACCTGGGTGGTCACCGAGGAGGTTACGACGGTCTACGGCATGGCCGAGTTCGACACGGATCTCGGCAACATCGGCCTGTCCGGCAACATCGGGCTGCAGGTCGTGCAGACGGACCAGTTCTCGACCGGCTTCGCGGTCGACGTCGTCAACGGCCGCGTGCGCGCGCAGCCGACCAGCGGCGGCGCGGACTACACCGAGGTGCTGCCGAGCCTGAACGCGATCTTCCACCTGAACGACGAGATGCAGGTCCGCTTCGGCGCCGCGCGCACGATGTCGCGCTCGCGCATGGACCGCATGAACGCCGGCTTTGGCTTCTCGTTCAACCCGGCCTTCAACACGCCGAACGCGGACATCTCGAGCTCGCCGTGGAGCGGCAGCGGCGCGAACCCGGGCCTCAAGCCGCAGATGGCCGACCAGTTCGACCTGTCCTACGAGTACTACTACGAGGACGACGGCTACGTCGCGGCCGCCTACTTCCACAAGGAACTGCAGGACTGGCAGATCAACGTGGGCCAGGTCGTCGACTTCAGCGGCATCACGCCGCCGGGCGGCCAGGTCGCGACCTTCAACCAGGGCATCGTGACGCGCTGGGAGAACGCGGAAGGCGGCAGCGTCAGCGGCTTCGAGCTGCAGGGCGCCGTGCCGGGCCGCATCATCGCCGACCCGCTCGAGGGCTTCGGACTGGTCGCGAGCGCGACCTTCCTGGACAGCTCGATCGAGCAGAACGGCAACTCGATCAAGGTGCCGGGCCTGTCCGACCAGGTCTTCAACCTGACCGTCTACTACGAGAACCAGGGCTTCGAGGCGCGCGTCAACCTGAGCCAGCGCGACGACTTCCTGGGCGAGGTCAACGCGATCAGCTTCTCGCGCGAACTCGTCAGCGTTAAGGACACGGAGATCTGGGACGCCCAGGTCAGCTACGACTTCGCCGAGTCGGGCATCCAGGCGCTGCAGGGGCTGTCGATCTCGCTGCAGGGCCAGAACCTGACCAACGAGCCGTTCACGACCTTCAACAACGACGATCCGCGCCAGGTGCGTGACTTCCAGAACTACGGTCGCAACTACCTGCTGAGCGCGCGTTACCGCTTCTGAGGCCTTCCCCCGGCCTCGAAAGCCAGGCCCCCGCAGATGCTATATTTGCGGGGGCTTTTTTCTGCCCGCTGCACCTGACCTGAAAAGGATGGCGGCCACATGCAACGCGTCGAAAACGTCGTCATCGTCGGCGGCGGCACGGCCGGCTGGATCACGGCCGCGCTGCTGATCAAGATCCTCGGCAACGCGATCCGCGTGCGCCTCGTCGAGTCGGAGCAGATCGGCACGGTCGGCGTCGGCGAGGCGACGATCCCGCCGATCCTGACGCTGAACAAGGCGCTCGGCCTCGACGAGGCGGAGTTCCTGCGCGAGACGAAGGGCACGATCAAGCTCGGCATCGAGTTCGAGAACTGGAAGGGCATGGGCGATTGCTACATGCATACCTTCGGGAACATCGGCAAGGATTTCCCGTTTTGCAGCTTCCACCACTTCTGGACGCGCGGCGTGCACGAGGGTCGCGACGACTCGCTGTGGGACTACTCGCTGAACTACCAGGCGGCGAAGCAGAACCGCTTCACGCACCTCGAACGGGTCGAGCGCGGCAACCTGCAGGGCATTGCCTACGCCTACCATTTCGATGCCGGCCTGTACGCGGCGTTCCTGCGCCGCTTCGCCGAGCGCCTGGGCGTCGTCCGCACCGAGGGGCTGATTCGCGACGTGACGCTGGATGGCGAGTCGGGCTTCGTCGAGTCGGTGACGCTCGACAGCGGCGAGACCATCTCCGGCGATCTGTTCGTCGACTGCAGCGGCTTCCGCGGCCTGCTGATCGAGCAGCAGCTCAATACCGGCTACGAGGACTGGACGCACTGGCTGCCCTGCGACCGGGCGGTCGCGGTGCCCTGCGAGACCGTGCACCCGATCCTGCCGTACACGCGCTCGATTGCGCACCACGCCGGCTGGCAGTGGCGCATCCCGCTGCAGCATCGCATCGGCAACGGCCTGGTGTACTGCTCGCGCTACTACAGCGAGGACGAGGCGGCGGAGCTGCTGCTCGGCAACCTCGACGGCAAGGCGCTGGCCGAGCCGCGCACGCTGCGCTTCCGCACCGGCCGCCGGAACCGCCAGTGGGTGCGCAACTGCGTCGCGGTCGGGCTGTCGAGCGGCTTCCTCGAACCGCTGGAGTCGACCAGCATCCACTTGATCCAGTCTGCCGCGATCCGGCTGATCAAGCACTTCCCGCACGCCGGGATCAACGACTCGGAGGTCGCCGAGTACAACAGGCAGTCGCAGATGGAGTGGGAGTACATCCGCGACTTCATCATCCTGCACTACCACCTGAACGAGCGCGACGACAGCCCGTTCTGGCGTGAGTGCCGGCGCATGGAGATCCCGGAGTCGCTCGCGCGCCGCATGCGCCTGTTCCGCGACACCGGCAAGATCTTCCGCGAGCAGGACGAGCTGTTCACCGAGATCGGCTGGCAGCAGGTCATGATCGGCCAGGGCCTGATGCCCGAGGACTACCACCCGCTCGTCAACGCGCTGAACAAAGAGCAGCTCGACGAGTTCCTCGACAACGTGCGCGGCATCATCGACGACACGGTGCCGCAGCTCCCGACGCACGAAGAATTTCTCGCGCGCTTCTGCGATTCAGGCGGCTGAGGGTTCCCTGAGCGCCGCCAGCTGCTCGACGTGCGGCCGGAAATTGAGGGCGCAGCGACTCACGAAATCGCCGATCGCTGCCAGGTCGTAGCGTGACTCCCCGTCGCGCGGCGGCCGGTAGCCGCCGTCCGGGAACACGCCGTAGCCGGCCAGCAGGCAGTGCCAGGAGATCGTGTTGTAGTAGCGCGAGATGTCCTGCTCTTGCACCTCGACCGTCAGGTCCTCGCGGTTCAGCCAGGTCTGCAAGATGCCGCGCAGCGAATCGGACAGGTTCTCGTTCGCGGCGTTGTCGCGCCAGTAGTCGGTATCATTGCGCGAGTTCGCGCGGTAGTGGCAGACGATGTAATTGCGCACGCCCTCGAAGCGCGCGCGCACGGCTTCGTTGAATGCCGCCTGGCCGTCATTCGTGAAGCCGCCCTGCTCGTAGTGGCGGATGAAGCCCTCGACCGTCTCCTGCACGATATGCAGCGCCGTAGCCTCGAGCGGCTCGATGAAGCCCTGCGCGAGCCCGACCGCGACGCAGTTCCGGTCCCAGTGGCGCGCGACCTGGCCGACCTTCATGCGCAGGTGACGAGCCTCGACGTCCGCATCCAGCAGCCCGAGCTTGCCGCGCAGCTCGGTCTCTGCCTCGTCCGCGCTGCAATAGCGCGAGCTGTAGACGTAACCGTTGCCGATGCGGTTCGTCAGCGGGATGTCCCAGGCCCAGCCGTGTTTCAGCGCGGTCGACACGGTCTGGCAGGCAGGCCGCTCGCCCTGCGGCGTCGGCATGACCACCGCGGCGTCGTTGAACAGGTTGTCCGCGAAGCTCTCGAACGGCACGCCGAGCGTCTGCTGCAGCAGCAGGCCACGGAAACCCGTGCTGTCGATGAAGAAGTCCGCCGCCTCCGTGCCGCCGCCCTCCAGCCTGAGCTCGCGGATGTCGCCGTTCCCTGCCTGCACGACTTCCTCGACCTTCGCCTCGATGTGCCGGACGCCGCGGCCGACCGCGACCTCGCGCAGGTAGCGGCCGAGCAGCTGCGAATCGAAGTGATAGCCGTACAGGACAGGGAACGGGAAATTGTGATCGGGCAACGGTCCGCGGCGCTCGGCGGCGAGCCGCGCCGGCACGAAGTAGGGGTCCGGGTGCGCCGGCACGTCGACGCCCTGGCGGCGCAGGTAGCAGTGGTAGACGAAAGCCGGGTAGTTCTGCGTGTCGGTCTGCGCCGGGAAGGGGTGGAAGTAGCTGTCGCAGCCCGGCTTGCCCGACCAGCCGTGGAAGGAGATCCCGACCTTGTAGGTGGCGTTGCAGCGCGGCATCCAGTCGCGCTCCTCGACGCCGATCGAATCGAAGAAGGCCTTGAGCTGCGGCGTCGAGCCCTCGCCGACGCCGATGATGCCGATGTCGGGCGACTCGATCAGCGCGATGGAGATGTCGCGATCGGCCCAGCGCGCGGCCATCAGGTTCGCGGCCATCCAGCCGGCCGTGCCGCCGCCGACGATCAGGATGCGTCGGGGTTTCGTCATGGCGAGCCAGTATCCGGAGCCCCCGCACGGCGCGCAAGCGCGTACAAACGTATGCCGTCAGCCGAGCAGCGCCGCGCGCTTCTCGTTGACCAGCTTGAGCAGTTCGGCGGCCGCCTCGGCGTCGCAGAGGGCGCGGTGGTGCGAGCGCAGCGGGATGTCGAAGGCACGGCACAGCGCGGCCAGGCTGTAGGATCGGTGGCCGGGATACAGCTTGCGCATGGACGCGCAGGTGCAGAGCTTGGCGTGCCTGAACGGCCGGCCGAGGCGACGAAACTCGCGGCTGATGAAGCCGTAGTCGAACTCGACGTTGTGCGCGACGAAGATCGCATCGCCCATGAAGGCCGCGAAGTCGTCGGCGACGTCGGCGAAGCCGGGCGCGTCGCGCACCATCGCTTCCGTGATGCCGGTGATGCGCGTGATACCGGGCGGGATCGTGCGCTGCGGATTGACCAGGGTCTCGAAGCGGTCCACGATCTCGCCGCCCTGTACCCGCACCGCGCCGATCTCGGTGACCCGGTGATGCTCGCCGCGACCGCCCGTGGTCTCGACGTCGACCACGACGTAGGCCTGCGCCGGGTCGAGCACCCAGCGCACGCGCACGACGTCGGCCCGGAAACCTGCCTCGCGCAGCTGTCGCAGGCGCAGCAACTGGTTGCGGCGCAGCTGGTCGCCCTCGGTCTTTATCTCGACGAAGCGTACGCCGGCCTCGTCGATGACCAGCAGGTCCGGGTACCCGTAGCGCGACCCGGCATAGTCGTGGCAGAAGCGTTCCAGCATGGCCCGCAGGCCCGCGGCCGGCGCCTGCTCGACGAACGCGAACAGCGTGTCGAGCAGGTCACGTCGCCAGCGGAACACGCCGTTCGGCGTTCCGTAGTGGCGCGTGCCGGCCTTCAGCAGCGCTCGCTTCAGCGCGGCCTTGTCGTCGACGAGGCAGAGCCGCTCCTCGATCGCGGACGCTGAGCGCGTGGCGAAGCTGCCGTCGGCGAGCGGACCGGGCAGGAACTCGAACGGCGAGTGCAGGCCGGCGTCCGGGCCCTCGAACAGCGCGTCCCAGAACAGCAGGCCGAACAGCGTGCGCCACAGCCGGTTCTCGCTGCGGAAGGCCTGCTGGCCGCGGGCCCGGAACCACTCGAGCGCAGCCCGCTCCGGCGTCGCGCACTGCGACTCGTCGAGGTCGATAGTCTCGCCTGCGCGCAGTGCGTCGGTCTGTTTCGACGTGCGCTTCTTTTCGAACTTGCGCTGGTACAGGTCGCGCGCGATGAGCCATTCCTCGTCGCTGCGCGGTTCGGCGAGGCGCGCTTCGAGCAGCGCCCCTGCCTCGTCGCGGCGGCCCGCGGCCAGCAGCAGCCGGACCTCGCGCTCACCGCACTCGGCGGACTCGCCGCGCGCGTACACGGCGAGCGCGCGCTCCGGCCAGCCGGCCTTCTCCGCCGCGCGGCCGAGGCGGTACGCGTAGCGGTCGCGCTCGGCGGCGCTGCCCGGGAAGTTCGTTTCTGGCCAGCGCGGGCACTCGTCGACCAGCGCCGCGAGCGCCGGCGCCGTCGCCCGTTGCAGGTCGTGCGCGCGGCCGGCGAAATAGAACTGCTCCAGCGCCTCTTCGCGCTCGGCGAAGCGCGGCTCGTAGCGCTCGCGTACGCCGTTCGTCCGCACCAGGCCGAGATCGCGCATCGTGAATTGCGCGAGCCCGTCCTGCACGCGCCCGAAGTACAGGAACAGCAGGTAGCGCACCTCCGCGACGCGCCGCTGCACGCACAGCCTTGCCGCCGGCACCCCGGCGAGGAAAGCTTCCGGATCCGCGTGCTCGAGTGCGAATTCGACCAGCTCGCTTTTCTTCAGCGAGCGGCCGAGCCCGGCGAAGGAAGGCTTCAGCGCGGCGTACAGCTCGGCGCGGGTCAGGAAGCCGAGCAGGTCGGCGAAGTGCACGGCCTGCGGGCGACCGGCGAAGTCCTGCTCGCGCAGCACGGCGACGAGTTCCGCGACGTTGCCGAGCTCCGGGTAGCGCAGGCGGCTGACGGCGAACACGCGGCCCTTGCGGTTCACGAGCCGCACGTACAGGCACTGGGCCGGCCCGGGCAGCGCGCGGAAGTCCTCGACCAGGCGCGCGTGTTCGTCGGCCAGCACGTGTGCGTAGTGCGATTCGACGAACCCGAGCAGTTCGAGGAAATGCTCGTGATAGTAAAAGGTAGCGAGCGGCCGCTGCTGCCGCACCGGTACCCAGTGTGTCTGGTCGTAGTCCAAGGCTTGCCCGCGCGTCGGAGGCCGCGACGGCGCGACCGGCGGTCAATGTAGCAAAGCTGCCCGCAGTCCGCGAAAACGGCGCTCAGCGGGGCCCGCCGTCGCGCGCCAGGATCGCGTCCGCGGCAAGTTCCGCCCACTGCGCGTAGACGCCGGGCCCGGGATGGAACCCGTCCGTCGCCATCAGGCCGACGTCGCCGGTAAAACGCAGGTCGAGGAAGTCGACGCCGTCGGCCGCGGCGGCGGCCCGGGCGAGCGCGGCGTCGTAGCGCGTCGCGCGCGCGCCGAGGTACCAGCGCAGCGGCTGCGGCAGCGCGGGGAACGCGTGCACCGGCGGCAGGCCGCTCGCGATGACCTGGCGCACGCCGAAACGCGACTTCAGTACGGACCACAGCATGGCCTGCAGGGATAGCCAGCGCGACACGTCGGCAATGCGGACGAGATCGTTGACGCCGAGGGAGAGGACGGCGACGTCGAAGTGCTCGGCCGGCAGCGTTTGCAAGCGCTGGATCGTCGCGGCCGTGGTCGCGCCGGTCTTCGCCTCGAGCGCGAAATGCACCTCGCGGGCCGCGGCCAGGCGCCCGACCAGGCAGCCGAGCAGCGCCTCGTCCTGGCTTGCCGCGCCGACGCCCGCCGCCGCGGAGTCGCCGGCGACCAGCAGCCGGAGCGGTGCACCGCTGCCGCGCCGGCCGCGCCGTGCACCCGGCGGCTCGGCGAGCTTCGGCGTGCGCCAGCGCGTCCACAGGCCCTGCGGCAGCAGGACCGGCGCCAGGGCGGCTGTCAGCAGTGCGTCGCGCATGGACGTCTCGCGCAAACGAGGAGCGTCAATAATAAGGTGCCGCGGCCGCGGCAGGTGTATCAGCGTGTATCGCTGCTCAGTCGTCGCCGGGCTTGACGGAAAAGGACGCGGTGCCGTCGTCGGAGCGCAGGTCGGTTACCTTGCCGTCGTCGTCGAACTCGATCTCCAGCGAGCCGATCAGCACGACGTTGCCGTTCCTGACCGGCGTGGACTCGAGCTTGCCGGCCACGAAGTCGACGATCTCGTCGCGGCCCTTGCGGCCGGACATCTCGCCCACGCCCGCATAAATCTCGTTCATGAGCTCCGAGCGGCGGCGCATGGCCTCGAGCCATTTCTTCTGCTGGTTCGGATCAGGCATTGCTTCCCACTCCCTGCGCTCGCCGACGCCGTAACGTCCTGCATTATCACAGATTCCGGTCAGTTCACACCAGTGATGGCGGCGGCTGTTGCCCGTGCGGGCGCGTGCAGCGCGTAGAACAGGAAGCCCGCGAACAGCAGCGTCAGCACCCCGAACAGTCGATTCAGCGCTTCGATGCGCCGCGCGGCCCGGGCCGCGAAGGCCGCGTGCAGCGACGGCGGCGACAGCGCGAGCGCGACGCCGACGAGAACCAGCAGCGCGCCGAAGCCGCTCAGCAGCAACGGCGCGGCCGAGGCAGCGGCCGCGATCCAGATCGCCGCGCCGAAGCCGGCGCAGACCAGGATCTCGACCGGGTGCATCCAGCGCCAGCGCGTGTAGCGGACCACCGCGTCGGTCCAGCCGCGCGGGCGCGCGAGCATGTAGACGCCCACGGCGACGAGGCCGGTGGCGTACAGGCTCGCGACGCCGGTCGCGAGCAGTGTGGTGGTGCTGCTGTGCATCCGGGCATGCTCCGCGGTCGTGCGGCCGGGCGGCCATGACCTGGCGGACTATAACGCGTGCTCAGGAATCGTCGACGATGACCTCGCCGAGCGGGCGGCGCGCGCTGGCGCGGACGCGCGGCCCGAAGCCGGCGCGCAGCAGGAGCTGCGGCCAGCCGTCGGTGCCGAGCACGTCGGCGAGCTGCGAACGCAGTTCAGGCTCCTCGACCGGCTGGTTGAGGAAGCCGGCGGACACGCCGGCCGCCGCGAGCGTGAGCAGGACCCCGGACAGCGCGCGCCCCGTCGCCAGCCAGTCGGCGGGTTCGTCGTGCCGCGAGACCAGCGCCGCGAGCACTGGCGACGCGTGCAGGACCTTTTCGACGTCGACCTGCGCCACCCCGGCGCCGAGATCCAGGTGGCGAACGAGCAGGGCGCCGAGTACCGACAGGCGGTCCGGAACGCCGAAGCCGCGGCCGGAGAGGCCGTCGCCGGTCGCCGCGCGGCGCGAGTGAATCCAGGCCGCCAGTTCGTCGCGAAAACGCGGATCCTCGAACTGCAGGCGGTCGCCCTCGGCGACGAGTTCGGCCAGCGCTTCGCGCTCGCTTTCGGCGACGACCTGCAGCATTTCGATCCCGTGTTGCGCGGCGTAGCGCGAAGCGGCGGCGCAGAGGCGGGCCGGCACCGGTCGATCGGCGAAGCGGGCGCGGCTGGTATGTCGCAGCGACATCGCGTCGAACATCGACGCGTCGGCAGCCCGGGCGCGCTGCGCGCCGCTGATGCGCAACACGGCCAGCAGGTCGGGGTCGCTTCCGGGCAGCGCGCTGACGTCGGTTGCGAGGCCGAAATGCCGCGCGGCGATGACCAGGTGCTCGAGTGCCGCGCCGCAGGAAATCGTCAGTTCCCGGTCCCGCGGGTCGACGACCGGCAGCGCTCGCGAGCGGTCCGCGCGCAGTTCCAGCCGGTCATTGCCGATTACGAATTTCCACGGCTGCGTGTTGTGCCCGGACGGCGCCTGTACCGCGTAGCGCACGAGGAAACGCAGGCGCTCGCGCACGCTGCCCGCGGCCGGGAACGGTTCGCGATCCGCCGGTTTCATTGCCGCCACGGCCTGCCCCAGTCAAACCCAGGCGGGCAGCATGACAGCCCGTCGGGGAACGGTGCCATCCGCAGTTTCCGCGACGCGCGGCGTGCGGCCGGCGCCGTGCCGCCGGGCACGCGCGAGCGTGGCGGGCGCCCGTCCTGCATACGTAGGAACCACGATGGCGACCTCGCAAGGGGGCGGCGCATCATGCCAATACGCACCGGTGTCTGCGACGAGCGGCCGCGCGTGCGAGGAAGCGAACGACGCCAGGGAAGTCAGCTCCATCACTCGGTCCGATCAGCAATGCGAGGATACGGATGGCAGACACCGAAACTTTCTACGACGTCATGCGCAAGCATGGCATCACGCGCCGGAGCTTCCTGAAGTTCTGCAGCCTGACGGCCGCGGGACTCGGGCTCGGCCCGGAATTCGCCGGCAGGATCGTCCACGCACTCGAGACCAAGCCACGCACGCCGGTCATCTGGCTGCACGGCCTCGAGTGCACCTGCTGCACCGAATCCTTCATACGCTCGGGCAACCCGCTGGCCGGCGACGTCGTCCTCTCGATGATCTCGCTCGACTACGACGACACGCTGATGGCGGCCGCCGGCCACCAGGCCGAGGAGCTGCTCGAGCAGACCATCGAGAAATACGACGGCCGCTACATACTGGCCTGCGAAGGCAATCCGCCGCTGAACGAGGATGGCATGTACTGCATCCAGGCCGGCAAGCCCTACGTCGAGAAGCTGCGGCACATGGCGGACCACTGCAAGGCGATCATCGCCTGGGGCTCCTGCGCCTCCTGGGGCTGCGTGCAGGCGGCCCGGCCGAACCCGACGCGCGCGACGCCGATCCACAAGGTCATTACCGACAAGCCGGTCGTCAAGGTGCCGGGCTGCCCGCCGATCGCCGAGGTCATGACCGGCGTCATCACCTACATGATCGCCTTCGACGAACTGCCGGAGCTGGATCGCCAGGGCCGGCCGAAGATGTTCTACAGCCAGCGCCTGCACGACAAGTGCTACCGGCGGCCGCACTTCGACGCGGGCCAGTTCGTCGAGCGCTTCGACGACGAGGGCGCGCGCAAGGGCTACTGCCTGTACAAGGTCGGCTGCAAGGGCCCGACGACTTACAACGCCTGCTCGACGCTCGAGTGGAACGGCGGCCTGTCGTGGCCGGTCAAGTCCGGGCACGGCTGCCTGGGCTGCGCCGAGGACAACTTCTGGGACAAGGGCTCGTTCTACAGCGCCGTGACCAACTTCGGCGTCATGGGCGGCGCGGAAGCCACGGCCGACCGGGTGGGCGGGGTCATAGCCGGCGCCGCGGCGATAGGCGTCGCCGCGCACGCCGCCGTGTCGGCCGTGAAACACCTGTCGCGCGACAAGTCCGGGGAAGCGCCATGAGCAGCATCGTCACGCCGAACGGCTTCACGCTCGATGACGCCGGGCAGAGGGTCGTCGTCGACCCGATCTGCCGCATCGAGGGTCACCTGCGCATCGAGGTGAACGTCGACGAGAACAACACGATCAGGAACGCGGTCTCGACCGGCAACATGTGGCGCGGCCTCGAAGTCATCCTGCAGGGCCGCGATCCGCGCGACGCCTGGGCGTTCACCGAGCGTATCTGCGGCGTCTGCACCGGCGTGCACGCACTGGTCTCCTGCCGCGCGGTCGAGGACGCGCTCGGCATCGAGATCCCGGCGAACGCGAACTCGATCCGCAACCTGATGATGCTTGCGCAGTACACGCAGGACCATCTCGTGCACTTCTACCACCTGCACGCGCTCGACTGGGTGGACGTGGTCAGCGCGCTCGACGCCGACCCGCGCGCGACCTCGGCGCTGCAGCAGAGCATATCCAGCTGGCCGAAGTCGTCGCCGGGCTACTTCCGCGACGTGCAGAACCGTATCAAGCGCTTCGTCGAGTCGGGCCAGCTCGGCCCGTTCGCGAATGCCTACTGGGGCAGCCCGGCCTACCGGCTGCCGCCCGAGGCGAACCTGATGGCGGTCACGCACTACCTCGAGGCGCTCGACTTCCAGAAGGAGATCGTCAAGATTCACACGATCTTCGGCGGCCGCAACCCGCACCCGAACTGGCTGGTCGGCGGCATGCCCTGCTCGCTGAACGTCAACGAGACCGGCGCGACCGGCGCCGTGAACATGGCCTGGCTGAACCAGGTGTCCGACATCATCGACCGCTCGATCACCTTCGTCGACCAGGTGTACATCCCAGACCTGACCGCGATCGCGTCGTTCTACAAGGACTGGACTTTCGGCGGCGGCCTGTCGGGCAAGAACGTGATGTCCTACGGCGAGTTCCCGCGCATCGCCAACGACTTCACGAACGACAGCCTGATGATGCCGAACGGCGCGATCCTCGACGGCGACCTGACGACGGTCTACGACGTCGACCCGCGCGATCCGGAGCAGGTCCAGGAGTTCGTCACGCATTCCTGGTACCGCTACGCCGGCGGCGACCCGGATCGCGGCCTGCATCCCTGGGACGGCGTTACGGAACCCAGCTTCGAGCTGGGTCCGAACGCGCGCGGCACGAAGACCAACATCGAGGCCCTCGACGAGAACGCGAAGTACTCGTGGCTGAAGGCGCCGCGCTGGCGCGGCCACGCGATGGAAGTCGGGCCGCTGGCGCGCTACCTCGTGGCCTACGCACGCGGCGACGAGGAGATCCGCGCGCAGGTCGACGGCCTGCTCGCGGCGCTGGAGCTGCCGGTGACGGCGCTGTTCTCGACGCTCGGCCGCACCGCCGCGCGCGGACTGGAGTGCTCCTGGTCCGCGCACCGGATGCGCGAGGTCTTCGACGGGCTGATGGCGAACCTGAAAGCCGGCGACGTCGCGACCGCGAACATGGACAAGTGGGAGCCGGCGACCTGGCCGGCCGACACGCGCGGCGTGGGCGTCGGCGAAGCGCCGCGCGGCGCACTCGGCCACTGGCTGCACATCGTCGACGGCAAGATCGCGAACTACCAGGCCGTCGTGCCGACCACCTGGAACGCATCCCCGCGCGACCCGCAGGGCAACATCGGCGCGTACGAGGCGGCGCTGCTCGGCACGCCGATGGCCGATCCGGCGCAGCCGCTCGAGATCCTGCGCACGATCCACAGCTTCGATCCCTGCCTGGCCTGCGCGTCGCACGTGATGTCGCCTGACGGCCAGGAACTCGCGGTCGTGAAGATCCGCTGACGGCAATCCGGCATGAGCATACCCGCACCGGAAAACCTCGCCGTGCACCACGCCAGCCAGCCGGTATACGTGTTCGAGGCGCCGGTGCGCGTCTGGCACTGGGTGCACGCGCTGTCCGTCGTCGTGCTGTCGATCACGGGCTACCTGATCGCCAACCCGCTGCCGAGCATCGGCGGCGAGGCCAGCGAGCACTTCCTGATGGGCAACCTGCGGCTGGTCCACTTCATCGCGGGCTACGTGTTCACGATCGGCTTCGTAGTGCGCGTCTACTGGGGCTTCGTCGGCAACCGCTACTCGCGCGAGTTCCTCTACCTGCCGGTGTGGCGCGGCGACTGGTGGCGCGGCCTGTTCGACGAGATAGGCTACTACCTGTTCCTGCGGAAGAGGTCGAAGCGCTCGCTCGGGCACAATCCGCTCGCGCAGGCGGCGATGTGGCTGTTCAATTTCGTGCTCGGCATCTTCATGATCGTGTCGGGATTCGCGCTGTACAGCGAGGGCCTGGGGCTCGGCAGCTGGGCCGACGCGCTGTTCGGCTGGGCGATCCCCCTGTTCGGCGGCGCCCAGAACCTGCGCATGCTGCACATTCTCGGCATGTGGCTGTTCATCGCGTTCGCCATCATCCACATCTACATGGCCGTGCGCGCCGACATCATGCGCAGGCAGTCGAGCGTCAGCGCGATCATCAGCGGCTGGCGCACCTACCGTGACTAGGCGATGAGCGCGCAGGAGCCCGCGACCGCGGCGACCGACGGCTGGACCACGCTCGTGCTCGGCATCGGCAACCTGCTGTGGGCCGACGAAGGCTTCGGCGTGCGCGCCGTCGAACGGCTCCACGAACGCTACCGCTTCGGCGCCGAGGTCCGCGTCATGGACGGCGGCACGCAGGGTATTTTCCTGCTGCCCTGGGTGCGCGCCGCCGAACGCCTGCTGATCTTCGACGCGATCGACTTCGGGCTGCCGCCGGCGACGCTCCGGCTGATCGAGGGCGACGACGTCCCGCGCTACATGGGTGCGAAGAAAGTCAGCATGCACCAGGCCGGATTCCAGGAAGTGCTGGCATCGGCCCGGCTCACGGGCGAGTTTCCGCGCGACATCGCGCTCGTCGGCGTGCAGCCCGCGCTGCTGGACGACTACGGCGGCAGCCTGACCGCGGGCGTCCGCGCGCAGCTCGACAGCGCGATCGCCGTCGCCTGCAAGCTGCTGCGACGCTGGGGCGTCGAGCCGCAGCCGCGCAGCGCCGCGGTGGCCGCAACCGAGCGCACCGGCCCGGTCGCGCTGGCGATCGGCGACTACGAGAACGGCCGGCCACGCGTCCCGCGAGGCATGCAGTGAGCGTCGCGGAACGGAAGGCGCAGCCGAACCCGCTGATCGAGCGGCTGGTCGCGGAGCTCGGCTATCCCGTCATCGACCTCGCCGGTCACGATGCCTTCGTCGCCCGGCCCGGCATGAACGTGCTGTTCTTCCCGGGCGACCCGGCGACCGTGCGCGACGCGACCGACGTCGCGGTCGTGCTGCCCGAGCTGGTCGCGACCTTCGCCGGCCGGCTCGCACCGGGCGTCGTTCTCGACGTTTACGGCGACGGCCTTGCGCTCAAGCGCCGCTACGGCTTCAGCGAGTACCCGGCGCTGGTCTTCGTGCGCGGCGGCGGCTGGGTCGGCACGCTGACCCGGATCCGCGACTGGTCCGAGTACCTGTCCGCGATCGCCGCGCTGTTCGACACGGAGCCGCGGCGGCCGCCGGGCTTTCCGGTAGCGGTGGCGCCGGCCTGATTGCGCGGCGCGAGGAGGCGACCGGGTGGAATTCAAGCAGGTACCGATCCGCGTCATCGGCCCGGGCAGCCAGCCGGCCGAAGCCGACGGGCAGCGGGCGAACTACATCGACATGCCCGGCGACATGTGGACCTACCGGCCGCCGCCGATGCCCGAACCGGACGAGGTCCGCCACCTGGCCGGCGCGCGCGAGTCGATGCGCTGGCTCAAGCGGGCGCTGGCCGACTGCGGCGACGGCTCCGTGTCGCGGCTCGCGGACCTGTCCGCGCTCGACGACGACGACCGCGAACTGGTCAACCAGCTGCTCGGCGAGGGCGAGGTCAGCCTGAGTTTCGATGCCGGTTTCCGGGTCCGCGCCCAGGAGTCCGTGCTGGCGGGCGTCTGGCGCAGCCTGTTCGTCGACGACGATGAGCGCGTCGTAGCCGACGTGCTCGAGGTCGCCGCCGTGCCGCAGCTGGTCTACCGGCAGGACGGCCGCGATCGTGCAATCGACACGGACTGTGGCGACCTGCCCGCGGACGTCATCAACGCGCCGGCGATCCTGGTCGAGCTCGAGTCGCGGCTCGCCGCGTATGCCGCGAGCGGCCGGCCGCACGAGGTGAACCTGACGCTGCTGCCGCTCACGGACGCGGACCTCGCGTTCCTCGACGCGCGGCTCGGCCGCGGTCCGGTCGACACGCTGTCGCGCGCCTACGGCCAGTGCCAGGTCGTCAGCACGGCGGTGCCGAACCTGTGGTGGGTACGCTTCTTCAACTCGATGGGCACGCCGATCCTGACCACGCTCGAGGTCGTCGACGTGCCGGCCGTGCTGCGGGCCGCGCCGGAGGACCTGCGCGACTCGGCCGCGCGCCTCGACGCCATGCTCGCGCCCTACTGGGACGAATTCCGGTGAGCCGCCCCGCGGACCGGCTGCGCGACGACGCCCGCCTCGAGTGCCGCATCTGCTGGTACCTCTACGACCCGGCCGAGGGCGACCCGCTGGAACAGGTGCCGCCCGGCACGCCGTTCGCGGAACTGCCCGCGCACTGGCGCTGCCCGCAGTGCGACGCCGGGACGGAACAGTTCCTGCCGGCGGAGTTTCCCGATGCGCCCGGGGCCGGCTGAACTCGTCGCAGGCTTTCGCAGGATCCGGCGGGAGCGCATGCGCGGCCTGCCGTTCGTAAACCCGGCGCTCGAGGTCGAGGCGATCGGCTTCCGCCCGGACGGTCCGCATCGCGTCGGCGTGCTGCTGACCCCCTGGTTCATGAACCTGGTCCTGCTGCCGGGCGACGACGGCTGGGACGCCGCCGCGCCGGGCGACCGGCTGGTCCACGCGCTGCCGGCCGGGCAGCTGGAATTCACGGTCAATCGCGACGAGCAGCTCGGCACGTTCCTGAGCGCCGTGTTGCTGTCGTCCGTCGCGGACTTCCCCGACCAGCGCAGCGCGCGGGCGGTTGCGCGGGAGGTCGTGCAGCAGGTGTTCGCGCCGCCGGCCGCGGCCGGCGGCCGGCCGATCGGTCGTCGCGAACTGCTGACCGGGCGACGGGCAAGCTGATGCACGAACTGTCGGTCTGCAACGCGCTGCTCGAGCGGGTCGGGCAAATCGCCCGCGAGCGCGGCGCGCGCGCCGTGACCCGCATCGAGCTCCGCATCGGCCCGCTGGCCGGGATCGAGACGCCGCTCCTGCTGCGCGCCTGGCCGCTGGCCGCCGCCGGCACGCTCGCCGAATACGCGGAACTCGTCGTCGGCAGCGCGGACCTGCGCGTGCGCTGCACCCGCTGCGGCCGGGAATCGCGCGCGCTGCCGAATCGACTGCTGTGCGGGCACTGCGGCGACTTCCGCACGCGGATCGTCAGCGGCGAGGACCTGCTGCTCCAGCGCCTGGAGCTCGCCGGCGTCGCTTCGCCGCGCGGCCGCGGCGGCGAGGAGCGCGCCGAGACGGCCGTTGGCTGATCAGGACCAGCGGGCGATCGGCAGGCCGGTCGCGACGTTGGCCAGGTATTCCTCCACGAGTTCGGCGAGTGCCTCGGGCCGCTGTCGCCCGTCGAGGCGGTGCAGCGCGCGGCGTTGCCAGCGCGCCGGGCTGATGCCCCGCTCGAGGCGTTCCCCGATGACCCCGAGGTAGCGGGCGCGCTCGCCCGCGGCAACGCCCAGCATCGCGAGGCCCTCGTCGGCGACCGGCAAGAGCTCGGCGCACAGCGCGGCGACCGGCCGCGGCACCGGCGACGACTCGTCGAGGTCCGGCCACAGCAGCTCGGCATCGAGACCGCGCTGGGCCGCGCGGTAGAAGTTGTATTCCGCGTAGCGGAACGGCAGCGCCGGCAACAGGCGCCCGATGCGCTCGCTCATGCCGATCGTGAGGCCGACGAGGAACGCCGCGTTGGCCAGCATGTCGATCGGCGTCGGCCCGGACGGCAGCGAGCGCAGCTCGATGCGCAGGTGGCCGCCGCCGGCCGCGTCGTAGACGGGCCGGTTCCAGTTCCAGATCGTGCCCTGTTGCAGCCGCAGCTCGAGCAGCTCGGGCACGCCGCCGGCCGCGAGCACGTCGAGCGGCCGTTCGTCCGAGTGCAGCGGGATCACGATCGGGTACAGGTGGCAGGATTCGGCAAACAGCTCCCAGGCACCCTCGCGGATCCAGCCGTGGCCGAACGGCACGCGCGCGGCACGGCGCCATTCGTAGCTCGACCGACCGCGGGTGTCGACGGACTGCTTGAACAGCGCGATGCGCGTTTCGTCCCAGAGCTCGTGGCCGAGCAGGAACGGCGAGTTCGCGGCGACGGCGAGCGCGAGCGGCGTGACCAGCTGCGCGGCGTTGTAGCGCTTCGCGAAGTCGCGCGGGTCGACGCGCAGGTGTAGCTGGAACGACGTGTTCGCGCCCTCGATCGTCACGCTGTCGAAGGTCGTATCCAGCGGTTCGGCGCCGTCGATGCGGATGCGGAAGTCTTCCTGCCGGATGCGCCGCAGGCCGGCGGCGAGCGCCCGGTAGCGCGGCAGGTCGGTCATCGCGTCGGACTGCAGCTCCGCCTGCTCCAGCGTCGGCACGATGCCGATCGGCAGGATACGCCCGTCGAGTTCGGCCGCGGTGCCCGCGATGGCCTCGAGCGCCTGTTCGAGTTCCGCCTGCATCGCCGAGAACGGGCTACCGGCGGCCGCGACCGGCGCCAGGTTGTATTCGAGGTTGAAGCAGTCGATCTCCAGCTGCCACTGCGGGTTCAGCGCGCGTTCGAGCACGGTGCCGTTGCCCGGCATGACGTGTGCATCGCGGCCCACGATCGACATCTCCAGTTCCGCGCCGAGGCTCGTTTCCCCGGCGCCGAAATCGTCGCGCTGCAGCAGCCGCGCCAGCGCCTCCAGGTTTTCGCGCAGGCGCCGCCCGGCCTCGGCGTACTCGTGTTCCTCGAATTCCCAGCGATCGATGTTGATGCCCATGCGTCAGCCCGCCTCTCCCTGCTGTCCCGGTGTATGATCCTGCGGCCCCCGGCCGAGCAGGGCCTTGAGCCACGGCGGCGTAGCCACCGTCGTCACGATGACCATCAGCACGATGGCGGCGAAGACCGCGTCGTCGACGACGCCGAGCGTGCGGCCTATGGCGGCGAACACCAGGCCGACCTCGCCCCGCGGCAGCATGCCCACCCCGATCGCGAGGTTCCTCTGCGAGCGGCGCGCCCCGAGCCCGGCCAGCAGCTTGCCGACGGTCGCCGCCAGCAACAGCCCGCCGGCCAGCACGATAATCGGCCAGGACAGAAAGCTCTCCAGCTTGACCTGCATGCCCATCAGTACGAAGAAAATCGGCACGAGAATGACCTCGAGCGGCATGATCAGCTCGCGCACCGTCAACGGGCGCTGGCCACCATTGACCTTGTGCGTCTTGAAGTATCCGTCGTGAATGACGACGCCGGCGGCGAACGCGCCGATGATGGTTGCCAGCCCGGCCAGGTTCGTGGCCCAGGCCAGCAGCATGACGAACATGTAGGACGTGAACATCTTCGCCTCGACGACGTCGAGGCGGCTCATCAGGTTCGCGGCGGAGCGCACGATCGCCGGCCCCAGCCCGATCGCCAGCCCGAGGAACAACGTGGAGCTCGCGACCACGAGGGCGATCTCGCCGAGCTGGACACTGCCGCTGACGACGATGCCCGTGACGACGGCCAGCATCACGAGTCCGAGTATGTCGTCGACGACCGCCGCGCCCAGCACGATCCGGCCCTCCTGCGAATGCAGCTGGCCCATCTCGCGCATGACGTTCGCGGTGATGCCGACGCTGGTGGCGACGAGCGTCGCGGCGACGAACAATTTCGCGTTCAGTTCCATCTCCGGCTGCAGCAGGCTGATCGCGACGAAGCCCAGCCCGATCGGCAGCACGACGCCGATGATCGCCACCCGCATCGAGTCCGCGCCGACCTTGCGCAGCTCCGCGATCTCGGTCTCGATGCCGACCATGAACAGCATGAAGATGATCCCGTAGCGCGAGAAGATGTCGACCGCGTGCGCCACCTGCATGACCTCGCCGCCGCGCGGCCCGGTGATGATGCGCGCGAGCTCCGCGCCCTTGTCGGGGCCGAACAGGCCGGCGGCCGCCTCGTCGATCGGGCGCCCGGCCAGCGACTGGTTGATGATGTCGAAAACGCCCGGTCCCTCGCGCAGCACGGCGACGAGGTCGAAGCCGAGCAGCCAGGCGACGTTGCCGAGCAGGACGCCCATCAGCAGTTCGCCGAGGACGGTCGGCTGGCCCGAGCGCCGTGCCAGCACGCGGCCGAGGATCGCGAAGGCGAGCACGCTTGTGACGCCGAGTATGACCGGGGCGACCGGGTCCCCGTGGCTCACCGCTGCGCTGACCGCCGCCACCGTCGTCAGCAGATGCGCGGCAACGGATCGTCCTCGAGTTCCTCGAGGAAGCGCTCGCCGCCGAGATCCGTTTCCAGGATGACCCGTGCAGAGCGGGCCGACACGCGGCCGATGCGCGCGGCCTCCGCTCCCTGCGGCAGCGCGCGCCAGGCGGCCAGCGCCGGTTCTTCGGCCTCCGGCGCGACCACCGCCACGACCCGGCCCTCGCAGGCGAGGTACCACGGGTCGTAGCCCAGCATGTCGCAGACGGCGCGCACCTGCTCGCGCACCGGGATCGTCGGCTCGAGCGTGACGCCGTGCCCGGCCGCGCGCGCGATCTCGTGCACGACGGAGGCAATGCCGCCGCGGGTCGGGTCGCGCATGAAGCGCAGCCCGTCGATACGCACGAGCGCCTCGGTCAGCGGCAGCACGGAGGCGGCGTCGGAGACCAGCGTGCCGCTCAGCCCGAACTCCTCGCGCGCGAGCATCACGGCCGTGCCGTGATCGCCGACCGGCCCGCTGACCAGCAGCACGTCGCCTTCGCGTATCGCCGCGAGCGAGGGCCGCAGCCCGTGCCGGCGCAGGCCGACCCCGGTCGTCGCCAGGTACAGTCCCCCGCCTTCGCCCTGGCGCAGCACCTTCGTGTCGCCGGCGCAGACGCGCACGCCGACCTCGCGTGCGGCGGCCGCCAGGCTGGCGACGATGCGGTCGAGCCGTGCCACCTCGAAGCCTTCCTCGATGAACGCGTTCAGCGTGAGCCACAGCGGCCGCGCGCCGGCCACGGCGAGGTCGTTGCAGGTGCCGTGCACGGCCAGCGAGCCGATGTCGCCGCCGGGGAACTCGAGCGGCTGCACCGTGAAGCCGTCGGTGGTCAGCATGACCTCGCCGTCGCCGAGCGCGACGGGCACGGCATCCGCCTGCACGTCGAGGCCGTCGCCGCCGAGGTGGCGCTGGAACACGGACTCGATCAGCTCGCGCATGAAGCGCCCGCCGTTGCCGTGCGCCAGCGAGATGTGCTCGTCATCCATCGGCGTTCGACCCTGCCTGGCGCGCGGCGACCTCGAGCAGCTGGCCCACGCTGATGGCCGCGTCGTTCGCCGGCAGGCGCTCGGGCAGGTGCACGCGGAAGCCCTCGGCGGTGAGCCGGTTGGCAGCGTGCGCGGTCAGGACGCGGTTCTGGAACACGCCGCCGCAAAGGCCCACGTGACGGACGCCGTGCAGCTCGCGCAGCGCGCGCGCCTGGTCGACGACGATGCCGGCCAGGCTCGCGTGGAAATCCTCGGCACGCGCATGCGCACCGCGCCGGCGGTCGGTGAGCCGCGCGAGCAGCGGTGCCCAGTCGCTGCGCAATATACCGTCCGGGTCCGCTGCGAGCGGCAGCGCCTGCGGCGTGCCGGGGTGCTCGCAGGCGGCCTCGAGCCGCATCGGCCCGGCCGCTTCGAAACTGACGGTGTCGATGCCGAGCAACAGCGCCGCGGCCGCGTCGAACAGGCGGCCCGCGCTGCTCGTGGACGCGCAGTTCAGGTTGCGCCGCCACGCGGCCGCGGCAAGCCCGTCGCGGTCGGCGGCGGGCTCGAAGCGCAGGCCCGCCTCCCACATCAGTGCCGCGGCGCTGCGCCAGGGCTCGCGCCCGGCACGTTCGCCGCCGGGCAGGCGGAACGGCCTGAGACTTGCGACCCGGCGCCACGCGCCTGGCCCCCCGAGCAGCGCCTCGCCGCCCCACAGGCTGCCGTCCTCGCCGAGGCCCACGCCGTCCCAGGTAAAGGCGAGCAGCGCTTCGTCGGGACGGCACTCGGCAGCCAGCGCCGAGGCGTGCGCGCGGTGGTGCCAGACCGTCTCGACCGGCAGGCCGCTGGCCTCGGCAAAGCGATGCGTCCCGTAGCGCGGGTGCGCGTCGCACGCGATCCACCGCGCTTCGATGCCGTAGAGCCGCTGCAGGTCCGCGGCAATGCGTTCGAGTACCTCGAGGCTGCGCGGGCTGTCCATCTCGCCGATGTGCGGCGAAAGCACGGCACGGTCGCCCCAGCCGAGCGCGATCGTGCCCTTCATGTGCGCGCCGACCGCGAGCACGGGCTCGGCCAGCGGCACCGGCAGTTCGAGTTCGAGCGGCGTGGCGCCGCGCCCGAGGCGCACGGGACGGAGGCGCCCGGCGATGCGGCGCAGCACCGAGTCGTCGGCGGGCCGCACGATCCGCCGGTCGTGGTGCAGGAATGCATCGGCAACCGTGCCCAGGCGCCGGGCCGCGTCGCGCCGGCGGGTCAGCACCGGTTCGCCGCCGAGGTTGCCGGAGGTCGCGACCACGGGTCGGCCGAAGTCCGCTAGCAGCAGTTCGTGCAGCGGGCTGTAGGGCAGGAACACGCCGAGTTCCGTCAGTCCAGGCGCGACGTTTGCCGCGATGCCGCGGCTGCCCAGCGCGCGCGCCAGCACTATCGGCCGGTCGGGCGCGAGCAGGCGCCGCGCGGACTCTGTGTCGAGGCGCACGGCGCGGCGCAGCTCGGCGAGCCCGTCTTCGCCGCCGAGCGGGAACATCACAGCGAGTGGCTTTTCCGGGCGCTGCTTGCGCTGCCGCAGGCGCTGGACGGCGTCGGCGCGCGCCGCATCGCACAGCAGGTGGTAGCCGCCGATGCCGCGCACGGCGAGGATGTTGCCGCCGCGCAGGCAGGCCAGCGCGGCCGCGAGCGCCGCCTCGCCTTCGACGGCCGTCGTGCCCGCCGCCTCGAAGTGCAACGACGGCCCGCAGGCCGGGCACGCGACCGGTTCGGCGTGGAAGCGGCGGTCAGCCGGGTCGCGGTACTCGGCGGCGCAGGCCGGGCACAGCGGGAATTCCGCCATGCTCGTGTTCGCGCGGTCGTAGGGCAGGGACTCGATCAGCGTGTAGCGCGGTCCGCACTGCGTGCAGTTGATGAACGGGTAGCGGTGGCGGCGGTCGCCCGGGTCGTGCAGCTCACGGCAGCAGTCGTCGCACATGAAATAGTCGGGCGGGATGTGCACGCGCGCATCCGCGCTCGAACGGCTCGGCAAGATGTCGAAGCCCGGGCCGTCGTTCGCCGCGGCCGGCGTACCGGCGACGAGCACGGGGCGCGCGAGCGGCGGCGCGCGCTCGACGAGGTCGCGGCGGAAGGCCGCGAGGTCGCTCGCGCGGCCGCAGGCGAGGATCTCCACTTCGCCGCGCCGGTTGCGCACCCAGCCGGAAATGCCGTGACTGATCGCGAGCCGATAGACGAACGGGCGGAAGCCGACACCCTGCACCTGCCCGCCGACAACGAGGTTCTCGGCGACGAGCCCGGCCCCGGGCGCTTCCGGGACCGCGCCGGCACGCCGCTGCCGCGGACGCCTGGCAGCCGTCTCAGCCAAGTGCCTGCCGCTGGCGCCTGCCCGGACTCGCGTTGTCGCGGTGGCCGGCGGCCCACCAGATCCGGCATGCGCCCTCGTCGGATACCATGCACGGCCCGATCGGCTTGCGCGGCGTGCAGGCGACGCCGTACAGGCGGCACTCGTTCGGGTAGATCTTGCCGAGCACGACGCGCGCGCAGTCGCAGCCCGGCGGCATCTCGCCCACGCGCTTGCGCGCCGGGTCCGCGTGCGACGCGAAGACACGGCGGGCGTCGTGCGCGGCGTACTCGTCGCGCAGCGCGTATCCGGAGGCCGGGATCGTGCCGATGCCGCGCCAGTTCGCGTCCACTACGCGCATCGTCCGGCGGAGCTGGCGGCGCGCTTCCGGGTTGCCGCCGGGGCGCACGACCTCGGGATAGCAGTTCTCGAGCCGCGGCCGGCCGTCGGCCAGCTGCTTCAGCACCGACACCATCGCCGCCAGCAGCGTGTCCGGGCGGAAGCCTGCGATCGCCGCCGGGATGCCGTGACGCCCGGCGACGAACGCCCATTCCTCCGGGCCCATCACGGTCGAGACGTGGCCGGGTGCGATCAGTGCGTCGAAACCGGGCTTTCCGGACTCCAGCAGCATCGCGACCGCGGGCCAGGTCAGGCGCCCGGACAGCAGCACGAGCAGGTTGTCCGGCACGCCCTCGGCGAGCATCGCGGCGACCGGCGCGGTCGTCGTCTCGAAGCCGGCCGCGAAGAACACGACGCGCCGTCCCGGCATCGCGCGCGCGAGGCGCACCGCGTCGAGCGGCGACGCGACCGGCCGTATATCGGCGCCCGCCGCGCGCGCCTGTTCCAGCGAACGCGGTTCGCGCCGCGGCGCGTTGACCGGCACGCGCAGCATGTCGCCGAACGCGACCAGCACCAGGTCCTCGTGCAGGGCGAGCTGGATCGCCTCGTAGACGTCCTCTTCCGGGCAGATGCACACCGGGCAGCCGGGCCCGGGTACCAGCTCGATCTGTTCCGGGATCGCGGCGCGCAGCCCGGCGACCGAGATCGCGCGCTCGTGCCCGCCGCAGACGTTCATGATGCGCACCGGCCGCGCGAGCGGCAGCGCGCGCAGTGCGGCCAGCCAGTCCGCGGCCGACTTAGTGCTCATGCCGTGCCGGCCCGGCGCCCGGGCTGCGAATTGGTCTCGTCGGGATACGCGCGGCGCCGCTCGGCGCGCAGCCAGTCGAGCCAGCCGTCGACGCCCGCGCCGCTGCGCGCCGACAGCTCGATCAATGGCGCCTCGCTTGCGAGTTCCCGCAGGCAGCGTGCAGCCGCCGCCGGGTCGAAATCGCCGAGCACCGGCAGCAGGTCGGCTTTCGACAGCAGCACCGCGTCGGCCGCGCGGAACATGACCGGGTACTTGGCCGGCTTGTCGTCGCCCTCCGGGGTGGACAGCAGCGTGACGTTCAGGTGCTGGCCGAGATCGAAGCTTGCCGGGCAGACGAGGTTGCCGACGTTTTCTATGAACAGCAGGTCGACGGCATCGAGGTCCAGCCGGTGCAGCGCGTCGTGCACGAGGTGCGCGTCGAGGTGGCAGGCACTGCCGGTCGTGATCTGCACCGCCGGCACGCCCTTGCGGCGAATCCGCTCCGCGTCGTTTTCCGTTTCGAGATCGCCCTCGATGACCGCGCAGCGCAATTCGCCGGCGAGCGCGTCGATGCTGCGTTCGAGCAGGGACGTCTTGCCGGCGCCCGGCGACGACATCAGGTTGACGGCGAGCACGCGGTGGCGGTCGAAGTGCTCGCGGTTGTGCGCGGCCTGCCGGTCGTTGGCCGCGAGCAGGCCGCCGAGTACCTCGATGCTCTCGGTGCCGCCCGCGGTATGCGCAAGCTCACCGCCTTCGGCGAGCAGGTGCGCGTTGCCGGTCGTCACGTTGCAGCCGCAGGTGTCGCACATGCTCGCACCCTCCCCGGGTCGCTCAGGCGTCGCCGGCCAGCATTTCGTCGAACAGCTGCCAGGTCTGTTCCGCCTCGTCCGGCGACACTTTCTGGATGGCGTAGCCGACGTGGACCAGCACGTGGTCGCCGGGCGCGAGCGGCTCGCCCTGCAGCATGAACAGGCTGACTTCGCGCCGGATTCCGCGTGCCTCGCAGACGCAGCGGAAGCCGTCGATCTCACGAACCTCCATCGGTACGGCAAGGCACATGAGTGTTCCTCGGCTGGCACGGGCAAAGCCCCGAATCCATTCTATGCCCCGCGATTTTCCAGCTTCACTACGTAATAACGCTTATTCTGCTGCGGCGTCCCGGCGCCTAGTCTCTGCTGTACGGCTGGCAATCGCCGGCTCCGGGGAGGGGGAAGCGCCTTGCGAAAGCCGATTGCACTTACGCTGCTCTGCGGCATCCCGACCGCGGCGCTCGCGCACCTGCCCGACGGCGACGCCACGCCCGGCGACACGCTGCGCCACGTACTGCTGGACCCGCACCACCTGCCGGTCGTCATTGCGCTGGTTTCCGTCGCGCTGGCCGCGGTGCTGCTCGCCGTGCTGCCGCGCGTCCCATCGTTCACCGGGCGCCGGGCGGACAGGCGGCGGGAATCCGGCAAGTCGTCCCGCTCCCGTTGACCGCCCCGGCGCTTTGCTGATCCAGCGCCGCGCGCATCCCGCGCGCCCGGCTCTGGCCGGGATTCGGCGGGGCGCCCGGGCTATCATGGGCACAGCCTTTCCAGGAGCCATCCATGTCCGCTGATAACAGCCGCGCCGTCGGCCCGGTGGCCGAGCAGTTCGCGGGTGCGTCGTTCGCGCGTACCGCCCGCCGGCTGTTTCACGCGACCCGCCCGAAATTCTTCCCGGCCTCGGTGCTGCCGGTACTGGTCGGCACCGCCTGGGGCGGCGCCATGGCCGGCCGGCTCGACATCCCGGTATTCCTGCTGGCGCTGTTCGCGACCGTCTGCGTGCACTTCGGTGCCAACGTCCTGAACGACGTCGGCGACGAGGCGATCGGCACCGACCGCCGCAACGAGCAGCGCATCTATCCCTATACCGGCGGGTCGCGCTTCATCCAGGCCGGCATCATGTCGAGCGCGGCGATGGCCCGGCTCGGCAGCGCGCTGCTCGCGCTGGCGGCCGTCGCCGGCGCGCTGCTCCTGTGGCTCGCCGGGCCGCTGGTGCTGGCATTCGGTTTCGCGGGCGTGCTGCTCGCGGTGCTCTATTCGCTCGGCCCGCTGCGCCTCAGCACGCTCGGCCTCGGCGAAGTCGCCGTCGGCGTCGGCCTCGGCGTGCTGCCGGTCACCGGCGCGGCCTGGCTGCAGACCGGCGAGCTCGGCGCTGACCTGCTGCTGTTCTCGCTGCCGGTCAGCGCCTGGGTCGCGGCGATCCTGCTGATCAACGAGGTGCCGGACATCGAGGCCGATGCCGCGACCGGCAAGCGCACGCTGCCGGTGCGCTTCGGGCTGCGCGGCACGGCGGGCATCTACGTCGGCCTGCACCTGTCGGCGTTGCTCGTGACCGCCTGGCTCGGTTTCGCCGGGCCACTGCCGCTCCTGAGCCCGGTCGGACCGCTGCTGCTGTTCGTGCTGGCGCTGAAAGCCTCGCGCAGCATCCTGCGCGGCGTCGACGACCGCGCCGGCATGACCGCGGCCATCGAGGCGACGCTCGGCATACACACGCTCGGTTCGCTGTGGCTGGTCGGCATCATGGCCTGGCTCGCGTTTTTCGGCGGCGCCTGACGACCTTGCCCGGTGCGGGTCCGGGCGACGACGGCTCCTCAGTCGTCGGCCGCAGGACCCCGGCTCGCATTGATGCGCTCGAGGATCGCCTCCGCGTCCTCCGGCAGCTTGTGCACGATACCGTAGTGGCAGTCGATGCAAGTCTCGCCGTTGCCGGCCGCCTGTTGGTGACGCCGCGCGACGCGCCGGTCCTGCGCATCGAAGTCCATGGCCTCGAACGCGTGGCAGCTCTTGCAGAACTTCGAGTCGTTGTCCTTGTAGTGACGCCACACGTCCTCGGCCATCTCCGCCCGGTGTGCCTCGTATTTCTCGGCCGTGTCGATCTTGCCCATGACCTCGGGGATGATGTCGAGCGACACCACCGCCTTGGTCCAGGTCAGCTCGAACCAGTTGTCGTGCGGCAGGTGGCAGTCCGAGCAGCCCGCGCGCACGCCGGACGCGTTGGCGAAGTGGCTCGACGCTTCGTACTCCGGCCGGATGAACGCGTCGTGCGAGTGGCAGACGTAGCAGAACTCGGTCTTGCCGGTCTCGTGCAGTACCCAGTTGAACGAGCCGAGCGCGCCGGCGCCGAGGCCGAAGGCCAGGAAGCCGCCGAGCGGAATGCCGAGGAGCCATTTCCTGCCCGGCCGTCTCCAGAGTTTCGAGCGCTTGTTGTCCTGTTCGTCCGCCATGTTCGCAAACCTCCCTAGATCGCTGCCCGGGCCTGCGTGTCCCGGGTCCTGAGCTGGTCACGCAGGCTGTTGATGCCGGTGAAGAACTCGCGCATCAGCACCACCCACAGGTAATAGCCGTGGCGGGTCAGCTGCCATTCGTCGCCCGTATCGCGCAGCGCGCGGATCGCCCTGAGTCCCGCCAGTTCGAAGCCGAGCGTGTGCGCGAACTCGCCGTCGAACAGCGCTTCCGCCCGCCGCTTGTCGAGCCTGCCGGCGAACATCGTCACGAGCAGGTAGTAGCGCATCTGCTCGTGCCGGCTCAGGGCCCGCTCGCGCACGAACGCGACCCGGCCGTCGGCAACGCGTGCCGCGTACTCGCCGAGGTCGAAGGTGCTCGCGAAGATGCGACCGCCGAGATAGCTGTAGGCGCCGCTGCCGAGGCCCAGGTACTCGCCGCGGCGGACGATGTACTCGTCCAGCGCGCCGCCGCGGCGGGAGAAGCACCAGCCCGAATCGCGCCGATAGCCGGCCGCGAGCATCCGCTCGCCGATGAGGTCGTAGTAACGCTTCTCGTGGTCGCGGATGACCGTTCCCATGTGCTCGCGGATTGCGGCGCGGGTGCTGTCCGCCACCATCAGCGGGTAGAACGACACCTGCGCGGCCTGTACCTCGTCGACGAGGATGTCGAGATCGCGGCGCAGCGACTGCTCGCTCTGCTGCGGCTGGTTGAAGATCATGTCGACGTTCAGCGTGTCGAACGCGTCGCGGTAGCGGGACAGGCGCGCGGCGATGTCCCTGCCGCTGCCGTAGGGCACGAGGCGACCCATGCGCTCGAGCAGGCCGTCATCGAAACTCTGCACGCCGACCGACAGCCGGTTGACGCCGGCGTCATGCAGCAGGCCGACGTGCCGGTCGTCGAGATGGTTCGGGTTGGTCTCGACCGAGACCGTGGTCAGCGGGTTCCGTTCGCGCAGCTCCCGGAGCAGCCCGACCAGCGCCTCCGGCAGGACCGTAGGCGTGCCGCCGCCGACGTAGACTTCGTCGAAGCGGTAGCCGGCGTCGGTCGCGAGCTGCACCTCGCGGCCGAGCGTGGCGAAATAAGCGTTCGCCCGCTGCTCGTCGAACAGCACGCGGTGAAACGTGCAGAACGGGCACAGCGATACGCAAAACGGGATGTGCAGGTACAGGAGCAGCGGCTCGTCGCGTTCCCGGCGCGGGAGCTCGACCGGGCCGGTCGGCTCCGGGAAGCTCATGACGTGCCGGTTGAAGCGGTGGACGAGCGTGCCGATCAGGCTGTCGGCGTTCATGGACCGGTCACCGCTCGCTGCCGGTCAGTCCGCGTACAGCGGACCGATGTCGATGTAGATCCGGTAGTCGCCGAACGCGCTGCCGCGCTCCTCCAGCACGTCAGCGAACGGCAGTGTCACGACCCGGTCGTCGTGCCGCGTGTAGCTGACCTCGCCGAGGCAGACGAGCGTCGTGCCGTCGCGGATCACGCGTGACACCGAGTGCTCGAGGCCCTTGACGCTGCCGAAGAAGTCGCCGACGGCCGCGGCAATCGCAGCCCGCCCGACCACGGGCGGGGCGTTGCCGAAACTGAAACGGGCGTCGTCCGCGAGGAAAGCGGCGAATTGCTCCGCGTTTTTCGCGTCGATCGCGGCGAACAGCTTGCCGACGCGTTCGCGATCCTCGGCCGCCGTCACTATTGCTGGCTCGCGTAGTAATGGATCAGCGCCTTGACGTCATCCTCGCTGAGCGGGTCCATTTTCTCTTTCATCTTGTCCATCTGCGCGCGCTCGCCGGACGCGTACTGGGCGAAAGTCGTTTCCAGGTAGCCCATGTGCTGGCCGGCCAGGATGCTCGCCTCGTCCTCCGGGTTCGCGCCGCCGTCGGAATGGCAGCGCGCGCAGGCCGCGTCGTGGACCTTCTTGCCCGCCGCGGCCAGCGCCGGATCGAAGGCCTGCTCGGCCGGCACGAATGGCAGCGCGGCGTAGTGCGCGGCGATGTCCTCGATCTGCTGGTCACTGAGGTCGGCGGCGAGGTCGCACATCGACGCGGCCGCGCGGCTCGTATCGCCCTGCCGGAAGTCGCTGGTCGCGCAGGGGCGTTCGCCGTCGCGGTACTCGTACAGCGCGTTGGCATGCGTGAAGGCGTCGATGCCCGCGATCGTCGGCATGTCGGTCCAGCGGCTGACGCCCGCGTCGCCGTGGCAGCCGTTGCAGGTCTCGGTCAGCGTGGCCGCGTGATCGTCGGCGATAGCGCTGCCCGCGATGAGCAGCCCCAGGAAAAGACACGGGTAAATGCGGCGCATTGCGGTTCTCCTCGGCGGTGCCGGCGCAGGCTGCGAGACATTCGCGGCTGCACACCATCGCTCCCAATCATAAACGCTGCGCGTGTCAAAGAATCGCCTGAAAGCATAGGTACAAACCGAAGTAGGAGCGCTACGGACGCTTGGGTAGTCTCGGGCTGTCCTGTTGCCTGAGTGCGCGCAACGACAGCGCGGCCGGGTCAGCGACACGGACTCTCCGGGGGAGAAAAAAATGCCCGCCTCTGCTCGATCGTGCGTACGTATGGGGGTGCTGCTGCTCGCAGCGGCACTGCTCTGGGGCTGCGAAGGCGACGACGGCGCCGCCGGCCCGGCCGGACCGGCCGGCGCACCCGGGCCCGCGGGCCCGCCGGGTCCGACCGGGAGCGCCGGGGGCGTACCCGTCGGCAGCACCGAGAAGATCAACATCGAGGTCACCGGCGTCACGGTGCCGGCGGGCGGCGGCGCCCCGGTCGTCGAGCTGCGCCTGACCAACGACCAGACCCAGGGCCTTTTCGGGCTGCCGGCCGGCGACATCCGCTTCGTGCTGGCGCAGCTCTCCGAGGCCGCGCCGGGCAGCGGCGAGTCCAGCGAGTGGCAGAGCTACGTCAGCCGCTCGAGCGGCGGAATCCCGAACGCGCAGGCGACGACCGAGACGGCGAGCGACGACCGGTTCGTCGACAACGGCGACGGCAGCTACCAGTACACCTTCGCCCAGGCGCTGACCGACTACCCGGGCGCCCCGAGCTTCGATGCGACCAGGACACACCGCCTCGGCATCGAGATCCGCGGCCAGGCACCGATCTCGTCGAACGGCATCTACGACTTCGTGCCCACCGGCGGCGCGCCGCTGTTCACGCGCAACATCGTCGACAACGACACCTGCAACGCCTGCCACGACGTGCTCGAATTCCACGGCGGACCGCGCACCGACGTGCCCTACTGCGTCACCTGCCACAACCCGTCGTCGATCGACGGTGACACCGGCAACACCGTGGACATGAAGGCAATGATCCACAACATCCACGTCGGCCGCGACGACTACCTGATCATCGGCTTCGGCGGCAGCGTGCACGACTACGCCGACATCCAGTTCACGCAGGACGTGCGCAACTGCCAGACCTGCCACCAGGAGAGCGACACCGACACGCCGCAGGCCAGCAACTGGCGCCTCGTCGCGAACCGCGCCTCCTGCGGCACCTGCCATTACGACGTCGACGGCGTGGCCGACGGCGACAGCGAGTATGCGATCCAGATCGGCGAGCACCCGGGCGGCTTCAATTTCGCCGACGACACGCAGTGCCTCGACTGCCACGGCGAGACCTAGACCGTGACCAACAGCGACGGCGACCTCGTGCGCACGGCCGACATCCACGCGATCCCGGCGCTGGCCGCGAGCGAGGACTTCGTCTTCAACATCGAGGCCGTGCGCAACGTCGTCGCCGGCGGCGCGCCGCTCGAAATCGACTACTCGGTCACGCGCCCGGACGGGAGCTTCTACGATCTCGACAACGATGCCGAGTTCACGACCTGCGGCGACGGCACCAGCCGGCTCGCGGTCGACGTCGGCTGGACCACGGACGACTTCACGAACGCGGGCGCCGGCACGAGCAACGCGGCGCCGATCAGCATCAACGCGCTGGGCTCCGTGGCCGGCTGCGGCGACGGCAGCGACACGGACGGCGACGGGATCTATACGGTGGTCGCGCCGATCGGCCTGCCGGCCGGGCTTAGCGGCTCCATAGCCGTGGCCCTGGAGGGCCACCCGGGCGCTGACCTCGACGGCGACGGCGTCATCGGCGGCCGCAACGACCGCGTGGCCGTGACCAATGCGATCGAGTACTTCGGCATCGACGGCGCGGCCGCGACGCCGCGGCGCAACGCGGTGCTGATCGAGAAGTGCGACGACTGCCACAAGCAGCTCTCGCTGCACGGCAACAATCGCACCGACAAGCCCGAGGTCTGCGCCGTCTGCCACAATCCGAACGCGACCGACATCGGTCAACGGGTTGCCGGTACGGCCTGCGTGGACGAACTCGGCGCCGATGACCAGACGATCGACCTGAAGAACATGATCCACGGCATCCACGCGGGCACCGTCGGCGTGTGCGGGTTCAGAAACTCCGCGCACCCCTACTTCGACGTCGTCTACCCGGGCCGGCTGAACAACTGCGAAGGTTGTCACGTGGCCGGCAGCTACTACCCGGTCGAACCCGGCGAGATCCTCGGCACGACCGTGGACGCGAACGATCCGTCGACGCCGACCGACGATGTCGTGGTCTCGCCGAACACCTCGGTCTGCTCGACCTGCCACACCTCGACGCTCGCGGCCGAGCACATGAAGCAGAACGGCGGCGATTTCGCGGCGACCAAGGCGGCGGACAGCACGCTGATCTCCTCCGGCGTCGAGACCTGCGCGCTCTGCCACGGCCCCGGGCGCTCCGCCGACGTTGCGGTCGTGCACGGCGTCGGTGAGTTCGACTTCAACTGATGCCGGTGACCCGGCGGCGCCCCGCTGCGGGCGCCGCCCGGGCCACGGGCGACGGAGGCCGCGAAGCGCATGACCGCGAGGCGACTGCCCATCCTGTTACTGCTGGCCGCCGGCTTCGCATTGCTCGGCGCCGGTCGCGGCATCGCGCAGGATGAAGAGACGGCCGGGTACAGCCGCAACGGCGCCGACTCCTGCCTGGGCTGTCACGAAGATGCAGTGACGCTCGCCGTGTTCCGCACGCCGCACGCGGTGCCGTCCGATCCCGACAGCCCGTTCGGCCACGGCCAGCTGCAGTGCGAGGCCTGTCACGGCCCTGGCGGCGCGCACGCCGGGCGCGTGCGGCGCGGCCAGGAACGGCCGGCGATCCTGAACTTCGACGACGACAGCGGCTACACCGTCGAGCAGCAGAACGCGCAGTGCCTCGACTGCCACGGCGACACGCTCGCCGCCGGCTGGCACAACGGCGCGCACCCGGCCGACGAGGTCGGCTGCGCCGACTGCCACAACAGCCACGCGGCCCGCGACCCGGTGCTGACGGCCGCCGGCCAGGCCGAGGTCTGTTTCGACTGCCACCGGCTGCAGCAGAACGCGGCGCGCCGGCCGTTCGCGCACCCGGTGGCGGACGGCCGGATGGAATGCACGAGCTGCCACGCCGTGCACGGCGAGACCGTGGCGCAGGCGCTCGCGCAGGAGACGGTCAACGCGACCTGCGAGCAGTGCCATGCCGAGAAGCGCGGCCCTTACCTGTGGGAGCACGCGCCGGTCAGCGAGGACTGCGGCCTGTGCCACGATCCGCACGGTTCGAGTCACCCGGGAATGCTGACGCGGCGCGGCCCGCAGCTCTGCCAGGGCTGCCACGCGCAGGCCGGGCACCCGAGCGTCGCGCTGAGCGCCGACGGGCTGCCGGGGGCCGTGCCGTCGCGGCTGCTGCTCGGGCAGAACTGCCTGAACTGCCATTCGCAGGTGCACGGCTCCAACCACCCGTCCGGCTCCCGCCTGATGCGTTGAGGACACCGTCATGACCGACCCAGGCCTCCGCCCGCCCGACCCGTCACCCTGGCACGGCATGCTCGTGCTGCTGGGTTGCGCGCTCGCGGCCGGCAGCGCGGCGGCGCAGCCCGTGGTCGACACCAGCGAATGGAAGTGCGAGTTCTGCCCGTTCGAGGACGGCACGCGCAGCGAGGTGACGGCCGGGCTCACGAGCGTCAGCGACGACACGGCCTTTCTCGGCGACGCCAGCGGCCTCGACGAGGAGGGCGTGTACCTCGCGCTCGACGCCACGGGCAGCTACGCGGCCGAGGACTACCGCCTGCGCTGGTCGGCCGAGGATCTCGGCGTCGACGCGCGTGCGGCCGAGGTCGAGGGCGGCTCGCCCGGGCGCTACGACTACCGCATCGCCTACCGCGAGTTGCCGCGGCGCGCCTTCATCACGACGCGCACGGTGTTCGTCGCGGATGGCGACGACCGGCTGCGACTGCCGGACGGCTACGTGCGCGCGCCGGCGACCGGCGACATGAGCACGCTCGCCGCGAGCCTCGTCGCGCGCGACATCGGCGGCGACCGGCGGCGGCTTGCCGTCGGCGCCGGGGTCGAGCTGGTGGAGGGCCTGCGGCTGAGCGCCGACTATCGCCGGCAGGAGCACGACGGCGTGAAAATCCGCGGTGGCGCGCTGTTCACGAGCGCGAGCCTGCTGCCGCTGCCGTTCGACTACCGCACCGACGAGGCCGAGCTGGCGCTCGCCTACGCCGGTGAGCGCGGCCGGCTGTCGCTCGGCTGGTACCTGTCCGACTTCGGCAACCTGAACGAGAGCATCGCGTGGGACAGCCCGTTCACGACCGTCGCCGGGGCGGACACCCTGCGCATGGCGCGCGCGCCGGACAACAAGTTCCAGCAGCTGCGCCTGTCCGCGGGCCTGTCGTTCCCGGCGCAGCGCACCTGGCTCAGCCTGTCCGCCGCCAGCGGGCGCATCGAGCAGGACCAGGCCTTCCTGCCGTACACGATCAATCCGGATCTCGCGGCCGCGGCATTGCCGGCGCCGAACCTCGCGGGCGAGGTGGACACGGCGAACTACGCACTGGCCATCACGAGCACGGCGATCGAGCGCGTGCGGCTGCGGGCCAGCTACCGCTACGACGAGCGTGACAACCGGACGCCGCAATCCGACTGGGGCCGGGTCATCGTCGACAGTTTCGCGAGCGGCGAGGTCGAGACCAACCGGCCGTACTCGTTCCGCCGCACGCGCCTGGGGCTCGAGGCCGACTACGACCTGCTCGAGTCGCTGCGCGTGTCGGCCGGCATCGAGCGCCGCGAGCACGAGCGCGACTTCCAGGAAGTCGCGGAACAGACCGAGGACACCGGCTGGGGCCGCGTGCGCTGGCAGGCGCTGCCGAGCCTGCAGCTCGATGCGCGCGCCGGCAGCGCGCGGCGCGAGATCGACCGCTACGACGAGAGCCTGGCCGCGTTCTTCGGCCAGAACCCGCTGCTGCGCAAGTACAACCTCGCGTTCCGCTATCGCCGCTTCGGCGACCTGGCCATCGCCTGGGCGCCGGCGGAGCTGCCGGTCTCGCTCGGCCTGAGCGCCTTGCTCACCGACGACAGCTACACGCGCTCGGAACTCGGCATGACCTCGGGCGACGAGCAGCTCGTCGCGCTCGACTTCGGCTGGACGCTGTCGGCGAACGCGTCGGTCCACGCGAGCGCCGGCCTCGACCGCATCGAGTCGACCCAGCGCGGCAGCCAGGGCTTCGGCGCGGCGGACTGGGACGCCGCGTGGGACGATCGCTTCCTGACGCTGGCGGCCGGTTTCCGCCTGCGCGAGATCGGCGAGAACCTCGACCTCGAGTTCGACTACCTGCGCTCGGACGGCTCGAGCGAACTGAAAGTCGGCGGCCCGCTGGCCGGCGCAGCCGCGTTCCCCGACATCGAGTCCGACTGGGACAGCCTGCGCGCGGGCCTCACCTGGCGTCGCTCCGAGACGCTGTCGATCACGGCGGAGCTCGGCTGGCAGCGCTTCGAGACCGAGGACTGGGCACTGCGGAACGTGGCGCCCGCGACGATCCCGGTCGTGCTGACGCTCGGCGCCGCGCCCTGGGACGAGGAGCAGTTCCTCGTCACGGTCGGCGCACGCTACCGCTTCGGCACGGCCGCCGGCCGCTGACCCGCGCACCCCGGCCTGTTTCGGTTTTACCCTATGGCGGGCGCACCGGCGCCGCGGCAAGCTCGGCGCAGCAGTTTTGCGGTCTCCGCGCGCAGCGCGCGGAGCGCGTCACCGGCCGCTGCCGGTAACGCTCCGGCAGCCGGGGAGGCAGGCTCCATGAGAGACGTGAGCTGACCGCGCCCATGCAGGTCAGGATCAGGAAGGGGCTCGACGTGCCGCTGGCGGGACCGCCGCGGCAGGTCGTGTCCGAGGCACCCGCCGTCGGCACGGTCGCGCTGCTCGGCACCGACGTGCACGGGCTGCGCCCGCGCCTGCTGGTCGACGCGGGCGAGCGCGTGCGGCTCGGGCAGCCGCTGTTCATCGACAAGCGCAATCCCGACGTGCCGTTCACGGCGCCCGGCGCGGGTACCGTCAGCGCGATCAACCGCGGCGACAAGCGCGCGCTGCTGTCCGTCGTGATCGATCTCGACGGGGACGCCGCCGAGTCTTTCCCGGTGCACGACGCCAGCCGGCTGTCCGCCCTCGAGCGACCGGCGGTGCGCGAAATCATTGTGCGGGCCGGCCTCTGGCCCTCGTTCCGGACGCGGCCGTTCAGCCGCGTGCCGGCGCCGGCGGCCGCGCCCGCCGCGCTGTTCGTGACCGCGATCGACACGAACCCGCTGGCCGCCGACCCCGCCGTAGTCATCGCCGGCAGCGCGGAGGCCTTCGCCGCCGGGCTCGCCGTGGTCGGCCGCGTGGCCGACGTGCCGGTCTACGTCTGCACCGCGCCCGGCGCCGGCATCGCCTGCCCGGAGGGCGGACCGTTCCGGCACGCCGAGTTTGCCGGGCCGCACCCGGCCGGCCTGCCGGGCACGCACATCCATTTCCTGTTGCCGGTCGGCGAGCGCCGCAGCGTCTGGCACGTCGGATACCAGGACGTCATCGCGATGGGCGAGCTGTTCCTGGCCGGCCGTCCGCCGACCCGGCGGGTCGTCGCGCTGGGCGGGCCCGCAGTCCGCGACCCGCGCCTGCTCGCGACCCGGCGCGGCGCGGCGGTCACCGAACTGCTGGCCGGCGAGACCCTGGCCGGGCGCAAGCGCGTGATCAGCGGCTCGGCGCTGGGCGGGCACCGCGCGTCCGGCCCGCTCGCCTGGCTCGGCCGCTACCACAACCAGGTCACGGTGCTCGCCGAGGGCAGCGAGCGCGAGTTCCTCGCCTTCATGCGCCCGGGGCTCGACAAGTACTCGGCGACCCGCTCCTACGCGGCGCACCTCGGCCGCCGCCACGGCTTCGCGCTCAGCACGTCGCAGAACGGCAGCCCGCGCGCGATGGTCCCGACCGGCGCGTTCGAGCGCGTCATGCCGCTCGACATCCTGCCGACGCCGCTGCTGAAGGCGCTGATCGTCGAGGACACCGAGCGCGCGCGGGCGCTCGGCTGTCTCGAGCTCGACGAGGAGGACCTCGCGCTGTGCTCGTTCGTCTGCAACGGCAAGTACGAGTACGGCTCCTTCCTGCGCATGAACCTCGACGACATCGAGGCGAACGGCTGATGCGCCGCCTGCGCAGCTTTCTCGACCGGCTCGAACCGCTGTTCGCGCGCGGCGGCCGCTTCGAGCGCTACGGCGCGATTTTCGAGATGGTCGACACGGCGCTGTACTCGCCGGCCGACGTGACCCGCGGGTCCCCGCACGTGCGCGACGCGATCGACCTGAAGCGCGTCATGATCATCGTCGTGTTCGCGGCGACGCCGGCCGCGCTGGTCGGCATGTGGAACACGGGCTTCCAGGCGAACACGGCGCTCGCCTCGCTCGGCCTGCAGTCCATCGACGGCTGGCGCGCGACGGCGCTGACGCTGCTCGGCGCGGGCTACGATCCGGCGAGCCTCTACGACAACTTCGTGCACGGCATGCTGTACTTCCTGCCCATCTACGCCGTGACGATGGCGGCGGGCGGCTTCTGGGAGGTCCTGTTCGCCACGGTGCGCAACCACGAGGTGAACGAGGGTTTCTTCGTCACCTCGCTCCTGTACGCGCTGATCCTGCCCGCGACGACCCCGCTGTGGCAGGTCGCGCTCGGGATCAGCTTCGGCGTCGTGATCGGCAAGGAGGTCTTCGGCGGCACCGGCAAGAATTTCGTCAACCCGGCGCTGGCCGGCCGCGCGTTCCTTTACTTCGCCTACCCGGTGCAGCTCTCGGGCGATTCCGTCTGGGTGCCGGTGGACGGCTACAGCGGCGCGACGGCGCTCGGCGTCGCGGCGCTCGAGGGCGTGCCCGGCGTCCTCGCCGACGGCGTGACCTGGATGCAGGCCTTCCTCGGCCAGATCGAGGGCTCGCTCGGCGAAACCTCCGCCGCCGCCTGCCTGCTCGGCGGGCTGTTCCTGATCTACACGCGCATCGCTTCGTGGCGGATCATCGTCGCGACCTTCCTCGGGCTGATCATCCCGGCGCTGCTGTTCGCCGGCGTGGACAGCAGCAACCCGATGGTCTCGATGCCCTGGCACTGGCACGTCGTGCTAGGCGGCTTCGCCTTCGGCGCGGTGTTCATGGCGACCGACCCGGTCAGCGCACCGGGCACGCTCGCCGGCCACTGGATTTTCGGCCTGTTGGTCGGTGCGTTGACCTGGGTGATCCGGGTCATCAACCCCGCGTTCCCGGAGGGCATCATGCTGGCCATCCTGTTCGGCAACGTATTCGCGCCGATCATCGACTGGTTCGTGATTCGCGCCAACGTCAGGCGCAGGCTGAAACGCAGTGGCTGAGCGCGACAGCATAAGGAACACGTTCACGGTCGCACTCTCCGTGGCCCTGCTGTGCTCGATCCTCGTCGCCGGCGCGGCCGTGCTGCTGAAGCCGCGCCAGGAGGCCAACGAGCGCGAGTTCCGCCAGCGCACGGTGCTGCAGGTGGCCGGGCTGTACGAACCGGGCGCCGACCCCGGCGCGCTGTTCGAGCGCATCGAGCTGCGCCTCGTCGACCTCGACAGCGGCAGCTACGTCGACGAACCGGACGCGCGCGGCTTCGACCCGGTCGCCGCCGCCAGCGACCCGGCCTACGCCGTCGCGATCCCGGCGGAATTCGACGTCGCCGGCATCGGCCGGCGCGCCCGCTACGGGCCGGTTTTCCTGGTACGCGAGCGAGGCGCGCTGCGGCAGATCATCCTGCCGGTCTACGGCGCCGGCCTGTGGTCGACGATGTATGCCTACCTGGCGCTGGAGCCGGACGGCAAGACCGTCGCGGCGCTGCGTTTCTACGAGCACGCCGAGACGCCCGGACTCGGCGACCAGGTGGACCGCAGCGACTGGCGCGACCAGTGGGCCGGCAAGCAGCTGTTCGATGCCGACGGCGGCGTACGCATCGAGGTCGTGCGCGGCCAGGTGCAGCCGGGCCCGCAGGCGGTTCACCAGGTCGACGGCCTGTCCGGCGCGACGCTGACCGGCCGCGGCGTCACGAACCTGCTGCGCTACTGGACCGGGCCGCACGGCTACGGGCCGTGGCTCGAACGATACCGCGAGGAGGCAGGCAGCTATGACTAGTCCGCGCAGGATCCTGCTCGATCCGGTGATCGACAACAACCCGATCACGCTGCAGGTGCTCGGCATCTGCTCGGCGCTCGCGGTCACGACCTCGCTGCTGCCGGCGCTGCTGATGTGCGCGGCGCTGACCAGCGTCGCGTCGCTGTCCGGCGCGGCGATCAGCACGATCCGCCGCTACGTGCCGAACAGCATCCGCATCATCGTGCAGATGACCATCATCGCGTCCTTCGTCATCGTCGTCGACCAGGTGCTGAAGGCCTGGGCCTACGAGACCAGCAAGCAGCTGTCCGTGTTCGTCGGGCTGATCATCACCAACTGCATCATTCTCGGCCGGGCCGAGGCCTTCGCGATGAAGAACGGTCCGGGCGCGAGTTTCCTCGACGGTCTCGGCAACGGCCTCGGCTACAGCGCGGTGCTGGTCATCGTCGCCGCCGTGCGCGAGCTGTTCGGCGCGGGCAGCCTGCTCGGCTACCCGGTGCTGCCGCTCGCGGCCAACGGCGGCTGGTACGAGGCGAACGGCATGATGCTGCTGCCGCCGTCCGCGTTCTTCATAATCGGCCTGCTGATCTGGGCCGTGCGCAGCGCCCGGCCGAAGCAGGTCGAGCACCCGGACTACCAGATCCACGAAGTGCACCGGACGGAGGTCCTCTGATGGAGGCCTACGTCAACCTGTTCATCAAGGCCGCTTTTGTCGAGAACCTGGCGCTGACCTTCTTCCTCGGCATGTGCACGTTCCTCGCGATCTCCAAGTCGGTCGAGACCGCGCTCGGGCTGGGTCTCGCCGTGATCGCCGTGCAGACGATCACGGTGCCGGTCAATCACCTGATCTACGAGTTCCTGCTGGCCGACGGCGCGCTCGCCTGGGCGGGGCTGCCCGACGTCGACCTGAGCTTTCTCGGGCTGGTCAGCTACATCGGCGTCATCGCGGCGCTGGTGCAGATCCTCGAGATGACGCTCGACCGCTATTTTCCGCCGCTCTATCACGCGCTCGGCATTTTCCTGCCGCTGATCACGGTGAACTGCGCGATTCTCGGCGGCACGCTGTTCATGGTGGAGCGCGACTACACGCTCGGGGAGAGCGTCGTTTTCGGCCTCGGCAGCGGGTTCGGCTGGGCCCTGGCGCTGGTCGCGCTGGCCGGCATCCGCGAGAAGCTGCGCTACAGCGACGTGCCCGACGGGCTGCAGGGCCTCGGCATCACGTTCATCATCGCGGGCCTGATGTCGCTCGGCTTCATGGCGTTCTCGGGCATCCAGCTGTGACGGACGGCAACACGGTGCTCGCGGAAATCGGGCTCGGCATCCTGCTGTTCACGCTGATCGTGAGCCTGCTGGTCACCGTGATCATCGCCGCGCGCCGCCGGCTGGTGCCGAGCGGGGAGCTCGACGTCGTCGTCAACGGCGAGCGCGAGCTGCACATGCCGGCCGGGATCAAGCTGATGCAGGGGCTGGCCGACTCCGGGATCTTCGTCGCTTCCGCCTGCGGCGGTGGCGGCACCTGCGGCCAGTGCAAAGTGCGCGTGCTCGACGGCGGCGGCGCGATCCTGCCGACCGAGACCTCGCTGATCAACCGGCGCGACGCCGAGCGTCACTACCGGCTGTCCTGCCAGGTCGCGGTCCGCGAGAACATGCGCATCGAGGTGCCGGACGAGGTGTTCGGCGTAAAGAAATATGCGTGCACCGTGACCTCCAACCGCAACGTCGCGACCTTCATCAAGGAACTCGTGCTCGCGCTGCCCGCGGGCGAGGAAATGGACTTCCGCGCCGGCGGCTACGTGCAGGTGGAGTGCCCGCCGCACGAGCTCAGCTACAGAGACTTCGACATCGACGAGCGCTTCCGCGGCGAGTGGGACCGCTACCGGTTGTGGCGCTATCGCTCCGTCAACCGCGAGACGACGGAGCGGGCCTACTCGATGGCCAACTTCCCGCTCGAGCGCGGCGAGATCAAGCTCAACGTGCGCATCGCGACGCCGCCCCCTGGCGCGGACGACAGCGTCCCGCCCGGCATCGTGTCTTCGTACATCTTCGGCCTGAAGCCGGGCGACCGGGTTACCGTGTCCGGGCCCTTCGGCGAGTTCTTCGCGAAGGAAACGGACAACGAGATGGTGTTCATCGGCGGGGGCGCCGGCATGGCGCCGATGCGCGCGCATATCTTCGACCAGCTCAAGCGCCTGCACACGAGCCGCCGGATGACTTTCTGGTACGGCGCCCGCAGCCTGCGCGAGGCGTTCTACGTGGACGAGTTCGAGGCGCTGGCCGCGGCACACGACAACTTCGACTGGCACCTCGCGCTGTCGGAACCGCTGCCGGAGGACAACTGGACCGGGCTGACCGGCTTCATCCACCAGGTGCTGTACGATCGCTACCTGCGCGATCATCCCGCGCCCGACGACTGCGAGTACTACCTGTGCGGGCCGCCGATGATGAACACGGCCGTGATCAAGATGCTGGAGGACCAGGGCGTGACCCGCGATCACATCATGCTCGACGACTTCGGCGGCTGAGGATGCAGGTCGGGATCACAGGCCGGGCGGTTCGGAGGGCGGTCGTCGCCGTCCTGCTCGTGCTGGCCGTCGGCGCCTGCAGCCGGGACGCGAACCGTCTGCCGACCGCAGAACTCGTCGGCGGCGCGATGGGCACGACCTGGAACGCACGCCTGGTCGCGCCGCCGGCCGGGCTGGACAACGTCGCGCTGACGGCCGAACTCGATGCCCTGTTCGCCGCCATCGAGCAGTCCATGTCCACGTACCGGCCGGACTCCGAGCTGTCGCGCTTCAATGCCGCGCAGTCGACGGACTGGTACCCGGTGTCGGCCGAGCTCTGCGTGCTGGCCGCGCAATCGCTGGCGATCAGCCGCTCGACCGATGGCGCCTTCGACGTGACGGTCGGGCCGCTGGTCAACCTCTGGGGCTTCGGGCCGGGCGGCGCCACCGCGCAGCCGCCGGAGGCGGAGCGCATAGCCGCCGCGCTGCCGGCAACGGGCTTCGACAAGCTGCAGGCCGACTGCGCGCAGCCCGCGCTGCGCAAGTCCGTGCCGGCGTTGTACGTCGACCTGTCGGCGATCGCCAAGGGTTACGCGGTCGACCGCGCGGCCGAACTGCTGCTCGGGCGCGGAGTGCGGAATTTCATGCTGGAGCTCGGCGGCGAGGTACGCGTCAGCGGCGAGAACGCGGCGCGCGGGCCGTGGCGCATCGCGCTCGAGAAGCCGGTCGAGTACGGCCGGGTCGTCCAGACGGTCATGCTGCTCAGCGACGTCGCGGTCGCCACCTCGGGCGACTACCGCAATTTCTTCGAGCACGGGGGACGCCGCTATTCGCACGCGATCGACCCGCGCAGCGGCTACCCGGTGCGCCATACCGCGTTCTCGGTGTCGGTGCTGGCGGAGACGGCGGCAGAGGCCGACGCGCTCGCGACCGCGCTGCTCGTGCTCGGCCCCGAGGAGGGGCTGAGCTATGCCGACACGCACGACCTCGCCGCCAGCTACCTGCTGCAGGAAGGCGACGCGTTCGAGCTGCGGAGCAGCGATCGCTTCGTTCGCGCAGGCTACATCCCGTGAGCCTGTTGCTGACGTTCCTGCTGAGCTTTGCCATCGTCGGCATCGCCGTCGCCGGCATGGCGGTCGGCGTAATGGCCGGGCGATCGCCGCTCAGGGGCAGCTGCGGCGGTGTCGCCGGCAAGGGCTGCGAGCTCTGCTCGGGTCGCTGCCGCAAGCGGCGCGAAGCCGACACGGGCCGCGGGTAGACGAGGGGAGAACTGGCGATGCTGAAATCGGCACGGGTGCGCGACTACATGAGCGGCAAGCTGGTCACGTTCGCGCCGGATACCGACGTGCTGGACGCGATCCACGAACTGGTCGCGCACCGCATCGCGGGCGCGCCGGTGGTCGACGACCACGGCAACCTCGTCGGCATGCTCTCGGAGCTCGACTGCCTGAGGGTCGCGCTGACCGCGGGTTATCACGGCGAGCACGGCGGGCCGGTCAGCGACTACATGACGCCGGACCCGGAAACGGTCGACGCCGACATGAGCATCGTCGACCTCGCGAGCCGGTTCCTCGAGTCGGGTTACCGGCGCTTCCCGGTCGTCAAGGACAACCGGCTGGTCGGCCAGATCAGCCGGCGCGACGTGCTGCGGGCGCTCGAGACGCTCAGCAAGCACTAACCCGCGGCCGGGTCGCCGCCGCGTTCCCGGCCCGCCAGGCCCGCGGCGACGGCGCGCCGCCGCAGGTAGGCATAGACCTCGAGCAGCGGCAGCTCCTTCGGGCACACGTCCTGGCAGGCCATCATGCCGAGGCAGCCGAACACGCCGTCCTCGTTCGCGATCACGTCGAACCAGTCGCCGTCGCTGCGTTCGTCGCGCGGGTCCAGCATGAAGCGTGCGATGCGGTTCAGCCCGGCCGGCCCGCGGAAGTGGCCGTTGACGTTCGCGACGCCGCAGGCCGCGATGCAGCAGCCGCACTCGATGCAGCGGTCGCTCTCGTAGATGCGCGCGGCCGTGTCGTCGTCCATGCGCTCCTCGCTTGCCTCCGGGTCGAAAGCGGCCTTCGCGTGCACCCAGGCCTCGGTGCTTTCGGCGAGTTCGCGGAACCAGCTGCCGGTGTCGACGGACAGGTCGCCGATCAGTTCGAACACCGGCAGCGGGTGCAGCCGGATCGTCGCGGGCAGGTCCGAGGTGAGCGTGCGGCAGCCGAGCGCCGGGCGGCCGTTGACCAGCATGCCGCAGGAGCCGCAGATCGCTGAACGGCAGGCGAAGTCGAACTGCAGGCTCGGATCCTGCTGCTCGCGGATCCGGTTCAGCGCGATGTACAGCGACATGTAGGGCAGCTCCTCGAGTTCGTACTCCTGCATGTGCGGCAGCGACTCCGGGTCCTGCGGGTTGTAGCGAAAGATCTCGAAGCGCAGCCTGCGGCTGCCGGCGTTCCCGTTCATGCCTGCTCCCTCCATGCGCCCCAGCGCATGCGGCTGCCTTGTGCCTCGGCGGTGGGGCGCCTGCCCGCCGCCGACTGCGCGTCCAGGACGCGCGCGTTATAGTCCTCGACCGCTTCCCGCATCGGCCGCTGGTCCGCGCGCCCGTAGCCGCGGTGGCCCGGCGGCAGGTCCAGCAGGCCCACCGGCTCGTAGCTGAACTGCGGTTCGTTGGCGTCGGCCGGCCAGCGCACCAGCGTGCGCTTCAGCCATTCGGCATCGTCGCGCCGCGGGTAGTCGCTGCGGTAGTGGGCGCCGCGACTCTCGGTCCGGGCCAGCGCGCCCTGCGCGGTGACGAGCGCGAGCCTGAGCATGCCCTCGAGGCGCAGCGCGAAGCTGAGTTCCGGGTTCATGCCCGGCGCTTTCGAGCGCAGCACGGCCCGGCCGCACTGTGCGAGCAGGTCTCGCAGCCCGGCTACCGCCTGCTCGAGCTCGTCGCCCGTGCGGAAGATGCCGACCTTCGACATCATCGTCTCGCCCATCGCGTCGCGGATTGCGTACACGCTCGGTCCGTCGCCGCTGCGCGCGAGCCAGTCGGCGGCTCGCCGCTCCGCGTCGCGCACAGCCGCGAACGCGAGCCCGGTCGCGACCTCGAGGCGCTGGTCCGCGACCGCCGCCGCGACCCTGCGGCCGACCAGGCGGCCCGTCACGATGGTCTCGGCCAAGCTGTTGCCGCCGAGCCGGTTGAAGCCGTGCATGTCCCAGCAGCCGGCCTCGCCGACCGCGTACAGGCCGGCCATGCCATAGGCCTCGCCGTCCTTGTTCACGCGGATGCCGCCCATCGAGTAATGCTGCGTAGGTCGCACCGGGATCAGTTCGCGGGAAGGATCGAGGCCGACGAAGTCGCGGCAGATGTCGAACACCTCGCGCAGCTTCGTCTGCAGGTGCTGCTCGCCGAGATGCCGCAGGTCGAGCCACAGGTGCGGCCCGAACGGCGTCTCGACGCCGAAACCGTCGCGCATGCGCCGGCCCATGTGCCGCGACACGACGTCGCGGCTCGCGAGTTCCTGCTTCTCCGGTTCGGCCTCGACCATGAAGCGCTCGAGATTCCGGTCGAGCAGGTAACCGCCGTCGCCGCGCGCACCCTCGGTGACCAGGATGCCGCTGGGCGCGAGCGCGGTCGGGTGAAACTGCACGGCCTCCATGTTGCCGAGCGGTACCCGGCCGGTCGCCAGCGCGATGGCCGCGCCGGTGCCCTCGTTGATCGTCGCATTCGTCGTGTACTGCCCGTAGATGCGGCCGTGCCCGCCGGTCGCGATCACGGTTGCCTTGGCGAGCACCGGGAAATGCCGACCGCTGCGCAGGCAACGCGCGACGGCGCCCACGCAGCGGCCGTCTTCGTGAACCAGCGCGACGGCCTCGACCCGGTCGCGCACGCGGATGCCGAGCCGCACGACCTCGGCGTCGACGGCATACAGTGCCGCGTGGCCGGTGCCGGCAGCGGCGTAGCAGGCGCGCCATTTGGCCGTGCCGCCGAAGTCGCGGTGCATGATCAGGCCGGCGTTCTCGGCGGGCTCGTCGATCACGACCTGCTCGCCGCGGATGTGGTAGCGGTTCGGTCCCGGCCGGACGCGTGTCCACGGCACGCCGTAGTGCGCGAGCTCGCGCACTGCGACCGGCGCTTCGTCCGCGAATATCCGCGCCACCTCCTGGTCCGCGCCCCAGTCCGAGCCGCGCACGGTGTCGAGGAAATGCAGCGTCGGGTTGTCGCCCTCGGCCTTGACGCAGTTGCCGAGCGCGGCCTGCATGCCGCCCTGCGCCGCGCAGCTGTGGCTGCGGCGCGGCGGCACCAGCGACAGGATCAGCACGTCGTGGCCGGCGGAGGCGGCCTCGATCGCGCAGCGTTCGCCGGCGAGTCCGCCGCCGATCACGAGCACGTCGCAGCATTCGAATTCCCTGCTCACGCGCCGGTACCGGGCAACAGGAAACCGAGCGGCGGCGGCAGCACGCCGGCCAGCACCAGCAGCACCAGCGCGCCGAGCCCGAGGAATACCCACAGGAGAACGCGTTCGATCATGTGCAGCGTGCGCCGTGAGAGCCGGCTGCCGGCGCCCCACTTGATCGCGAGCCGGTACAGGCCGACGCTCGCGTGGAATTCGACGGCCACCAGCAGGATCGCGTACACGAGCCACAGGCCGCCGCGGACCCGCGCGACGCTGGTCGCGGCCTCGATGCCCGCGCGTTCGCCGAACAGCGGCGTCAGCACGTCGACGCCGAGCAGGATCACGTGGAAGCTGCCGAGTACCAGGATCAGCATGCCGCTGCGCACCTGCCATATCCACAGCAGCGACTCGACGTGCGGGCGAAACGCGGAGGCGGGATTCGCGCTGCCGGGCAGTCCGCGACCGGCCTGCTCGAGCGCCCGGCCGACGGCCGTCATGCGACGGCGTTCCCTGAGCTGCGCGGGGACCTTGCGGCTGGCGAGTGCCGCGTGCAGCAGGAACAGGGCCAGCACGACGACCACGGTCGGCTGCGCGATGTAATAGTCCTCGAGAAAGGTCGCGAGCCAGTCGAAGCCGCGCTCGCCGGTCAGGATCGAACCGACCAGCAGCATGTGGCCCCACATGAACAACGCGAGCGCCAGCCCGCTCGCACCGCTCGCGAGTTCGTAGACGAGCTGCCGGCGGGATTCGCGGCCGGCCGGCTGCGGTATCGCGTTGTCGCTTCGGACTTCGTTCACTCGCCTGCCTGTTACCCAGCCGCGTGCGCCATGCTAGCCGGCCGCCGCCCGCGGGACAGTCGTGGCGATCACCTACGGGCCGCCCCGGGGTCGCCGTCTGCCGCTGCCGGCCCCGTTCCGGCAAGCCGGGTCGCCAACTCACGCCCGGCCGCGCGTGCGCCGCGACAGCGCCGGCGGCGTCAGTACATCCCGCATAGCCCTGCGCCATGTACTGACGGAATGCCGGCCGCGCGGCAGGCACTCTTGGGGTCGGCGTCCGGCAGAAGGCGCCGGGCCAGGGGGTGGACCGGCTTGAGAGCAAACCTCGTACAGCGAACGCTGATCGGCGCGATGCAGGTCGTGCCGCCGCCGCTGTTGTGGCGCTTCTCGCGGCGCTACATCGCCGGCAGCCGGCTCGATGATGCGTACGCGGTGGTCGGCAGGCTGAACGCGCAGGACCGCTGCAGTGCGACGATCGACGTGCTCGGCGAAGACAGCGTCGACCGCGAGCAGGTCGGAGACGCGCAGTCCCTCTACCTCGAGGCACTGCGCGGAATACAGGAACGCGGACTCGACTGCGGGATCTCCGTGAAGCTGAGCGAGATGGGCCTGCGCTTCGACGCCGCGGGCTGCCGCGAGGTCATGCGCGGCCTGGCCGGGGATGCACGCGAGCGCGGGCTTTACCTGCGCATCGACATGGAGGATTCGTCGGTCACGTCGGCGACGCTCGACGTCTACCGTGAGCTGCGCCGCGGGTTTGACAACGTCGGCATCGTCATCCAGTCCTGCCTGCGCCGCAGCGAGCGGGACGTCGCCGGTTTGATCGAAGAAGGCATCGCCGACGTCCGGCTCTGCAAGGGCATCTACGTCGAGCCGGAGGACATCGCGTACCGCGACCCGGCCGGGATCGACGCGTCCTACCTGCGGTTGCTCACGCGCCTGGTCGAGAGCGATGCCGCGCGCGTCGGCATCGCGACCCACGACCCGCGGCTGGTCGCCGCGGCCGAGGCGCTGATCAGGCGCCACGCGCTGCCGAAGGAACGCTACGAATTCCAGATGCTGCTCGGCGTCGCCACGCGGCTGCGCCGCGAGCTGGTGGCCCGCGGCCACCCGCTGCGTGTCTACGTGCCGTTCGGCGAACGCTGGCACGCCTACTCGATGCGCCGGCTGCGCGAGAACCCGCAGATTCTCGGCCACGTCGTCCGCAACCTGTTTACCCCGGGCGAGCCGCAGCGCGAGCGTGCGCGTGGCAACCCGATCCACCGCGAGGGAAACGCATGATACGTCCCGTCCTTATCGGCATGGCGCTGGCGGCAGTGGCCGTTCCCGGCCATGCGCAGTCGCCGATCGAGACCGCCGTCGAACGGCAGGAAGAGAGCCTCGTGGCCTCGGCCGACGTGCAGGCGCGCATCGACGCGCTCGACGACCAGGCGCGCGAGATGCTGAACGAGTATCGCCAGACCATGGCACAGGTCACGGATCTCGGCGCCTACAACGACCAGCTCGAAGGACTCGTCGCCACGCAGCGGGTCGAGCTAGCGGACTTCGAGCGCCAGTTCCAGGAGATCGAGGTCACGAAGCGCCGCATCCTGCCGCTGATCGTGCGCATGATCGAGGTGCTGAAGGAGTTCGTGGCGATCGACATGCCGTTCCTCGAGAACGAGCGCAGCCTGCGCATCGCGGCACTCGAGGAGCTGATGTCGCGCCCCGAGGTGCCCGTCTCCGAGAAGTACCGGCGGACGATGGAGGCCTACCAGGTCGAGATGGAATACGGCCACACGATCGAGGCCTACGAGGGCGAGATGGTCGTCGACAACGAGGCGCGCACGGTCAACTTCCTGCGCTACGGGCGCCTTGGCCTGTATTACATGACGCTCGACGGCCTCGAGATCGGCTACTGGGACAAGGACGCGGACCGCTGGGTCGAGCTGCCCGGCGAATACCGGCAGTCGCTGGACCGCGCGATCCGTATCGCGCGCAAGCAGCTGCCGCCGGACCTGACGCGCCTGCCGGTGCCGGCGCCGGAGGACCGGACATGAAAAAAATAGCCGCGCTGGGCGCGCTGCTCGCGCTCCCGCTCACGCTGCCGGCAGCCGTCGAGGACGTCGACGCGCTGGTCGAGATGGTCCGCCAGGAGGCGCTGCGCGAAGCGGAGTACGACGCCGAACGCATCGAGCGCTTCCTTGCCGCACGCGAGGAGCAAGCCGGGCTGCTGGCCGACGCACGCAGGCAGCTCGCGGCCGCCAACCGGCGCGCGGACGAGCTGCGCGGCGAGTACGAGCAGAATGAGCGCACGCTGACCGAGTACGAGGCCTCGCTGCGCGAGCGCGCCGGGGACCTGAACGACACCTTCGCGATCGTCCGCCAGGCCGCGCTCAGCGCGCACGGCGTGCTCGACTCGTCGCTGGTCGCGGCCGAGGACGCCGAGCGGTCGCCGTTCCTCGAGGAGCTCGGCAAGGGCACGACGCCGCCGTCGATCGACGACATCAAGCGGCTGTGGACCTCGATCATGACCGAGGTCAGCGAGTCCGGCAAAGTCGTGCGCTTCAACGCGACGGTGATCAAGCCGCAGGGCGACGAAGCGCGCCAGGTCGTGACCCGCGCCGGCGTCTTCAACTCGGTCAGCGACGGCTACTTCCTGCGCTACCTGCCGGATTCCGGCAAGCTGGTCGAGCTGAGCCGGCAGCCCGCGCCGCGCTTCCGCGAGATGGCGCGCGACCTGCAGGCGGCAGAGTCGGGCGTCGTCCCGATGGCGCTCGACCCGTCCAAGGGCGCAATCCTGAGCCTGATGGTGCAGTCGCCGGACCTGCGCGAGCGCATCGACCAGGGCGGCGCGATCGGCTACCTGATCCTCATACTGGGCGCGATCGGCGTGCTGATCGTGATCCGCCGCGCGGTTGCGAACCTGCTCGCGCGGCGCGCGATCGACCGCCAGGCCGCGGGCGGCGAACCGAATGCGAAGAACGCGCTCGGCCGGCTGCAGCAGGTCCGCGCGCAAATGCAAAAGGACACGCTCGAGGCGGTCGGCGTGCGCCTCGACGAGCAGCTCGCCGAAGAGAGCTCCCGGCTGAACGGCGGCCTGCCGACCGTGGCCGTGCTCGCCGCGGTCAGCCCGCTGCTCGGGCTGCTCGGCACCGTGACGGGCATGATCGAGACCTTCCAGTCGATCACGCTGTTCGGCACCGGGGACCCGAAGCTGATGTCGGGCGGCATCTCGCAGGCGCTGATCACGACCCAGCTCGGCCTCGCGGTCGCGATCCCGCTGGTGCTGTTCCACAGCCTGCTCGTCGGGCGCGCGAACCGGCTGATCGAGCGGCTCGGCAAGTATTCCAGCGACCTGCTGACCGGCCATGAGCTGGGCTGACCTGCAGGACGGTTTCAGCGGGCTGTTCGAGCAGGGCGGCCTGACGCTGTGGGCGATCCTGTTCGCGTCGATCCTGATGTGGATCCTGATCGCCGAGCGCTACTGGTTCTACTGGCGCGAATTGCCCGCGCTGCGCGCGCGCCTGCGCGACGACTGGCAGGCAGGCCGCGTGCGGGCACAGGACGCGCTTGCGTTCCGTCGCATCGAGGCGCTGGCCGGCGACCTGCGCTCCGAGGCCGGCCGCAACCTGCTCGCGCTGAACGCGCTGACCGCGATCCTGCCGCTGCTCGGCCTGCTCGGCACCGTGTCCGGCATGATCAAGGTGTTCGAGGTCATCACCGTGTTCGGCACCGGTAACACGCGCGGCATGGCCTCGGGCATCTCGGAGGCGCTGGTGACGACGATGGCGGGCCTGTTCACCGCGCTGTCCGGACTGTATTTCGTTTCCGACCTCGAGAACCGCGCCGACGAAGTCGCGCGGCGATTCGAGGCCGAACTCGTGGAGGGCCGCTGATGGCAGCCGGCAAGCACACCCGGGATGACGCGGGCGCGACGGCGTTGAACATCACGCCGATGATCGACATGGTGTTCATCCTGCTGATCTTCTTCGCCGTGAACGCATCCTTCGTCAAGGAGGCCGGCGTAGAGATCGAGCGGCCGAACGCGCGCACGGCGGAGATCCAGCAGAAAGCCAACATCATGATCGCCGTGACCGAGAACGACGAGGTCTGGGTCGACCGGCAGCGCGTCGACCCGCGGAGCGTGCGCGGCCACGTCGAGCGCCTGCACGCCGAGAACCCCGAGGGCGCAGTCGTGATCCTGGCCGACGACGCCTCCAAGACCGGCCTCGTGATCGAGGTGCTCGACCAGGCGCGGCTCGCAGGTGTCGAGCAGGTCGCGGTCGCGGCCACGCCGGACTAGCGCAAGGGCGGCACGCGCATGCTGAACGCGACAACGTCGAAAAAGCTCCCGGCGATCGTGCTGGCGGCGCTCGTCATCAACGCGCTGATGTTCATCGCCATCGAGTACATGGTCGGCAACCGCCGCATCCGCCTGACCGAGACGACCGATTTCGACATCTCGAATTTCATCCGCGTGGCCGAGGACTCGCGCGAGGTGCGCTCGCGGCGCGACCCGCAGGCGCCCGAGAAACCGCAGAACGAGATGCAGCAGGACATGCAGACGCTGACCGACCTGTCGCGCGGCGGCTCGGTCAGCGGCCTGCAGGTGTCGTTCCCGGACATCGACCTGAGCATCGACGTCGGCGGCGGCATTTCCGTCGCGCGCGAGCTGACGCCGCTGGTGCGCATACCACCCGAGTACCCGGCGTCCGCGCTGATGCGTGGCATCCAGGGCCAGGTGGTGCTGCGCTTCACGGTCACCGAGACCGGCGCCGTGGCCGATCCCGAGGTGCTGCGCTCGGATCCGCCGGGCACCTTCGACCGCGCGGCGATCCGCGCGGTGTTGCGCTGGAAGTACCAGCCGCAGTTCGTCGACGGCAAGCCGGCCAGCGTCGTCAGCTACACGCGCATCAACTTCGAGATACAGGGCAACGAGTGATGCGTGACTGCCTGCGAATCGCCGCGCTCCTGCTTGCACTGCTGGCGACGGACGCCGCGCTCGCGCAGCGGCAGACCTCGACGATGCCGACGACCTCGCGCGGGACGTTCCTGAAGCTGACCGGGGCCCAGGAGCTGTGGGAGGAGGAGCGCTACACGGATGCGCAGGCCCTGCTGCGCGAGCTGGCGGCGAAGGTCGCCGACAACCCCTACGAGTTCGCGCTGGTGCACCAGTACCTCGCGAATACGAGTATCTTGGCCGGCGACACGGACGGCGCGCGCGCCGCGGTCGAGCGGGCGCTCGCGGTCACCGAGCTGCCGGTGCCGATGCGCGCCAACCTGTCGTCGTTCTACGGCCAGCTGCTGGTCGGCGAACAGGAGTTCGAGGCCGCGCTGCCGCACCTCGAGTACTGGTACGAGAACGCCGAGGGTGCGCCTGCGCCCTCGCAGATCTTCTACGTCGCCTACGCGAACTACATGGTCGGCAAGTTGCCGCGGGCGCAGGTGCAGATCGAGCGCGCGATCGCCGAGGTGGACACGCCGAACGAGCAGTGGGAGCGGGTCTATTACCAGATCCTGTTCGACCAGAAGCTCTACGACCGGGCGCTCGGCGTCGTGCTCGGCATGCTCGAGCGCCAGCCGGCCGAGGACGGCTACTGGCGGCTGCTCGCAAACCACTTCGTCACGCAGGAAGAGAGCCGGCGCGCGCTCGCCGCGCTGGTGATTGCGAACCTGCAGAACCCGATGACCGAACCGGTCGACCTGCGGCGGCTCGTGTCGCTGTACGGGCTGGTCGAGATTCCGGAGAAGGCGGCGCGGCTGCTGCAGGACTACCTCGCCGACGAACGCCTGCCGTCGGACCCCGAGACGCTGCGGCAGCTGGGCGAGCTCTGGCTGTTGGCGCGCGAGCGTGCCCGCGCGAAAACGGTACTCGAGGACGCGGCGCAACTCGCGCCCGATGGTCGCACCTACCGGCTGCTCGCCGGCATCTTCTTCGAGGACGAGGACTGGGACGAGGCCTTCGAGTCCTACGAGGAAGCGCTGCGCCTCGGCGGCCTGAAGGACGCGGCGCAGGTCGAACTGCTGGCCGGCATCACCGCGTTCCGCGCCGGCCGGCCGCGCGACGCCCGCCCGCACCTCGAGGCCGCGGCGGAGTCCGAGGACTATCGCGAGCAGGCGGAGATGATCCTGCAGCGCCTGTGAGCGGCGCGGTCCCTAGTCGACTGCGGCTTTCTCCCCGGCCGTGCGTCGGAAGCCCGACACGTGCGAGCCGATGGCCTGCCAGCGCCCGTCCTGCTTGACCAGGTAGTTGCTCGAGACGTAGGTGTAATCGCTGGCGATGCCGCGGCCGTCGATCACGGCGAAGCGGCCGTCGTAGATCTCGAGCCGCTCGATCTCGTAGCGGAATTCGCCCGGGTCCCAGGCCTCCGCGGCAACGGCCTCGAGCTCCTTCTGCCGCGTGCTGCGGTTGCCGGCGTCGTCCAGCATCTCGAAGCTTTCGTGCAGCAGGCGTGCGAGCAGCGCTGTGTCCTGCGTCCGGTACGCCTGCGGCCAGAGCACGGTCTTGAAGTGGCGCAGCACCGCTTCGTCATCGGGCGGTTCGTCCGCGAGCGCGGGCGGCAGCAGCAGGCAGAGCAGCAAGGGGAGCAGCAGGCGCATGATGAACCCTCGTATCGGCAGCAGTCCCGGTATTTGACGCGTGCCGGTGGCCGGGTTCCGTGTCAGTGGCTGCCCGCCGCCAGGTAGCCGAGCACCGCGATGGCGAAAAACACGATCCAGGACAGGTGCAAGCCGCGGCTGGCGAGCAGTGCGACCGCGCCCGTTGCGGCGAAGGTCGCGGAGCTCGCGAGCAGCAGGTTGCGCGTGCCGTCGAGCCCGAAATGAATCAGCAGCATTTGCGCCGCAAAGCCGAACCAGGCGAGCGTCGTGACATGCCACGCGAAACGGATCGTTTTCCGCGTAAACTCCTCGCCGCCGAGCAGCTTCGGAAGCGGGCGGCGGAACAGGCGGCGGAGGATGTACTTCTCGCCGAGCACGGAGTGCGCGAGCCCGATGAAGACGCTGAGCAGAGCGGCAGCCAGCAGCATGGCTTCAGCGAACCGCCGCTGGGCATTCGGCCGGTTCCGGGGCGGTTTCGCGCTCAGGCATCCTCGTGCCTCGGCAGGTCGACGCCGTTGCGGCGGTTGACGATGGCGGTCATCCAGTTGCAGAAGTCGCGCGAGAACGCCGGGCCGACGTCGCGCCAGAAGTCGACGAAACCGGGCGATACGGCGTAACCCTCCACGTAGCGGACGTAGCCCTGCCAGTGGCCGGCCGGCATCAGGCCGAGTTCGTAGTGGTGGAAGTAGGTCTCGGCGTGCAGCATGAAATTCATGTGGTGCCACCACTGGAACTGGCGCTCGGACGCCGACAGCTCCTCGTTCGCGGCAAGCTTGCGCTCGATCTCGGCAATGCGGTCGGCATGCTCCGCGCTGAACATCGAGATCTGCAGCACGAACTCGGAGATGTTGTGGCGCGCGTTGGCCTCGTTGACGCGGTTCGCCGCCCGGATCTGCTGACCGACGTAGACCAGCGAGGCGACGACCGCGACGGCCCCGACGATTTCAGCCATGTATGCATACTGTTCGAGGGTCACGACGGCTCCGGCCATTGCTTGCGAAAAGTGGCGCGGTCTCGCTCGTCACGGCGCACGGCGACAGCGTGAAACCGGAATCCGGATCACCGTCCGTCGCCGTCGTCGTCGCGCGGCCATGCAGCGGCCCGATTCTGGCACAGATTGCGACATAACGCCGACCGAGTGCTGACGGCACACGTGCTCGGATATACTGACCGCGGCCGCGAGAGTTACAGAACAAGAACAGGGAGTCACCGTGTCCGAGGTCACCGAGCTGCTGCAGCGCTGGAACGGCGGCGACGCGGACGCCCGGCAGGCCGTCATTGAGCGCATCTACGACGAGCTCGGCGCCATTGCCGGCCGCTACCTCGCCGGCGAACGCGCCGCGGTCGACCTGCAGCCGACCGCGCTGGTGCACGAGGCCTACATGCGGCTGGTCGACATCGATCGCATCGAGTGGCAGGGGCGCGCGCATTTCCTCGCGATGGCCGCCCGCATCATGCGCGAGTTCCTCGTCGACGCGGCGCGCCGGCGCAATGCCGCGAAGCGCGACGGCGGTATCCAGGTCACGCTGGCCGGGATTGCCGGTGACGGCCAGCCGGCTACCGAGATCCTCGCGCTGAACGAGGCGCTCGAGCGACTCGCCGCGGCCGACCCGGACCGTGCGCTGCTGGTCGAGCTGCGCTTCTTCGGCGGCCTGACGATCGAGGAAACGGCCGCCGTGCTCGAACTCTCGCCGACCGCGGTCAAGCGCAGCTGGCGCGTGGCCCGCGGCTGGCTGTACCAGCAGATGCAGGAAGGCGGGCGTGTCGACGGATAGCAGCCCGACGCGCGACGCGCTGGCCATTTGCGACCGCCTGCTGGACCTGCCGCTCGCGGAGCGCAGCCGCGCAATCGACGAAGCCTGCGGCAGCGACGAGCGCCTGCGCAAGGCCGTCGATTCCGTGCTCGGTGCGATCACGTCCGCGGACGTCGCGCTCGGCGAGACCGCGGCGACCGCCTGGACCGCCGACTCGCTGGTCGGACGCGTCATCGGCGGCTGCCGGCTGCTCGAGTCTCTGGGCGAGGGCGGCATGGGCGCCGTGTACCGCGCAGAGCGCGAGACCGGCAGCTTCCGGCAGACGGTCGCGGTCAAGGTTATCCGCGCACGCTTCCTCGCGGAGCCGCTGATCCACCGCTTCAACGCGGAGCGACAGATACTCGCGGGCCTGAACCACCCGTACATCGCCGGCCTGATCGACGGCGGCACCGACGACGGCGTGCCCTACCTCGTCATGGAGTACGTCGACGGCCGGCGCATCGACGCGGCGCTCGACGAGGGCCGCGTGGACCTGCCCGGCCGCATCGAGATGCTGCGCAAGGTCGCGCTCGCCGTGCACGCTGCGCACCAGAACCTCGTCGTGCACCGCGACATCAAGCCGTCGAACGTGCTGGTCACGGCCGACGGCATTCCGAAGCTGCTCGACTTCGGCATCGCCCGGCTGCTGCGCAGCGAGGACGATCCCGGCAGTGGCGCGACGACGCTGTTCGGCACGCCGGCGCTGACGCCGGACTACGCCAGTCCCGAGCAGCTGCTGGACGACGCGGTGACGACCGCGAGCGACGTCTACTCGCTTGGCGTGCTCGCGTACCGGCTGCTGGTCGGCGTGCACCCCTACAGCCTCGACGGCAAAACGCGCGCGCGCCTCGCGGAGAGGGTCGAGCGGCTGTCGATCCCGCTGCCGAGCAAGCGTCTCGGCCAGCTTGCGAACGACGCCGAGCGGCGGGCGGTCGCCCTCGCACGGGGGACGACGCCCGAGCGCCTGCGCCGCGCACTCGCCGGCGACCTCGACAACATCCTGATGAAGGCGCTGGCGCGCCGGCCGGAAGACCGCTATGCCTCCGTCGCCGCGTTCAGCGCCGATCTCGGCCGTTACCTGGAAGGTCAGCCGGTCGAGGCACGGGCCTCGTCGTTCGCCTACCGGGCGCAGCGGTTCGTCGCACGGCATCGCGTGGCCGCCGCGTTTTCCGCCGCGCTGCTGGTGACACTGGTCGGCGGCCTCGTCGCCACCGGCTGGTCCTGGCTCAAGGCCGAGGCGGCGCGGCAGCAGGCCGCTGAGCAGTTCGACCAGGTGCGGGAAATCGCGCGCACGATGATGTTCGACGTGTACGACGATCTCGAGCGGCTGCCCGGGACGGTCTCGGCCCGCCAGCGGCTGGCCGCGACGGCGCAGCGTTACCTCGACTCGCTCGCGACCGGCGACGGTGCGGACCCGGCTGTCAAACTCGACGCGGCACGCGGCTACACCCGCCTGTACACGATCCTGAACCGCCAGGCCGTCGAGTCGCCGGCGGAGCGCGAGCGCGCGCTGGCTGCCTGGTCTCGGGCGCGCGAGATACTCGAGGCGCTGGACACGGCGCGGCCCGGGCAGCCGGACACGCTGCATGCGCTGGCGCGGCTGCACGCCGCGCGTGGCGCGGACCTGGTCTCGGTCGACAACGACCCGGTCGCGGCCCGCGCCGAGCTCGATCTCGCGCTGGCGACCTTCGACATGGCGGGCGAACGTGCAGCGAACGCGCCCGATATTGTTCTCGACCGGCTGCGGGTGCTGAAGAGCTACGCCGAGACCTACAAGTGGCAGCAGGACTACGCGGAGGCAAAGCGCGTCATAGCCGGGCTGCTCGAGCGCGCCGCGGCGGCGAGGGATCGCCAGGGCGGGTCGCCGGCGCTGTTGCGGATCGAAGGCGACGCGCTGCAGCTGCTGGGCGAGGCGCACTATTTTCTTGACGAGTACGACGCCGCGATCGACGCCTATGGCCGCTCGATCGACAGCTACCGGCAGGCGCAGGCGACCGGCGGCGCGGACGACTCGGTGGCCGCCGCGCTCGGCGTAGCGCACTGGTCGCGCGGCAATACCTACATCGATACGGGGCAGCCCGCGCGCGCGGCGGCCGACTACGCGGTCGCCATCGACATCGCCAACGTGGCGGTCGCACGCGATCCCGCCGACACGGCGAGTGCGCGCCGGCTGGCGATACTGAAGGGCTCGCGCGCAATGGCGCTGGTGCGCAGCGGCGAGCACGCCGCGGCGATCGAGCTGATGCTGGAGGTTGGCCGCTGGTTCGAGGCCCAGGCGCGTGCCGAGCCCGACACGCCGGCGGCGCAGCGCTCGCTGGCCGTCAGCCACCACATGACGGCAGACATCTACCACTTCGCGGGTCGGCCCGACGCGGCCTGCAGCTGGTACCGCCGGACGCTGGACCAGTGGCAGGCGATCGACGCCCGCTTCGGGCTGTCGGAGTTCGACCGCGGCCAGCCCGGGGACCTGCGGGAGCTGCTGGCGGACTGCGACTAGCGGCGCCGGCCGTTGCGGGTGCCGCGCCAGCCGAGTTCGAGGAAGTTGCCGGAGCGGTTCACGGCTTCGAGCAGCGCGCGCAGCTCATCGCGTAGTTCGTGATCGCTCTCGTCCAGGCGGGCGAGCAACGCCTCGCGCCGGGTCGCGTCCAGCGCCAGCATGGTGTCGCAGAGGTCGAGCAGGGCGCGGGCCCGGTGCAGGGCGCGGAGGTCGCCCCGGCCGTCGCTTGCTGGCATGTTCGCGGTCCCGGCTGC
>CALALV010000108.1 GCA_937925605.1 uncultured Woeseia sp.
GACCTGCCGCGTGACGGGCCGCAATAACTGTCGTGCGATTGGCCGTGCGGTGGGCAGTGCGGTGGGCAGTGCGGTGGGCCGTGCGGCGGGCCGTGCAATCGACCGCGCAACGGGCAGCGCAAAAGGCGGTGCGATGGGCGCGAGGTACGGAAAGGTGGTGGGGCTGACTTGCGTTGCCGACCCTGCGTCGGCGGCGGCGCGCGGGGGAGACCCTGGCTAGTCCTTGTCGGTCCAGTTGCGCTTGACCTGCTCGGTCCAGGTCCGGTAACCCTTCCAGCTGTACAGGGCGGGATCGATGCCGGAGCGCCGCGCCCGCGGTGCCGGCGCCTTGGAGATCCAGCGGCGGTAGTGCTGCCAGCCGTCGCCGGCACTGTCGTCGTTCGACGCCTCGGCAACCTCGTCCCGGGCTACCTCGGCCTCTTCGCCGTCCGCTTCGCTGCGACGGTACTCGCCGGTCCAGTCAATGTCCTTGCTGTCCTGCATCGGCCCGCGCCCTCGACATCCCTATGCCTGCATCCTAGGCGCTCGGGCGCCTGATTCACAGGAACTGGGTCACAATGCAGATGGTCATTTTCGCTATTAAAATTAATTACTTATAGGCGATTTTTACTTAATGGCCGGGCCCCGGATGGCCGTTTCGAGAACCGTGTCACAGCCGCGGCGGCCGCCGCTAGACACGCACCCGGTAACAGGGCCGGTACTGCTCGCTCTCCAGTTTCATGCGCCCGTCGGCGACGAATCCGGCGAGCAGCCGGTCCAGCAGGCCCATGATCCGCGCAGACCCGGTGATCTCGAACGGCCCGTCACGCTCGATCGTCGCGATCGTGTCCTCGCGCACGTTGCCGGACACCAGGCCCGAGAAGGCCCGCCGCAGGTTGGCGGCCAGGGCGTGCACCGGCAGGTCGCGGCTGATCTCGAGGGCGCGCATGCTCTCGTGGGTCGCCGTGAAGGGCTGCTGGAACGGGTGGTCGATGCGCAGCCGCCAGTTGAAGTAATAGGCGTCGCCGTGCCGCTCGCGGAACGCGCGTACGTCCGCGAGCCCCGCCTGCATGCGCCGCGCGACTTCCTCGGGATCGTCGATCAGGACCTGGTAGCGGGCCTGCGCGGCAGGGCCGAGCGTCGCGCCGATGAACTCGTCGACCTGGCGGAAGTAGTCCGCACTGCCGGCCGGGCCGGTCAGGATCAGCGGCAGCGGCAGCTCCGCGTTCTCGGGCTGCAGCAGGATGCCGAGCAGGTAGAGGATCTCCTCGGTCGTGCCGACACCGCCCGGGAACACGATGATGCCGTGGCCGAGACGGACGAAGGCCTCGAGCCGCTTCTCCATGTCCGGCATGATGACCAGCGAGTTGACGATCGGGTTCGGCGACTCGGCGGCGATGATGCCGGGCTCGGTGATGCCGATGTAGCGGCCATCGCTGATCCGCTGTTTTGCATGCCCGATCGTTGCGCCCTTCATCGGCCCCTTCATCGCGCCGGGGCCGCAGCCGGTGCAGACGTTCAGCAGCCGCAGGCCGAGTTCGTAGCCGACCCGTTTCGTGTAGTCGTATTCGTCCCGGCTGATCGCGTGGCCGCCCCAGCACACGACCAGGTTGGGGGTCGCGGGCAGGCGAAACAGGCGCGCGTTGCGCAGGATGTGAAATACGGCGTTCGTGATGTTCTCGGAGCTCTGCAGGTCGAAACGGCCGCTGGACTGGATCTCGTTGCTGGTGAAGACGACGTCGCGCAGGACAGCGAAAAGCTGCTCGCGAATGCCGCGGATCATCTTGCCGTCGACGAAGGCATGCGCCGGCGCCGAGCGCAGCACGACCTTGAGGCCGCGGTCCTGCTGCTCGAATGCCACCTCGAAATCACGGTAGCGCTCCAGGACCTCGCGCGCGTCGTCGGTGTTGCCGCCCGAGTTGAGCACGGCGAGCAGGCAGCGGCGGACGAGCGTGTACTGGCCGCCCTGCCCGGCGTTGCGCAGCTGGTCGGCTTCGTCCTGCGACAGGACTTCGAGGCTGCCCTCGGGCCAGACCTCGGCGTCCACCGTCGCGCCCGTTTCGGCGCGGATGACGCTGCTGGTCGCGATGTCGGTGGCACTCACGGTCGTATCTCGATCGGTACGCCGGCGTCCGGCGTCATCAACCAGATGTCGATCATGTCGGAGTTGGATACCGCGATGCAGCCGTTCGTCCAATCCTCGCTGGCGTAGAAGGCCGCCGAGTAGGTTGGCTCGTTCGGCTGGCCGTGGATCATGATCTGGCCGCCCGGGTCGACGCCCTTCGCGCGCGCCTCGCGGCGATCCTCGGCGTCAGGGTAGGAAATGCGGATCGACAGGAAAAAATCGCTGTTCGGGTTGCGCAGGTCGAGGAAATAGCGGCCTTCCGGCGTGCGCGCATCGCCCTCGCGTTCCTTGTCGCCGACCGGCGCGACGCCGAGCGCGATGTCGAACGTGCGGAACGGCCGCCCGTCCCGCAACAGGTGCAGCTTGCGCGCGCCCTTCTCCACCAGCACCGCGTCCGCCTGCGGAAACTCGCCGTCCAGCGGACCGTCGGCGCGCGCGGCAAGAGCGAAGGCCAGGCAGGCCAGCATCGTCGTCATTGCCATCGCTGTCGGCTTGTTCGTCACGCCCGGCTCCCTGCTGTCGGCAGCTGCGACGTTACCAGAGGCCGGGCGCCCCGGGAATCGACGCACATCACGTGGCGCGCACCTCGCGGCCCGCGATCCAGCCGATCGCGAAGCCGATGCCCCCCGCAACCAGCGTGTAGGCAGGCAGGAAGCGGAACAGGGCCGTCGGGTAGACGGCCTCGCTGTACATGCCGTCGAGATCGTTCGCCCAGCCGTAGTGCAGGTACAGGGACAGGCCGAGCGCGGGTATTGCGAAGCCCAGCGTCGCCAGCGGCCAGCGCCAGCCGGCACCGGTCCAGCGTCCGCCGCCGCGATACAGCGTCAGCGCGGCGAGCGCCAGTACGACGAGCATGGGCAGCGCGTTGCGCAACGGGTAGGCATCCGCCGGTTCGACGTGCACGACGTAGGCGATCGCCGCCGCGATCACGAACACGACCGGCAGCAGGCGCACGCAGAAAGCGAGCATGGCGCGCTCAGGCGCCCGTCGGCTGCAGGATCGGCAGGCGGACGCGCGTGCCCGGCAGCACGTTGTGCATGTCGAGTTGCGGGTTGTACTGGCGGAACAGCCACAGCGGCACCTCGTAGCGGCGCAGCGCGAGCACCCACACCGATTCGCCGCGCCGGACCACGTGCTCGGTCACGCCGCGAATCGTGTGGGCGCGGAAGAACTCGTCCTGGCGGCCCTGCTGGTACGCGCTGCGGCGCGCCTCGAAGGTCGCGCGGTCCACCCGGGCGAAGTCGAGCTTGAGGCGCCGGCCGATTTCCACCGGCGTGCGAAACGCGAGGCCGTTCAGGGCGCGCAGGCGCTGCGTGCGAATCTCCAGCCAGGCGGCGTAGTGCCCCAGCGTCTCGAGTGGATGCACC
>CALALV010000109.1 GCA_937925605.1 uncultured Woeseia sp.
CGCTCTCGAGCAGCTGCGGACGCTCGGCGAGCTGCGCGACGCCGGCTACGTCACCGATGACGAGTTCGAGCGGATCAAGCGGCGCATCCTCGAGGAAACCCTCTGAACCTTTCCGGGGGCGGCCCCGGGCCGCCCGCCAGCAAAACGAGCCGCTCCGGATGACAGCGCTGTCAGATGTCTTTAGAATATGCCGGAACCACGGCGGCAGCGAGCCCTCGTTGCCCCGCGTCGCCGTCATGACCAACTGAAAAGCCCGGCCGGCGGCCTTCCGGGATCGGCCGTCGCGACCGGGTTCGATTCTCGTCCGGGGGACCTGCGTGCCGCACAACATCGCCAGGCTGCTGCTGCTGCCGCTACTCGCCCCGGTCGTCGTTGCGGCCGGCCAAACGGACCGCCCCGAGGGCCGAAGCTCGTACGTTGCGCCGCGCGCGGCGAGCGCGCCGGACATTGACGGAGTCGCCGACGACGCCGCCTGGGCCGGGGCGGACTGGCGCGCGATCGACCAGCGCTGGCTGGGGCCCGAGTACGCGCCGACCGACTTCTCCGGCCGCTTCAAGGTCGCCTGGACCCCGGAGCGTCTTTACCTCCTGGTCGAGTTCGTCGACGACATCCTCTACGACGCGCACCGCGATCCGCTCGTCCAGTACTGGGACGACGACTGCCTCGAGATCTTTCTCGACGAAGATCACTCCGGCGGCAATCACCAGTTCAACCACAACGCGTTCGCGTATCACTTCTCGCTCGACAATCGCGCAATCGACATCGGCACCGACGAGCGGGCTCGCGACTATACGCATCACGTCGAAAGCCACTGGCGGCAGTACGCCGACCGGATCGTCTGGGAGGTCTCCATCGAGGTATACCCCGACAGTTACGTCGACGACGGGGACGGGAACGAACCGGTGACTCTCTTCGCCGGCAAGCAACTCGGACTCATGGTCGCGTATTGCGACAACGACGGCAGCGAACTGCGCGAAAACTTCATCGGTTCCGAAACCGTGCCCTCCGGTCCCAAAGACCGCGGCTGGATAGACGCCGACCTGTTCGGCGCACTGATTCTCGGTGAGTGATACCTATGTCTGCACAAGACCTGGCGCATGAGTACGGGCCGGCGGCAGCCGGCGACAGCGCGGGCGTCGCCGGCGAGTTCGTCGATCTCGACGGGGAGCGCTACTACGCCATCCGGAACGTCGACCGGATGGATCCGTTCTTCATCAGCATCATCTCGCACGACGACCACTGGCTGTTCGTATCGTCCACCGGCGGCCTGACCGCGGGCCGGGTCTCGCCGGATACCGCCCTGTTCCCGTACATCACGGTCGATCGGATCCATGACTCGACGGTTCATACCGGCAGCATCACGCTGCTGCGCGTGCAGCGTGACGATGCGTGGCACAAGTGGGATCCGTTCGCGGCGAACCCGAACCCGGAAGCGAGGCTGACGCGTAACCTGTACAAGAATGTGCTCGGCAACAAGCTGTGCTTCGAGGAGATCAATCACGACCTCGGTCTCGCGTTTCGCTATACGTGGATGACCAGCGACCGCTATGGCTTCGTGCGCGCCTGCGAGCTGGAAAACCTCGGCGCTGGCGAAGTCCGCATCGACCTGCTCGACGGGCTGCAGAACCTGCTGCCCGCCGGCACGCCCCGCTTCACCCAGACGAATTCCTCGAACCTGGTAGATGCCTACAAGTGGACGGAGTACGACCCCGATGCGGGCCTCGCGCTGTTCACGCTGTACTCCGGAATCACGGATCGCGCCGAACCCTGCGAGTCGCTGCGCGCGAACGTCGCGTGGTGCCTCGGTATCGACGAACCCGTGGTCGCCATCTCCTCGGAACAGGTGAAGCGCTTCCGCGCCGGTGCCGGCCTCGAGGCCGAGACGCTGAAGCGCGGCGTGCGGGGCGCTTTCCTCGTCAATACGCAGCTCGTGCTGCCCGCCGGCGGCTCGTGGCGCTGGCAGATCGTGGCCAACACGGAGTTGAGCCAGGCCCGGGTCGTCGAACTCCGTAGCGAGCTCGCCGACAGCGGGACGCTGGCGGAATCCGTTCGCGCATCCGTGGCGGCCGGCTCGGACGCGCTGGCGAGAATAATGGCGAGCAGCGATGCGCTGCAGGCGACGGCGGAGGAAAACGTCGCGGTTCACCACTACGCGAACGTGCTGTTCAACGTGCTGCGCGGCGGCATCTTCCACGACGAGTACAACGTCAGCCGCGCGGATCTCTGCCACACGATCCGGTCTTTCAACGTCCGCGTGTTCGAGGCCAACCGGCGACTGCTGGAGGACCTGCCCGAACAGCTGGCCGCGGCGGACCTGCTCGACCGGGTGCGCCGTGCCGGTGACCGGCAGCTCGAACGCCTGTGCCTCGAGTACCTGCCTATCACGTTCGGCCGTCGCCACGGCGATCCGAGCCGGCCCTGGAACCAGTTCGCCATTCGCCTGCGCGATGCCGACGGCAGGCCCCTGCTCTCGTACGAGGGCAACTGGCGCGACATCTTCCAGAACTGGGAAGCGCTCGCGTTCAGCTTTCCCTCGTTTGTCGAGAGCATGATCGCCAAGTTCGTCAATGCATCGACGGTCGACGGCTACAACCCGTACCGGATCACCAAGGAGGGCATCGACTGGGAGGTCGAGGATCCCGAGGACCCGTGGAGCTACATCGGTTACTGGGGCGATCACCAGATCATCTACCTGCAGAAGCTGCTCGAGTTGTCGCGCCGCTTCCATCCCGAGCGGCTCGGCGAACTTCTGCACCTGCCCGTATTCAGCTACGCGAACGTCCCGTACCGGATTCGGCCGTTCGCGGCGCTGCTCGCGGACCCGAAGGCGACCGTCGACTACGACGACGACCTCGCCGCCAGGATCGAGGAGCGTCTCGAGACGCTCGGCGCCGACGGCAAGCTCCTGCCCGACCGGGACGGGCGCGTCTACCAGGTCACGCTGCTCGAGAAGCTGCTGGTTCCGCTGCTGTCCAAGCTCGGCAACCTGGTCGTCGACGGCGGCATCTGGATGAACACGCAGCGGCCGGAATGGAACGACGCAAACAACGCCCTGGTCGGCCAGGGCCTGTCGATGGTGACGCTGTACTACCTGCGCCGCTACCTTAGCTTCCTCGACAGCCTGCTCGGCCAGGAGCCGGGCGCGGCGCAGGTCTCGACGGAAGTCGCGCAGTGGCTCGGCGAGACGGCGGCCGCACTCGCCGAGCTCCGGCCCGCGCTGGGCAGCGGCCCGGTCAGCCCGGCCGCCCGCCTCGCGTCGCTGACGGCGCTCGGCGAAGCCGCCGGCCGCTACCGCGAAACGGTCTACCGCAACGAGGGATTCTCCGGGAAGGTCGAACTCCCGGCGGAGACGATCCGCGGCCTGCTCGCCGACGCGCTCGCCGCGGTCGACCACAGCATCGCGACGAACCGCCGTGCGGACGGCCTCTACCACGCCTACAACCTGCTCGCGCTGTCGCCGGGCAAGCTCGACATCGACCGGTTGTACCCGATGCTCGAGGGCCAGGTCTCGGCACTGAGCGCCGGCTCCATAGGCCCGGACGATGCGGTCGCCGTGCTCGAGGCGCTGTTCGACAGCGCGATCTATCGGCCGGACCAGCAAAGCTTCATGCTGTACCCCGATCGCGAACTGCCGCGCTTCCTCGACAAGAACCGCATCCCGTCCGACCGGCTCGCGGACATCCCGCTGCTGCGCGAACTGCTCGACGAGGGCGATCGCCGGGTCGTCGTGCGCGACAGCGAGGGCACCGTCCGTTTCGCCGCCGGCCTGGTCAACCGGGGCAGCCTCGAGGCCGCGCTCGACGAGCTGCGGGGGGACTACGGAGCATCCGTCGACGAGGCGCATGGCGCGCTGTGCGACCTGTACGAAGAAGTCTTCAACCACCAGGCCTTCACCGGCCGCTCCGGAACGATGTTCGGCTTCGAGGGCCTCGGCTGCATCTACTGGCACATGGTGGCCAAGCTGCTGCTGGCCGTGCAGGAGAACTTTTTCCTGGCGCTGGACAACAAGGCCGGCGCGGATCGCGTCGACCGGCTGGGCGTCCTCTACTACCGGGTCCGGCGGGGCATCGGCTTCAACAAGACGCCGCAGGAATTCGGCGCGTTTCCGACGGACCCCTACTCGCACACGCCGAAGCATGCCGGCGCACAGCAGCCGGGCATGACCGGGCAGGTCAAGGAGGAGCTGCTGACGCGCTTCGGCGAACTCGGCGTCCGGGTGTCGGATGGTCGCGCGCACTTCGTGCCGGCGCTGCTGCGCGCCCGGGAATTCGCGACGAGATCGACTACGTTCAGGTACCTGGACGTCGACGGCGACTGGCAGGAACTCGAGGTGCCGCGGCACGGGCTCGCCTTCACCTGGTGCCAGGTTCCGGTCGTCTACCGCCTGCACGACGGCAAGGAGACCCGGCTGGCGCTGAAAACGAGTGGCGGCGAAGTCCTCGAGTTCGCCGAAGCGGTATTGCCAGCGGACCACAGCAGCGCCATATTCGAACGCAACGGCCGTATCCGCGGGATCGAGGTGCACGTCCCCCGGGCCCGCCTGTTCGGCGAAAACAGCTCCTGAGGTAGGACTCATGTCAAATCAGTATCAACGGCGCCTGTCGCTGGCCGGCTTCGATCCGTCGGGAATGCCGCTGGAGCGGCTCCGGGCACTCGTCAGGCAGATCCTCGACGCGCGTATCCACGGCATTTCATTCAGCCCCTACACCGAGGGGCAGGGCCCTGGCACGCGCATCGGCGCGGCGCAGATCGAGCAGCGACTCGCGATCATCCGGCCGCACGTGAACTGGATTCGCACGTTCTCCTGCAGCGAGGGCAACGAGCTGATCCCGGCCATCGCGAAGGCAGAGGGCCTGCGGACGATGGTCGGCGTCTGGCTCGACGGCAACCAGAAACAGAACGAGATCGAACTCGAGAACGCGCTCGAGATTGCGCGCGCCGGACACGCCGACATACTCGGTGTCGGCAACGAGGTCCTGCTGCGCGGCGACCTGACCGAGGACGAGATCCTGGACTACATGCGCCGGGCCAGGGAAGGCGCGCCCGGCGTGCCGGTCGGCTACGTGGACGCCTACTTCGAGTTCAATGATCACCCGCGTATCGCCGAGGCCTGCGACGTGATCCTGGCCAACTGCTACCCGTTCTGGGAAGGCTGCCCGGTCGAGCACGCGCTCCTGTACATGAAGGAGATGTACCGACGGGCGCAGGCGTCGGCACCCGGCAAGCGCGTCATCATCAGCGAGACCGGCTGGCCGAATATCGGCACGCCCGTGGGCGGCGCAGTCCCGTCCGTCGAAAACGCCATCAAGTACTTCGTCGATACCTGCCGCTGGGCGGAGGAGGACCAGATCGAGTTCTTCTGGTTCTCGTCGTTCGACGAGGCCTGGAAGGTCGACCGCGAAGGCGACGTCGGCGCCTACTGGGGCCTCTGGGACAAGGACGGCGTCCCCAAGTATTTCTGAGCCCGACCCCACCTGCGAGTTTCCTGCTATGCAGTTCGTGCACGGCAATGCCATCTGTTATTCCGGTTACCGCGAGGGCCAGAGCCCGCGGGACGGGATCTATCCCTCGCGCGAGCAGATCCGCGAGGACCTCGCCATCCTCGCGAAGAACTGGCGCTACCTGCGGCTCTACGACTGCAGCACGCATGCCGAGCGCGTGCTCGAGGTCGTGCGCAGCGAGGGGTTCCCGTTCCGCATCATGCTGGGCCTCGACATGGCCGCGGAGATGAGCAATCCCCACTGCCCCTGGGGCGCCCATTTCAGCGACGAGGTGCTGGAGGCGAACCGGCGGCAGAACGCCGCGGAAGTCGGGCGACTGATCCGCCTCGCGCGGAAGTACGAGGACATCGTGTTCTCGGTCTCGGTCGGTAACGAGGCCAGCGTCGAATGGACCGATCACATGGTGCCGGTCGACAGCCTGGTCGCCTACGTGCGCGAGGTCCGCGACGCGCTCGCGCAACCGGTCACGTTCTGCGAGAACTACGTGCCCTGGACCTACAAGCTCGAACCGCTCGCGGCGGAGCTCGACTTCATCGCGGTGCATACCTACCCGGCCTGGGAATACCGCTCGATCGACGATGCGCTCGAGTACACGAAGGAGAACTACCACTCCGTCGTCAGCCACTACCCCGGCAAACCCGTGATCATCACCGAGGCCGGCTGGACCACGGCGGCGAACGGCCGTGGCATCGACCCGCACAACGCGTCAGAGGAGCTGCAGGCCAGCTACTACGAGCAGCTGATGCAGTGGACGACCGAAGAAAAGATCCTGACGTTCGTGTTCGAGGCCTTCGACGAGCCCTGGAAGGGTTCGCCGGATCCGCTGGAACCCGAGAAGCACTGGGGCCTGTTCCGCGTCGACCGGACGCCCAAACTGGCGATGCAGTCGCTGTACCCGGAGCTGCTGGCAGCCCGCTGACGCCGGGCGGCTGCCGGCGTCAGTTCACGTAGCGAATGTCGTCGAGGTAGACCGTGACCGGCGTTTGCCGGCCGACTATGCGGACGACGAAACCGGTCTTGATGCTCGAAAGGTCCTTGCCGGCCAGCGGTATCCGGAAGCGCTGCCACTCGTGGCCCAGCACGATGCCGTCGAGCGCCTCGACGGCAGAGTCCGGATGCGGCTTGTCCGCGCCGATGAGCCCCACGCCGAAGGCAACACGCTCGCCGCCGTACTCGCCGCGCGCCATGAACTCCAGCGCCCGGGCGCCGCTCAGGTCGTAGCCGCCCGGCTGCTCACCCCAGTTGTTCGGCGGCGACTGCCAGGCGATGGCGGCCCAGGCACGGCCCTCGTAGCGGATCCGGATGCTGTGGCTGCCGGAGTGCGAACCGGCGGCCCAGCGTCCGTCGAGGCCGAGCTTCTCGATGTCGCCCATCCAGCCTGACGGCGCCCAGGGCATGCCCTCGAAGCCGTCCTCGTAGACCGGGAACGGCATTCGCCGGCGCGGCGTGCCCGGCACCAGCAGCGGCAGGTTCGCGGTCCCCGCCTTGCCGGCCTGGTCGCGTACCGTGTAGAACAGGCGGTAGGCGCCCGGCTCCTGCGGCATGCGGATCCGGGCCGATGCCACGTCGCCGGCCAGGACGGCGCCGTCGACCAGCGGCGGCGTCGGCCGGAAGTCGCCGCCCGTCATCGTCTCGCCCGAGTCTTCGCGCAGCGACCAGTGCGCCGTGAGCGGCCCGCCCTCGGGGTCGCGGGCACGCGCTCGGACCTCTACTTCGCTGCCGGGTTGCAGCACCCCGTCGCCGTCGATGCGCAGCGGGTCCACGGCCGGCGCGAGATCGGCAGGCGGCTGCCCCGACCAGGCCTCGGTCATCGCATCGATCGCGGCGACCGGCGTGCCGTCCTCGAGGAACATGCCGAACCAGGTCGGCGTGGCTTCCATCTTGTTGCCCCACAGGAACGCGTAGGCGCCGAGCGCGAGCCCGTCGGCGGCCGTGACGGCGCGCGCGTAACTGTCGCGGTAGAAGCGCGCCTTCTCCGTGCTGGTCGGTTCGAGCGGAGCGCCCCAGGACGTGGCCGGCACCTCCCACGGTCCCGGCGGACCGAACTCGGTCAGCACGTACGGCTTGGTTGCGCCCCCGGCGCGCAGCTGTTCCGGCACGACCGCGGCACCGCCGTAGGCATTGACCCCGTGGATGTCGATGGCCGGGCAGCGCCGGTGCACGAAGTCGATGCGTGCGCCGTGCACGAAGGCCGTGACGGTCATGGTCGGGTGATGCGGGTCGAGCTCCTTGACCATGGCCGCGATGTCATTGACGGCGCTCCAGACGGCCGGGTTTTCGCCTTCGGCGAAGCCTTCCATTTCGTTGCCGATGCCCCAGAGCAGGAGCGCGGGATGATCCTTGTAGCGCTCGACGATGCGGCGTGCGCGCTCGTACTGGGCGGCGACCTGCGCCGGGTCTTCGTAGTCGAAGCCGTGACGCTCGTGTCCCAGCCAGATGCCGACCGTCACGGTCAGGCCCAGCGCCTGCGCTTCGTCCAGCAGCACCCCGACGTCGCTGTCGCCGCGGACGTTCTCCGCGTCCCAGGTGCGCACGGAGTTGCCACCGGCGCGAACGAGCTCCTCGAGCGAGCGCGAGCCGCCGGCGCCGCGAATGAAATAGGGCTCGCCGCCCCGCAACAGCTGCCAGCCGTCGTCGCGAGCCTCGAGCGTTACGGGGACCGGCTCGGCAGCCAGGTCAGCGCCCCAAAGCAAAGGCCCTGCGATCAGCAGGGCCCCGGCCAGTAAGTGCGAGCAGACTCGGCCGTGCGGCATCAGCCATCGATGACCGACACCACGCCGTCGTCGTAGTTGGGCGGGTTAGCGGGCTGGTAGGTATAACCCCAGTTCAGCAGCAGCTCGAGCACGAGGATCGGATCACCCTCGACGAGGCGCATGAAGCCGGTCGCGTCGGTGCGGTACAGGTTGTCGGCGGTCAGCTCGTTCAGCGGCACCGGGAAGGCCACCGGGTCGCCGGTCGGGCTCGCCGCGGGGCAGCAGGTGAACACGGTTACGGAACCGAAGAAGTTGTCGAGCACCGAGCGATAGGCTTTCAGCGCCTGCTCGCGGACCAGCTCGTCCTTGGAGATCACGTTGCTGTTCGCGTCGAACAGTTCGTGCAGCGCCAGCGCGGTGTAGAACTGGTTCTCGCCGGACGGACGTTGCGCCAGCGCCGTCGCCCAGAAGTAGAAGCGCGCCTTGGCGCCGGTCGGGCCCGGCGGGATCGAGTTGAACAGCTCGAACTTGTTGGTCGCGTCGGGATCGCTCTCGCTGAACTCGATAATCGTCGTCGTCGCGAACGGGTTCTCCGGGTCGCTGAGCACACAGGTTTCCGGGTGCACGCCGACGTCGGCGCAATACAGGTCGAGCACGACGTCTGTCGGCAGCACGATGGCATTGATCACCTCGCCGTCGCCCGCATCGCGCTCTTCGGCGCAGCCCGCCAGCGCGAGCGCGACGGCGGCGAGGCCGGTGAGAAGCAGTCTGTCGGCCCCTGCCAGGGCGCCTGCGAATCGTTTCGTGTAGTTCATGTCGTCAAATCCTCGGATGGCTACGCTCGGCCCTAGAACTGGTAAGTAAAGTAAACAACCGTAAGGAACGTGTAGTCGTTCATGCCATCCATGAACTCGTCGTCGGGTGAATTTTCATCGTTCGTCCGGTAGATCGTGCGAATACCGATCTTCGTCGCGTTGCGTTCGTCGATAAGACTGCTGACACCGCTGTACCCCGAGCCCAGCCACAGCGAGTAATCGAGCTGGACCTGCTCCGGGAAGGTGATATTGAACTGACGGTAGAAGTCATAGGGGCCCCAGGCGTCTTTCATGAAGAAGCCGCTCAGGGTATGCCGGCCGTTGCCCCAGATCGTCTTGCCGTGCAGCTGCCAGTAGTCCCGCGTGCCGCCGTTGGGATCGCCGGTCGACTGGTTGAATCCGCGTTCCGCGCGCAGGATGAACTTCGTATTGTTGGCGGTGTTGAAGATCATGCGGCTCGATATCGACCAGACGTCCTCCGGTGGCAGCCCCACGCCGAAGGCCGCGTTCGCGCCCGCCGGCTCGAAGAAGAACTGGTAGGAGTCGGTGCGGGTCGGGAACTCCGTGTAGCTGCCGCCGAAGTTGAAGGCGAAGCGCGCATCTTCGCGCCAGTCATTGTCCCAGTCATAGAACGGCGTTGCGCCGGTCGGATCCCAGGTGAAGTAGATCTCGCCCGCGCGCGCCTCGCGGTTTTCGAGCACCGCGAACGGATCGGCATCCCGGTTACGAGGATTCGTGCCTGGACGCAGGATGCCTCCCGAGATCGACGGCTCGATGAACGGGTTCGCGTGCACGAGGTTGTCGCGGTACAGGACGCGCGGGAACACCATCAGGTTGCCGAAGAACATCTGCATGCCGGCCTCGTACTCGCGGCGGTTGCCGAGACCCGTGTACGGCAGGCGGCTGGGGTCGGTCACCCCGTAGACGGTGTGGTGCACCCCGCCCTCGGCCACGAGTCCGGCGTGGTGGGCGGACACGTAGCTCTGCGTGCCGAGGAAGGGGAACGAGAGCTTCGCCTTGAAGCCCAGCGTGTCCTCGAAGTCGATCTGGTCGAGGAAGACATTGCCATTGCGGTCTACGCGGTCGAAGACCTCGTCCACGCGCTCGGTGGCGGACATGATGCCGCCCAGCTCCAGTTCCATGCCGTTCGCGAATTCTTTCTTCGCGTACAGCGTCGTCTGCCGCGACTGCCGGAGCGTCGCCTCGGTGGCGTTCGCACCTTCGCCGAGCCGCGCCACGTCCTCGGAGTGGATGAAGGTCCAGTCGATCTTGCCGAGCTGGAAGTCGTACTTGAAGATGAATTTCGGGTTGGCGCCCCAGTAGACCTCGGGGCCCGCCAGGATCTTCAGGCCGCTCCACTCGTTCTTGCCCTCGAACTCGATTCCGATCGGCGCCTTTGCGTTCCAGATGTCCATGCCGTAGATATCGGTGGCTTCACGGACGAGACCGAAGAAGTCGCCTTCGTAGCCCCAGTGGAAGCGCGGCGTATGGTAGAAGGCCGTCAGGTCGAAGTTCTCGCCACTGTAGGTCGCGTCGAAGTCGTAGATTTCGACGCGTTCGCGATCCTCGAAAGTAATCTCGCGGCTCTCGAAGTCGCCCTGGCCGCTCGGCGTTTCCGGCGCCGTCTCGGCCTGGATCGTGAGCGGCAGCCCGCGGTCGCCGTAGGTGAACTCGAGCGGCCGCTTGCGCGCGACGTCACCGAGAATGTTTACGGACAGTTGTCCCTCGAGGCTCCGGTTCGGCTGGAACGCGAAGTCCAGGAAAACCATCTGGCCGTCCGAGAACTCGACGCCGTTCTCGCCGTCCTCGGTGATCGACTGCTCGGTGCCGCGGGCGACGAGTTCGCCCTCGAAGCGGCCGCCGGTGAAGCGGATGCGACGACTCGCCTCGTCGTTCTCGGCCTTCAGCTTCGCAACGTCGCCCTGCAGCTCGAGGTAGTCCATGTCGATACTGGCGAAGGCGCGGTTTATCTCTGCCTTGCTGGCCTCGTACGGGTCCAACGAAAAGACCTCGGCGAGGACGTTGTAGGCCATGCGCGGCCGCGCCGTGTAGACGCCGTCACCGTTCGGCAGGCCCAGCGCCATGATGCCGAACCACTCTTCGTTCATGTTGTTCTTGCCTTCGGCCCAGTCGAACAGGTACGCCTGGTTCGACCAGGAGGCGTTGGTGTCCTGGATATCGAGGTTCTCGACCTGCAGGTACTTCCACCACTCGTCGCGCCACTCGAAGACGAACGCGCCTACCGCGTTGCCCTCTTCGCCGTTGCCGTAGGCCTTGTTGTAGATCTCCTGCCACTGCTCCTTCAGGATCACGGCCTGCGCCACCTGGTCCTCGCGGAATTCGCGCGCGTTGAACGCGTCGCTGCCGAACTCGAAGAACGCGACCGGCAGGTCGAGACTCTCGTCCACCCGCGCCCACAGGTCGGTGAAGCTCGTGCCGCGGTAGACGTTGCTGCCGAGCAGATCGAGCGACGGCACCAACTCAACGATCAGGTCGAGATACTGGATGTCGCCGTTGACGATCGTGAACAGCTGGTTGGGCGCGACCCGCTTGCCCTCGCTGATCACTTCGTTGAACAGGCTGTAAAGGTAGCGCGCCTTCGCGGTCTCCTGCTCGCCGACCGGCAGGTTCTCGATCTCGAAACTGGACCAGGACAGGCCGTAGTTGCTCTCGTTACCGAAGGCGAACATCAGCACGCCGGGCGTGTCCTTGTAGCGCTGCACGAAGTCCATCATGTCGCGCTTCAGCGTTTCCCGGGTCAAGGGGTCCGAGTAGTCCGTGAACGGCACCCACTTGCCGCCGACCGTGTAGCCGTAGCGACCCATCAGCGGATTGATGACGCTCATGATGCCGTGTTCGCGGTAAATGTATTCGACCCAGCGCGGCGGAATCATCGTGAAGCTGCGGATCGTGTTGATGCCGGCCGCTCTCATCAGGCCGAAGTCGTAGTCGAGGACGTTGCGGATGAACTCGTCCGACTGGCCGAACAGGTTGTAGCTGTAGTTCTGGCCGCGCGGCGAATAGCTCCAGACGACGCCTTTCATGAAGTAGTCCTCGCCGTTCACGAGGATCTTCCAGCCTCTTTCGTCCTTGTAGGTCGTGACCTTGTCGACCTGTGCCTGCGCCGGGAGCGGCCCGTACAGGAATAGCGTGACTGCCAGCAGGCCACCGATTCTCGTTATTCGTTCGAAAACACGTGATTTCGCCATTGCGATTACTCTGTTACCTGTTGGATTGGCATGTTCGCTGCTTGTATGCGTCCCGCCTCAGGGCGTGCCCGGGCCGACGGCAATGTCGTCGCCGTAGAATGTCTGCGCCCCGGCCGTTGCGCCGTCGGTACCGAAGTTGAAGAAGATTACGATCTTGTCGTAGGTCGCCGCCGCGTCGAAGGCGGGCGTGCCGGTCACCTGGTTCAGGAAACTGAAAGTCAGGACCTCCCAGGTATTGGCGACCGTCGTCGTGGCCTCGGTCTCGACCGACACCGCCGCGTTGGTCGAGTCCTCGATCTTCAGGCGTACCGGGATGCCGGAAGCCGGCGCGTACACGCGCACGTTCATCTGCGGGTTGGCCGTATCCAGCGGCAGCACGCCCACGGACTCGTTAGCCTCGGTCGACACGACGGTGCCCGCGAACAGGTCGGCCGTCGCGCTGCGGTTGACCTGCAGTACGAGGTTGCTGCCTCCCTCGGGGTCGCCTGCGACCGTCGAGTCCTCGGCGCCGTTGAAGCCGCGCAGCGTGTAGGTCACGGCCGGGTCGTCGAACGTGATCGGCGGGAATGCGGGCGCCCCCGGACCGACGTCGATGTCGTCGGCATAAAAGGTTTGCGCCCCGGCCGTCGCACCGTCGGTGCCGAAGTTGAAGAAGATGACGATCTTGTCGTAGGTCGCCGCGGCGTCGAAGGCGGGTGTGCCGGCTACCTGGTTCAGGAAATCGAAGGTCAGGACCTCCCAGCCGTTTGCGACCGTTGTCGTCGCCTCGGTCTCGACCGAGACCGCGGCATTGGTCGAGTCCTCGATCTTCAGGCGGACCGGGATCCCGGAAGCCGGCGCGTACACGCGCACGTTCATCTGGGGGGCTGCCGTATCCAGCGGGATCGCGCCGACCGATTCGTTGGCCCCGGTCGACACGACCGTGCCGGCGAACAGGTCGGCCGTGTCGCTGCGGTTGACCTGCAGCACGAGGTTGCTGCCGCCCTCCGGGTCGGCCGCCACCGTCGAGTCCTCGGCGCCGTTGAAGCCGCGCAGCGTGTAGGTCACGGCCGGATCGTCGAATGTGATCGCGGTGAAGCCGCTCGCCGGCCCCGGTCCTTCGGCGACGTCGTCGAAGTAGAAGGTCTGCGTGCCGGCGGTAGCGCCGTCGGTGCCGAAGTTGAAGAAGATGACGATCTTGTCGTAGGTCGCCGCGGCGTCGTAGGCCGCCGTGCCGGTCGCCTGGTTCAGGAAATCGAAGGTCAGCGTCTCCCAGTCGTTTGCGGCCGTGGTTGTCGCCTCGGTTTCGACCGAGACGGCCGCGTCGGCGGAATTCTCGACCTTGAGCCGGACCGGGATGCCCGCCGCCGGCGAGTAGACGCGCACGTTCATCTGCGGGTTCGCCGTATCGAACGGGATCGCGCCGACCGACTCGTTGGCCTCCGTCGAGACGACCGTGCCGGCGAAGGTGTCCGCGGTGTCGCTGCGGACGACCTGCACGACCGTGTTGGTGCCGCCGGCGGGGTCGTTCGTCAGCGTCGAGGCCGTGCCGTTGAAGTCGCGCAACGTATAGGTCACCGCCGGGTCGTCGAAGGTGAGCGTCGTGAAGCCTGCCGGCGGCGCGGGGCACGGATCGCTGGTCTGCTGGATGTCGTCGTACTGGAACGTCCAGTTGTCCGGGTCGCCCGCGGCATCGCCGACGACGCCGTTGTCGAAGATCACCGTGATGCCGGTGATGTCCCCGGAGACGCCGGTGAAGTCGAAGCAGAGCTCCTCCCAGGTGCCGCTGCCGCTGTGCGTCGCGGTGCGCTCGTCGCCCTGCGGCTCCAGCTTGAACGTGACGACGACCTCGCGCAGCGCACGGACCTGCATCGTGTAGGAGTCACCGTCTGCGAGCGGCACGACGCCGCCCAGGTCGAGCGTGCTGCCGCCGAAAGGCTGCCCGGCGAACTTCTGCATCTCGGCGACGAAGCCGCTTGTGTTGATACCGCTCGGGTCCGGGTTGGCGATCACCGTGGATACGCCGCCCTCGAAGTTGTTGAAGCTTGCCGAGCCGCTCTCGAAGTCGACGCTGGACGCGCCGCCACCGCCACCGCCACCGCCTGCGCCGACCGCAATGTCGTCGGCGTAGAAGGTCTGCGCCCCGGCCGTCGCGCCGTCGGTGCCGAAGTTGAAGAACACGACGATCTTGTCGTAGGTGGCCGCCGGGTTGAATGCGGCCGTGCCCGACACCTCGTTCGCAAAGTCGAAGGTCAGCGTTTCCCAGGCGTTCGCGACGGTCGTCGTCGCCTCGGTCTCGACCGAGATCGCCGGGTCGCCCGAGTTCTCGATCTTGAGTCGCACCGGGATGCCCGCCGCCGGCGCATACACGCGCATGCTCATCAAGGGGTTGGCAGTATCCAGCGGGATCGCGCCGACCGATTCGTTGGCCCCGGTCGACACGACCGTGCCGGCGAAGATGTCGGCCGTATTGCTGCGGTTGACCTGCAGCACCTGGTTGGTCCCGCCGGTCGGATCGGCGGCCACCGTCGAGTCCTCGGCGCCGTTGAAGCCACGCAACGTGTAGGTCACGGCCGGGTCGTCGAACGTGATCGTGCTGAAACCGGCCGGTCCGCCGCCGCCCGCACCGACGTCGATGTCGTCGAAGAAGAAAGTCTGGGCGCCGGCCGTCGCGCCGTCGGTACCGAAGTTGAAGAAGATAACGATCTTGTCGTAGGTCGCCGCGGGATCGAAGGCCGCCGTGCCCGACGCCTGGTTGGCGAAATCGAAGGTCAGCGTCTCCCAGGCGTTCGCCGCCGTGGTCGTTGCCTCGGTCTCGACCGAGATCGCCGGGTCACTCGAATTCTCGATCTTCAGCCGCACGGGAACACCCGCCGCCGGAGCGTAAACACGTACGTTCATCAGCGGGTTGGCCGTGTCCAGCGGAATCGCCCCGACCGACTCGTTTGCCTCCGTCGACACGACCGTGCCGGCGAAGGTGTCCGCCGTCGCGCTGCGGTTGACCTGCACCACCTGGTTGGTCCCGCCCGTCGGGTCGGTCACGACCGTCGAGTCCTCGGCGCCATTGAAGCCACGCAACGTGTAGGTAACCGCCGGGTCGTCGAAGGTCACGGTGCTGAACGTAGCCGGACCGCCACCCCCGCCGCCGTCGCCGACGTCGATGTCATCGAAGTAGAAAGTCTGCGCGCCGGCCGTCGCGCCGTCGGTGCCGAAGTTGAAGAAGACGATGATCTTGTCGTAGTTCGCCGCCGGGTCGTATGCCGCCGTGCCCGCCGCTTCGTTCGCGAAGTCGAAGGTCAGCGTCTCCCAGGCGCTGGCCGCCGTGGTCGTCGCCTCGGTCTCGACCGAGACGCTCGGATCGGTCGAGTCCTCGATCTTGAGCCGCACCGGGATGCCTGCAGCCGGCGCATAGACGCGCAGGTTCATCAGCGGGTTTGCCGTGTCGAGCGGGATCGTGCCCACGGACTCGTTGGCGCCGGTCGAGACGACGGTGCCGGCGAATGTATCTGCGGTATCGCTGCGATTGACCTGGACGACCTGGTTGGTGCCGCCGGTCGGGTCGCTGACGATCGAGGAGTCCTCGGCGCCGGCGAAGCCGCGCAGCGTGTAGGTCACGGCCGGGTCGTCGAAGGTCAGCGGGGCGAAGGTCACCGGCCCCCCGCCGCCACCGCCGCAGCTGTCCACCTGCGTGATGTCGTCGTAGTAGAAGGTCCAGTTCGCCGGATCGGTGTCGGCCTGGCCCAGCGTGCCGTTCTCGAAGATCAGCGTGATGCCGCTGTTGGCGGCCATGCCGGTCGTACCCGTGAAGTCAAAGCACAGCTCTTCCCAGGTGCCGCTGCCGCTGTGGCTTTCCTCGCGCTCTATGTTCAGCTGCTCGAGCTTGAACAGCACCGGCACCGAGCGCGGCGACCAAACTTTCATCGTGAAAGCCTCGCCCGCGCCGAAGTCGATGGGCGCGCCGGTCTCGAGCAGCGTGCCGCCGAACACCTCGTCGGGGAACTTCTGCATCTGCGCAACCAGCTCGCTCGTGTTCAGGCCGCTCGGGTCGGGATTCTCGATGACCGTCGTGGCGCCGCCGTTGAAGTTGATGATCTCGACGGCCGGGCAGACGACCTCGAAATTGATCGGGTCGCAGAATCCCGCCGGCACCGGCGGCAGCGGTGTCGCGGGCCGGTTGGCGATGGACTGCGGTCCGTCTCCCTGGCCGCAGCCCGCGAGAACCAGGACGGGAACGATGGCGAGCACCAGGCGTGACAGGCGCAGGGAGTCGGGTGCAATCATGTTTGTGCTCTCAGGATGAATTCAGGCGTTAGCGGCGAGCCCGCCAGGGCGCACCGTGCCGGGCCCGTCTGGACGGCCTCAGTTGCTCCCGGCATCGTAGAAATACAGGTTGTCGACGAACACCGTGACCTCGCCCGGCGTCGTCGCGGAAAACACCATCTGGTTCAGGTCCGCAAGGCTCGCGAGCCCGGCCGCCTGCATGTCCGCCAACGGGATGTCGAGACTGACCCACTGGCCGGTCGTCAGTGCCGGTGTCGTGTTCGCGTCGAAGGTAAGCGGACCCTCGGTGTCGTTGCCGCCGCCGAAGCCGTCGCCGCCGAAATCGACGAACTTGATCAGGAAGCTGGTGGCGTCCGGCGTCCAGACATCGATGTGGAAATGCGTCATGCCGGAGACGTCGAGCGGCGCGGACACGAACTCGACGCCGACGAAGTCGACGTTGGCGTGCTCCTTCGCGAGTTCGCCGTCGACCGTGATGTCGGCAACGGCGCCGACACCCGACCACCCCGTTGGCCAGGCGTCGATCGCGACGTTCGCATAGGCATCGCTGTACAGCGAGATCACGTCGGCGGGGTCCTGCGTCGGCGCGGGCGCGGCCTGCTGCGGCGACGTCGGCGGCGTGTTGTCCTCGCCGGTGTAGACGCGTACCCAGTCGACCTCCATCGTCGCCGGGAACACCGTGTCCGCGTCCGGGTTGCCCGGCAGGTTACCGCCGACCGCGAGGTTCAGCAGGATATGGAACGGCTGGTCGAACGGCGCGGGATAGTCCGCCGCGCTCGAGAACCAGGAGTTCTGCACGGCGTACAGGACGTCGTCGAAGTACCAGCGGATCTCGGTCTCGTCCCATTCGAGTGCGTAGGTGTGGAAATCCGCCGTCACGTCGACAGAGGGCGTGTACGCATTCGACGTGAAGACGTTGCCGGGGAACGGCGCGCCGTAATGCAGGGTGCCGAAGATCTCGTTGCCGCCCGTGCCGCCGAGGTTGATCGCCTCCATGATGTCGATCTCGCCGGTCGCGGCCCAGGTGCCGTAGGGGCTGTCCTGGGACAGCATCCAGAATGCGGGCCACAGGCCCTGCCCCCTCGGCAGCTTGATGCTCGCCTCGATCCGGCCGTAGCGGAACGCGAATCGGTCCTCGGTGTTGAGCCGTGCCGACGTGTAGGCAAGGCCGCCGACGGACTCGCGGCGGGCGGTGATCCTGAGTACGCCGTTCTCGACCTGCGCGCTGTCCGGCAGGTAGTACTGCAGTTCGTTGTTGCCCCAACCGCCCGGCAGCCCGACCTCCGAGCCGTCACCGGTCGCGAAGAACCAGTTCGCCGGATCGACGCGTGCGCCGTCGAATTCATCGCTCCAGACCAGCGTCAGCGTGTCGCCCGGCGATACCGAGAAATTCTCGGCTACGGTCAGGGTCGGATTCGCGATGTTCTGGTTCGACTGCGGTCCGCCAGCGGCCGGCGGCACGGTGTCCACCTGCGACAAGCGCGGCTCGCGGCCGTTGTCCACGCAGCCGCTGCCGACCCAGGCCAGCGCCGACAACAGCGCAAAACGCCGAAACCTTCCTGAACGAGGCATATGTTCCCCCTGCACGCACGGATTTCGTGGCGGCTGCTGCCGCCTTTATCCCGCTACGTTTAGCAGCGTATGACAGCGTTGTCAATTGTAACCGAACGTAACAGCGGCAAGGCCGGCCGTGCGGGCAGCAGGGTCGGAGTCGGGCGGAATTCGGGTTCGGGAGCCGGCGAGGAGCCGCCGGGCGCCGCGGAGGCCCGCGACGGGAACAGCGGGCCTACGCGGCCGGCCGGGTGCCGGCCGCGGCGGCGGACGGGTGCGAGGCGGCACCATGGCAGCCGGGGGCATAGCAACGCGCGAGGAAATCCTCGAGCGCCGCGACGAGCCTGGCCCGGCGGCCCGCCGGGCGGGCGCGCCGCAGGCGCGACGCGTCGAGCGCGTCGTCGGCAATCGCCGGCACGAACGCATAACTGTTGATTCCCGTCAGGCCGCGCAGGGCGAACCGGTAAGGGTCCCTGGCGGTACGGTTTACTGCAGACATCGTGACTCTCCTTTGCAACCAGATCCATGGTCAGCCGAACGAATCTTCCGCCCGGCGATAGCAAGATAGGGCCTGGCGCCGGCTTTCACAAAGGAGGAAAACTCACACCTGCTGTGAGAAAAAGTCACGCCTCTGCAGCAAGGCGCTCGAGGATCCAGCCACGCAGCCGAGCGACCCCCTCGAGCGGGTCCCGGTCACCGCGGCCCGCCTGCCAGACGAGGAAGTAGCTCACGTCGGCGACCAGTTCCTCGTCGAACAGGCGGTGGATCGTTTCCTGCCGGAACCACTGGTCGGCGATCGGGATCGGCACCAGCGCGGCGCCTATACCCTGCTCCACCGCGCGGACCACGGCGATCATCGAGTCGAGCCGCGTCACCTTGCTGTCGGCCGGCAGCTCGATGCCGGCGGTCTCGCTCCACTGGCTCCAGGCTTTGGGATAGGACTCGTGGACGATCAGCGGGAACTCGCTGACGATCCGGCGCTCCCTGACCCGCAGCGCTTTCGCCATGTCCCGCGATCCGGCCGGGACCAGCCGCAGCGGGAACAGCAGGCGGGATTCGAAACCCTGGGGCGGCGCCCGGAACAGCCGGATCGACAGGTCTGCATCCGCCGGCAGCGTCTCGGCGCTCTCGTCGCTGGCAGACACGCGTATGTCTACGTCCGGGTTCGCGGACGTGAACTCGCCGAGCCGCGGCACGAAGAATTCGCTGGCGAAGAACGGCTGCACCGACAGCCTGACCATGCTGCGCAGTCGACCCTTGCGGTAGGTCGCGACTATCGCATCGAGTTGCTCGACCAGCGGGTTCACGTCCGCGTACAGGGACTGTCCGGTACCGGTGAGCCGCAGTTCCCGCGCGTTGCGGTCGAACAGCTGCTGCCCGAGCTCTTCCTCGAGCCGCTTGATCTGCCGGCTGACGGCGGAGGGTGTAATGAAGAGCTCCTCGGCCGCTGCGCTGAAGCTCTCGTTGCGCGCCGCCGTGCAGAAGGTACGCAACCCACGCAGCGAAGCCGGGGAGCGCATCTTCATGGTGGCGCTTCTCGCATGACCGACTTCGGCGTGCGGTCGACGAAGAACAGGCCCCAGTGCTTCTCGGCGCCGTCGGGATTTCCGGGGTCGCCTTTCCAGGGCTCGTCGAATGCTTCGAAGAAGAACACGGTCACGTTGGCTCGACGGGCCCAGTCGTCCAGTTCCCGGTAATAGCGGCGCTGCTCGTCCTCGCCTGCGCGCTCACCGAACTCCGACGCGCGCGTCGCCCAGCCCGCCTCGAGCACGGCGATCGGCTTGCCGGGCAAGGCCTCGCGGACGCGCCGCAGGTTCTCGAGCGTGTAGGCGAGGCCCTCGTCGATCGACTTGCCTTCCCAGACCGGGTAAGTGTGGATGCCGAGGAAATCGACTTCGGCTGCCAGCGGCGCGCCGTCCTCGATCCACCATTCGTAGTTGTCGGCGACCGTGACCGGCTGTTCGATAGCTTCGCGCACCTCGCGGACGTAGTCGATCACCTGCGCCAGCGGCACCATGTGGTCGTTCCACTCGACGAGCGCCTCGTTGCCGACGTTGACGGCGACGACGATTTCCGGGTAGTTCGTCGCCATCGCGATGCCGCGCTCGATTTCTGCCGCATTGAGCAGAACGTTGGCCGCGAGCTCGTCCGCTGGTATCGGTTCGTCCAGCCACGGGCAGTTTTCGTGGTTGCTGATCTCGGCGCGCAGCCAGATGCCGAGCAGCACGCGTATTGGCAGGTCGTGCTCTTGAATCAGCCTGAGCGTAGCGGCCGTGTTCTCGCCCGTGTCGTAGAGCCGGATCAGCCGGAAGCCGTGCGCGACGAGAATTTCGAGATCTTCGAGGATCTCGTCGTCGCTCGGATTCACTGCGCCGTCGCCGCGGTCGGGGTGCTGGCCCTCGCGGTAGCCGCTGTAAGCGACCGCCATGACCTCGCCGCCCATGAGGTCGCCCGGCGACTGCCGGAGTTGCGCGTCGGCCAGCGTGGCGCCGGCGCAAGCCAGGAGAACCAGGAAGAACAGTGGTCGGTACGCATTCACGGGCTTGTCTCCGGTTCGGTGGTCACGCTTCGTGCCGGTTCCTCAGGCGAAACGAAGTCATCAGGGTCGCGGCCGAGGACCCGCCTATCCAGGCCTGGAACTCGCCGGGCTCTGCCTGCCAGCGCCGGTCGCGACCGTAAAAAGCAAGGTCGCCCGTGTCGAGTTCGAAACGGACGGTCGTGCGCTCGCCTGCGGCGAGCCGCACGCGGCGAAAGCCCTTCAGCTCGCGCACCGGCCGAGTAACGCTGCCGACGAGGTCGCGCAGGTAGAGCTGCACGATCTCGGTGCCGGCGCGCTCGCCGGTATTCTCGAGCTCCGCGCTGATCACGATCGTCTCGCCCATGACCATATCGGCGCTGCTGGTGCGGATATTGGTGTACAGGAAGTCGGTGTAGGAAAGTCCGAAGCCGAACGGGAACAGCGGCGTGAATCCGGCATCGAGGTGGTACGAGGTCATGCCGGTGGACAACTGCTCGGCGTTGGCGTCGATCTCGTCCAGCATCACGACGGTACCGGCGGTCGGCGGCTTGCCCGTGTTCTTCTGCGCGTAGTAGATCGGCACCTGTCCGACCATGCGCGGAAACGTGACCGGGAGCTTGCCCGTCGGCGTGGCATTGCCGAACAGCAGGTCGGCGATCGCGGGGCCGCCCATCGTCCCGGGATGCCCGCTGAACAGGATCGCGTCGAGCTCGCCGACGACGTCCGACAGCGTCAGCGGCCGCCCGGCCAGGATGACGGCGACGGTCGGCTTGCCCGCGGCGGCGACACGGCGCACGAGCTCCGCCTGGGCACCCGGCAGGCCGATGTCGGCGCGCGAGTGCGCCTCGCCCGACAGGATCGCCTCTTCGCCGAGGAACAGCACGGCCACGTCTGCGGCACGGGCCGCGGCTTCGGCGGCCGCGATGCCGGCGGTGTCCCGGCTACGCGAGGTCGGCAGCGCGGGCACGTGCTCGATCCGGACCCCGTCGCCGAGCAGCGCCCGGAGGGCGTCGAGTGGCGTCTCCGACAGCGTCGGATCGCCGTCGAATATCCACGTGCCGAGCTGTTCGCGCGGGGCGTCGGCCAGCGGGCCGATCACCGCCAGCGAGCGCAGGTCGTCGCGCACGAGCGGCAGCAGGCCGTGCTCGTTCTGCAGCAGCACCGCGCTCTCGACGGCAAGCTCGCGCGCCACGTCGAGCGCCTCCGCATCCGCCGCCGGCGGCAGCGTTGCCGGTTCGGTGTACGGTCGCTCGAACAGGCCGAGCCGGAATTTGATGCGCAGGATATTGGCGACCGCCTCGTCGACGAGCTGCAGATCGATGCGGCCCGCGGTCACCAGCTCCTCGAGGTACCGGAGGTAGGCGTCACCGTGCATTTCCATGTCGACGCCGGCGCGCGCGGCCTCGAAAGCCGCTTCGCGATCGTCAGCGGTCAGCCCGTGGATGCACAGCTGCCGCACCGAATCCCAGTCACTGACGACCAGGCCGTCGAAACCCCACTCGTCGCGCAGGATCTCGCGCAGCAGGTGACCGTTGGCCGTCGCCGGGATGCCGTCGATGTCGCTGAACGAGGTCATCAGCGTCGACACGCCGGCGCGCACGGCCGCGTGGAACGGGCGCAGGTAGACGTTGCGCATCTCGTTCTCGGGGACGTTCGTCGTCGCGTAGTCGCGGCCGCTCTCCGCCGTGCCGTAGCCGGCGAAATGCTTGGCGCAGGCGGCGATCGTGCCGGGATTCGCGAGGTCGTCGCCCTGGAAGCCGCGCACCATCGCCGAGCCGAGTGCCGATGCGAGGCAGGGATCCTCGCCGAGGCTTTCGGCGATCCGGCCCCAGCGCGGGTCGCGTGCGATGTCGATCATCGGCGCGAAGGTCCAGTTCACGCCGCAGCGCGCGGCTTCGCGGGCTGCGACGCGTGCGCCGCGCTCGACCAGTTCCGGGTTCCAGCTGGACGCCTGCGCCAGCGGAATCGGCATGACCGTCCTGAAACCGTGGATGACGTCGCGACCGACCAGCAGCGGTATGCCGAGGCGGCTCTCTTCGACCGCGAGCCGCTGCAGCTCGTTGACGACCTTGACGTTGACCTCGTTGATGACCGAGCCGACCCGGCCGGCCCGCAGTGCGTCGGCGAGGTAGTCGTGAATGTAGCTGTCGCCGACGTTCACCTGGCTCATTTGCCCGACCTTCTCGGCCAGGCTCATCTTGGCGATCAGTTCGGCGATGCGCTCCTCGTCGGGTTCCGAGCGCGTCCCGGTGCTGGCTGCGGGCTCCTGCATTGACTGACTCCGTTGCTCCGTAGCGGGCGGCTTCGAACGTGACGGGACACGCTGCCGGCGCGGATGCCGGGCCGCCGTACGGGACGGCGGCACACGCTGCGGCATGCAGCCGAACGCCCGCTTGTAGCAGTGTTTGACAGCGCTGTCAATGTGGCGGATCATACGCCGGCAGCGCCAATTCCGGGGGGAGCGAGACAACAACAATGAGCGCTACTACGCATTACGAGACGGCGCCCGCCGACCGCATACCGTTCCACCTGAAGGTCGTTTACGGCCTGGGCGCGTTCGTCAACAATACGCTGGCCGCGGCGATCGGCGGCATGATCATCGTGCTCAATCTCGGCCTCGGCCTGAGCCCTGCGCTGGTCGGCCTGCTCGGTGCGCTGCCGCGACTGACGGACGCGATCACCGATCCGCTGATGGGCTACATCTCGGATCACACGAAATCGAAGTACGGGCGCCGGCGGCCGTACATCTTCGTCGGCGCGATCACCGTCGGCGTGATTTTCGCGCTCCTATGGCAATTGCCGCTGGGCAAGTCCGACAGTTATTACTTCTGGTATTTCCTGCTCGGCTCGCTGATCTTCTACCTTGCCTACACAATCTACGCGACACCCTGGGTGGCGCTGGGTTACGAGCTGACCCCGGACTACCACGAGCGCACGCGCCTGATGGGCGTGCAGAACTTCATCGGCAACATCGCCTACATGATCTCCCCTTATTTCCTCGCAATCATGTACCTGCCGATGTTCGGCAACGAGGTCAAGGGTGCCTCCTACCTCGCCATCATGATCGCCGTCGTGGTCATCGCGCTCGGCATACTGCCGGCGATCTTCCTGCGCGAGCGATTCAAGGACGTCGCCAAGTCGGACAGCGATCTCGAGGGCCATATCGAGGAAGCCGGCAGCGCGATCGTGCGCAACATGAAGTCGTTCTTCCGCGGCTTCCTGCTGACGCTGAAATTCCCGCCGTTCCTGAAGCTGTGCATCGCGACCTTCCTGGTCTTCAACGGCTTCATCCTGATTGCCTCGTTCCAGTCCTACGTGATCATCTACTACGTGTTCGGCGGCGACGCGGAGAAAGGCGCTGCGTTCGTCGGTCACTCGGGCCTGCTGCAGGCCGTCACGGCGCTCGGCGTGATCGCGTTCATCACCTGGCTGGCTACGCGCATCGGCAAGCGGCAGGCGTTTTTCGTCTCGACCGGCGTCTCGATGGTGGGTTATGCGCTCAAGTGGGTCTGCTACACGCCGGACAACCCCTGGCTGGTGCTGATCCCGGCGCCGCTGATGGCCTTCGGCCTGGCGGGCCTGTTCACGCTGATGCCGTCGATGATCTGCGACGTCGTCGACTGCGACGAGCTAAATACGCACGAGCGGCGCGAGGGTATGTACGGTTCAATTTTCTGGTGGGTCGTCAAGCTGGGCCAGTCCGTCGCGATCTTCGGCGGCGGCCTGCTGCTGGTCGCCACCGGCTTCGACGTCGAGCTCGGCGGCAACCAGGCACCCGAATCGATTACGCTGATGCGCCTGTTCGACGCGTTTGCGCCCTGCCTCGCTTCCGCCATCGCGATCTGGGCCATCGCCAGCTACTCGATCACCGAGGAAAAAGCCCACGACGTGCGCCTGGCGCTGGAAGAGCGGCGCGGCTGCGCCTGAAGTCGTTGCAGGTCGGCAGCGCGCTTGCCGTCGGCGCCGTCGCGCCGTCGTCGCGACGGCCCGGTCGCTGCGATATGCTCTGACCCTGCCGCCTGTCACCGGAGAGACTACCAATGCCACGCAACAGGATCATCGGCCTCGCGCTGCTCGTCGGCGGAGCCGTCGCGCTTTTTTTTGGCATCAACGCCGCGAACTCACCGACCGGCGAGCTTGCCGAGGCTCTGACCGGGCAATACCAGGACCGGACGATGCTGTACCTGGTCGGCGGCGCGGTCGCGGCGGCGGCCGGCATCGCGATGCTCTGGAAGGGCCGCTGACCCGGCCGGGGTTCTCGCGGCCCCGCAAAAAGAAAGGCCGCGTTTCCGCGGCCTTCCGTGAGATCGGTAGCTACAGATCTCGAACCGTCAGGCGGCCGGAGGTGCTCCCGCTGCCTGCTCCACGTGTACCGAGTCTGCGGATACCTTGGTCATCTCACTAGACACTGGATCACCTCCTTCAAGTAGTTAGCCCGCAGCCAGTGTGCTTGAGCGGCGGCCGGATTCCAATACGTCGCGGCCGTTTTTCCTTACGGGCCGGCTTGTTTAACATGTCCTCCCCGGCTCGCCGACGCCCGGTTCGGCAGGCCGGGCGTACCCGAATCCCGACGGAGAACTATTGTGCAAAGACTGCTCGTACTCGGCGCCCTGTTCGCGCTGAACGTTCCGGTCCTGGCGGCAACCCAGGTCGAATTCGCCGCGTTCGCAATTCCCGACGACGGCCGTGTCGTCGTCCCGGTCGCCGAGGGTGACAGCCTGGCTGGCGTTGCAGCCACGCTCGACGAGCGCCTCGGTGGCGCTCTGGCCAGCGCCGCCGCCGAGTCCGCCTTTCGCGGCGAGGCGGGCAGCAGCGTCACGCTGCTCGGCGTCGCGCCGTATGCCCGCATCGACCTGGTCGGCATCGGCCCCGGCCCGGCGAACCGCGTCGCGGCGGAGAACTACGGCGGCACGGCCGCGGCACTGCTTGCGAAAAGCGAAGGCGGCAGCGTGCAACTGCTGTGGCCGTCCGGCACCGGCAGCGCGGACGCGACCGCGGCCCGGGTCGCGTTCGGCTACCGGCTGCGCGCCTACCGCTTCGACCGGCTCGGACAACAGGAGGAAGACGCGCGGGTCGCGCCCGTCGTCCGCATCCTGAGCGACGACGGCTCGGCAGGCGCCTACACCGACGACCTCGCGTACCTGTACGACGGCGTCGCGTTCGCGCGCAACATGAGCTCGATGCCGGGCAACGTGATCTACCCCGAGACCTTCATCGAGCAGGTACGGGCGCTGTTTCGCGGCGTTGCCGGCGTGCGCATCGAAGTACTCGACGAGAAGGACCTCGCACGCCTCGGCATGGGCGCGCACCTCGGTGTCGGCCAGGGCTCGTCGCGGCCCCCGCGGCTGCTCGTCGTCGAGTACGAGGGCGGTGGCGACGAGGCACCGGTCGCACTCGCCGGCAAGGGCATCACGTTCGACACCGGCGGCATCACGCTCAAGGACAACGATGGCATGTGGATGATGAAGGGCGACCTCGGCGGCGCCGGCGTCGTGATCGGCACCGTGTACGCGGCCGCGCGCCGCGGTGCGCCGGTCAATGTCGTGGCACTGGCCGCGCTCGCCGAAAACATGCCCTCGGGCACCGCCATCCGCCCGGGCGACGTGCTGACCTCGATGTCCGGGCTGACGATCGAGATCGGTTCGACCGACGCCGAGGGCCGGCTCGTGCTCGCCGATGCCGTGCACTACGCGCAGGAAAACTACTCGCCGGCCGTGCTGATCGACGTCGCGACGCTGACCGGCTCGGTCGGCCGCGCGCTCGGCGACGAGTACGCCGGCATATTCGGCCGCCACGACGAGGTCGTCGATGCGCTGCTTGCGGCGGGCGAGGCCGCGGGCGAGAGCCTGTGGCGGCTGCCGCTCGACGCCTCCCACTTCAAGCAGATCGAGTCGAAGTTCGGCGATATCGTCAACAGCGGCGTCGGCAGCCCCGGCGCCAGCGTCGGCGCGGCCTTCATCGGATCGTTCGTCAGTGAGGAGCAGCCCTGGGCGCACCTCGACATCGCCGGTGTCGATTACATGGCCGAGGACCGGCCGACGATCCCCATGGGCTACTCCGGCTGGGGCGTGCGCACGCTCGACGAGTACCTGCGCGGGTTGCGCTGACCTGTGCTGCGTCGCGTCCGCGCCGGTTCAGCCGCCGGCGCGGGCGCGGGCTCGGTGTATGTAGCGCAGCTGCAGCGTCGCGCCGACCAGGAACAGCGCGAGCAGAACGAGGTAGCAAATCTTCAGCACCGGGTCGTCGATGGAGTCGAGCACCGGGTCGCCGACCGGCAGGCGCAACAGGCCGTCGGTGACGGCCGGGATGCTGTGGAACAGCAGCGTTGACGAGTAGGCCAGCGCCTGCAGGTAGCGGGACAGCGCGCCGACCGGTTTCAGCGTCTCGGCAACGAGGCCCGTGGCGAGCGCCAGCAGCGTCAGTACCGCGAGGGCGTGCCCCGGCCCGAACGTACCGCGCTGGAAGATCATCAGCGCGGTCACGGCCGTGATCAGCGTCGCGCCGAGGTACAGCCGCCCGGACCGCGTGGCGAGCGTAATTTCCCGGTGACGGTACAGCGTGACCGCACCGCTGATCAGCGCGATCGCACCCATGACTGTATGCAACCAGCCTGTCGCGGTAATCTCGGGCATACCGGCCTCCCCGGTCACGACTCGTGGCCATGCTAACACCCGGAGACCGGCAACGCCCTTGCCCGCGCCACGCCTCACCCGGAGCCAAGCCAGCCGTGAGCAACGACCCCGTCAGCTACGAACTGCACGAGCAGGTAGCCACCGTCAGGATCGACGACGGCAAGCGCAACGCGCTGTCGCCCGCGGTCCTGCGCGGCATTTACGCGGCCCTCGACCGCGCCGCCGCGGACCGCGCGATCGTGGTCCTGACCGGCCGCGAGTCGGTGTTCTCGGCCGGCTTCGACCTCAAGGTCATGCAGCGCGGAGGCGTGGATGCGCTCGGCATGCTGCGACTGGGCTACCTGCTGACCGCGCGCGTCATGGCCCACCCGCAGCCGGTCATCGCGGCCTGCAACGGGCACTCGCTGGCGATGGGCGTGTTCCTGATGCTTGCTTCCGACTACGTGATCGGCACGCGCGGTGACTTCCGCATCGCTGCGAACGAGGTGGCGATCGGCATGACGATGCCGCGGGTCGCCGCCGCGACGCTGAAGCAGCGGCTTGTCCCTGCCGCGTACCAGCGCGCCGTGACGCTGGCCGAGTACTTCGACGTCGACGGCGCGCTCGCCGCCGGTTTCTTCGACGAGCTCGTCGGGCCGGGCGAACTCGAGACCCGCGCCGCGGCCTGCGCCGAGGCCTTCGGCAAGCTCGATGCGCACGCGCACACGGTGTCGAAGCGGCGCATCCGCGGCCCGGTCATCCGGCGCATCCGGCTCATGGCCTGGCTCGACCTGCTGGACGCGGTCCTGGTAGGCCTGCGCCGCGCGCGACGGGCCTGAGCGGGACCGGTCGGTCGTGAGCGGGCAGGGACTGCCGTCGCTGCTGCGGGACAACTTCAGCCGCCGCACGCTCGCCGAGTTGTTGCGCATCGCGCTGCCGATGGTCGTCTCGCAGGGCACCTTCGCCGTGATGATCTTCACGGACCGCTACTTCATGTCGCAGATCGACCCGGTGCACATGGCCGCCGCGCTCGGCGGCGGCGTCGCGTCGTTCTTCTCGTTCTGTTTCTTCCTCGGCGTCATCGCCTACGGGAACGCGATGGCCGCACAGTACCTCGGGGCGGGCGAGCCTGCGAAGTGCCCGAAGGTCGTCACCCAGGGTCTCGTCATGACGCTGATCAGCGCGCCGGCGCTGACGCTGATCACGTTCCTCGTCGCGGGCATCTTCGAGACCATGGGCCACGAGGCGCGCCAGGTCGAGCTCGAGCGCACCTACTACCTGATCCTGATGGCCGGCGTGCTCGTGACGCTTGCGAAGGTCTGCATCGCGTCCTATTTCGCAGGCATCGGCCGCACCCACGTCGTCATGATCTGCGACGTGTTCGGGCTGCTGGTCAACGTGCCGCTGTGCTACGTCATGGTGTTCGGCAAGCTCGGGCTGCCGACGCTCGGTATCGTCGGCGCGGGCATCTCGACCGTCATCGCGACGCTGCTCGCGTTCCTGCTGTTCGTGTTCTTCTACCTGCGCCGCGAGCACCGGCTGCGCTTCAGCGTGCTCGACTCTTTCGTGCTGGACACGAAGATTCTCAGGCGCTACTGGCGGCTCGGCTTCCCGTCCGGGCTGGAACTATTCCTGAACGTCGCCGCTTTCAACCTGTTCCTGCTGATGTTCCAGTCTTACGGCGTCACCGAGGGTGCGTCCGCCGCGATCGTCTTCAACTGGGACGTGCTGTCGTTCATCCCCATGATCGGACTGCACCTCGGCATCATCAGCCTGATCGGCCGCTTCGTCGGCGCACGCGACATGGCGCGCACCAACGAGGTCATGACCGCGGCGTTCGCGCTCGGCCTTGGCTACTCCATCGTGCTCGCCGTGCTTTACATCACCTTCCGGTATCCCCTGGTCGAGGTGTTCGCGCCGCCGACCGGCGACTTCACGGCGATCCGCGAACTGTCCGCATTCATGATGATCGGCCTGTCGAGCTACGTCATGGCCGACGCGGTGCTGCTGGTCTGCGGCGGCATACTGCGCGGGGCGGGCGATACGCGCTGGCTGATGGTCGCGTCGGTCTCGCTGCACTGGGCAATGCTGGTCGCGCAGTTTTTCATCATCCGCGTGTTCGAGTTCGGGCCGCGGGTGTCCTGGCTGGCGTTCGTCGTGCTGGTGCTCGCGATCGCCGCCGTCTACACGTACCGACTCGCCGGCGGCCGCTGGCGCGACCCGGCGGTGCTGGATGCGGTGATGGCGGAGTAGTACCGACCTCGCCGTCCGCCAGGGAAGCGAACGAGCCCCCGATTCAGCCGGAATCTACGGCGACGAACGCGGTCCCAATCCACGAGGGAGAGCCGCAGGGGGATTCGATGAGCGCAGTCCGGGCGTGGGCAGCTACGATTTGCCTCGGCCTGCTCGCCGCCTGCGGCGGCAGCTCCGGCGGCGGCAGCAGTCCGCCGCCTGCCGCGCTGCCGCCGCCACCGCCGGTGCCCCCGACCGGTAATGCCCTGCCCGGCCCCCGCCCGGGCGTCAGTCCGCAAAGCTTCGTTGCCTTCGAGTCCGGGCAGGTGCGGCCGCTGGCCCTGTCCGCGGACGGACAGCGTTTGTACGCGGTGAACACGCCGGACAACCGGCTCGAGATTTTCGCCGTCGGCAACGAGTTGCAGTCCCTGGGCTCCGTCCGCGTCGGTCTCGAACCGGTCGCGGTCGCGCTGGCACCGGACGGCCGCGCCTGGGTCGTCAACCATCTCTCCGACAGCGTCAGCATCGTGGACGTGAACGCCGTCGTGCCTCATGTCGTGCAGACGCTCTGGGTCGGGGACGAACCGCGTGACATCGTGTTCGCCGGGGCCGACCGGGAGCGCGCGTTCGTCACGACCGCGCATCGCGGCCAGAACAGCCCGGTGGACCCGGCGTTCAGCACGCCGGGTATCGGCCGGGCCGACGTCTGGGTCTTCGACTCGACGGCGCTGGACGACACGCCGGGCGGCAGCGCCGAGGCGATCGTAACGCTGTTCGGCGACCGGCCGCGCCCGCTGGCGGCCTCGGCGGACGGACTGCGCGTCTATGCCGGCGTCTTCCTGTCCGGCAATCGCACGACCTCGATTGCGCCGAACAACTTCGCGAAGAGCCAGCCGACGACCAGCGCCGACGGCGTCGAGGCGCCCGACTCCGGCTTGATCCTGCAGTTCGACGGCGGTGCCTGGCGCGACGCCGACGGTATCGCCCGCGACGCCTTCGTGCCCTTCTCGCTGCCGGACTACGACATCTTCGAGATCGACGCGCAGGCGCTGACGATAAGCCGCCGGGTCAGCGGCGTCGGCACGATCATCTTCAACATCGTTGCGAGCCCAATCGACGACACGCTGTACGTGTCGAACATGAATTCGCGCAACCACGTGCGCTTCGCGGGTTCGACGGCGCGCGGCAACGACTCCGTGCGCGGCCACCTGGTCGACCACCAGGTCACGGTCATCGGCGCCGGCCAGGACGTCCGTCCGCGCCCGGTCAACAAGCACATCGACTTCGGCGTGCCGACCGGCTCCGCGGCCGAGCGCGAGCTGAGCCTCGCCAACCTGCTCGGCATGGCGCTCACGAGCGACGCGACGACGCTGTACGTGACGGCCTTCGGCTCGCAGAAGGTCGGCGTGTTCGACACCGGCGAACTCGCCGACGACAGCTTCTTCCCGGAGGCCGCCGCGCAGATCGAGCTGTCGGCCGGCGGACCTTCCGGCATCGTGCTCGACGAAGCCGCCGGCCGCGCCTACGTGCTGACCCGCTTCGACAACGGCATCTCGACGATCGATCTCGACACCCGCGACGAGATCGCGCACGTCACGATGTTCAACCCTGAACCGCCGGCCATCGTCGACGGCCGCCCCTTCCTGTACGACGCGCGGCTCACGTCCGGTAATGGCAACGACTCCTGCGCGAGCTGCCACGTGTTCGGCGACACCGACGGGCTCGCCTGGGACCTCGGCGTTCCGGACGCCGCGGTCGCGCCGATCCCGAACGTGTTTATCCCGATCTCGCCCGCTGCGCGGCCGCACGAGTTTCACCCGATGAAGGGACCTATGGTCACGCAGTCGATGCGGGGGCTGACGAACCACGGGCCGATGCACTGGCGAGGCGACCGAACGGGCGCCGTCCGCGTCGGTGGCGAGACGCTGGAGGAAGCGGCCTTCAAGGAGTTCAACGAGGCCTTCGACGTGCTCGCCGGCCTCGGTCGCGAACTGGACGACGCCGACATGCAGGCCTTCACCGACTTCGCGATGCGACTGAACTACCCGCCGAACCCGGTGCGGCGGCTCGACAACAGCCTCGCCGGCATCGAGCTGGACGGCGAGCGGCTCTACAACGAAGGCGTCGTGCGCGTCCAGACGGGCGTGCGCGAAGTCTGCGCCCAGTGCCACCCGCTCGACCCGGCCGCCGGCACCTTCGGCACGCTCGGCCTCAGCGCGAACAACTCGCAGCCGGGCGAGCAGAACTTCAAGATCCCCCACTTCCGCGACCAGTACCAGAAGGTCGGCATGTTCGGCTGGGGCTTCGACGTCGCGCCGGCGACCGGGCCGCAGGTGCGCGGCTTTTCCTTCAACCACAACGGCGCCACCAGTTCGAACTTCATCATCGCCGACCTCGGCATGCCGCAGGCCGACCTGCTCGCGCTGCGCGCGTTCCTGTACGCGTTCCCGACGGAATCGCCGCCGGTTCTCGGCCAGCAGCTGACGCTGACCAGCAGCAACCGCGACGCGGCCGCCGCGCGCCTCGACCTGCTGGTCGCCCGCGGGCAGGTGGAGTCACCGCTCCCGGAGTGCGACCTCGTCGCGAGCGGCGTGCTGGCCGGGGTCGCGCGCGGCTTCGCGATGGGCCGCGACGGCCTGTTCGTCGCCGACCGGGCCACCCAGCCCGCCGCGGACCGGGCGGCGCTGGAGGCCCAGCTCGCCGGGCCCGGGGACTACCTGACCTTTACCTGCGCGCCCTGGGGCTCCGGCACGCGTATCGGCATCGACCGCGACCTCGACGGCATCCTCGACGGGGACCAGTAGCGAACGCGGGCGCAGCAGGCGGCGGCGCGGACAGCGTGGCGGCCGCATGCCGTCGGCTCAGGGAGTCGCGGCACCCGGCGTCGCGCCGAGCGCGCGGCGCTCGCGCCACTCCAGCGTCGTAACCGTCAGCGCCGGCAGCATCGTCAGGGAGACGATTGCCGCGCCGATGATGCCGAACAGCACGATGGCGCCGACGCCGCGGTAGAGCTCGGTGCCCGCGCCCGGCATAAAAACGAGCGGCGACAGGCCGCAGATCGTCGTCAGCGTCGACATCGCGATCGGCCGCAGGCGCACCGCGACCGCTTCGCGCACGGCCTCGCGCGCCGTCACGGCCTCCTCGCGGATACGGCGCATCGCGCGGTCCACGATCAGGATCGGGTTGTTGACGACGGTGCCCATCAGGATCAGGAAACCGAGCATCGAGATCATGTCGAACGGCTGGTGCAGCGCATCGAGCCCGACCAGCGGCAGCAGGCTGCCGACGCCGTTGATCAGCGCGAGGCCGACGATGCCGCCGGCGATGCCGAGCGGGATCGTCGTCATGATCAGGAGCGGGTAACCCCAGTGGCGGAAGATCGCCACGAGCAGCAGGTAGACGATGAGCAGCGCCACCGGGTAGTTGGCCGCGAGGGCGGCCTTGGTCGCGTCCAGCTGGTCGCTCGCGCCGGACAGGTCGACGCTGACGGACAGCGGCAGCTGTCCGTTCGCACGCAGGTAGCCGATCACGTCGTTCTGCACCATCTCGACGCCCTGCTCCAGCGGCACGGACTCCGGCGGGATGATGTTCAGCGTCACCGTGCGCTGGCCGTCGATACGGCGCACGGTACTGGTGTCGACGGTCTCGCGGATGGTCGCGAGCGACGACAGCGGCAGCACCGCGCCCTGCGGCGTGTAGACCGGCACCTCGCCCAGCCGGTCGAGGTTCGCCTGCCCGGCATCGCTGCCGAACAGGTAGATGTCGATCTTGTCGTCGGCCTGGAAGAACTCGTCGACGAACGCGCCGTCGGTGAGCGCCGCCACCGTGTAGCCGACGTCGCCCGCACTCATGCCGAGCTCCGCGGCGCGGTCCCAGTCCGGGCGCACCTCGACCAGCGGCTGGGCGAGCGACAGTGACGACGGGCTCGACTGGATGCGCGGATTGTCGAATACCTCCAGCGCGCGGCGATAGGCGGCGAGCGCCGTGTCGTAGATGACCGCGAGATCCGGCCCTGAGAGGTCGAGGTTGATGCTGCGGGTGCCGCCGTCGTTGCTCGTGATGATCGAGCCGCGGGCCGCGAATGCGCGCATGCCCGGGTAGCTTTCGTACTTTGCCGTCAGCGCGTCCATCAGCGCGTCGATGTGCGCCGGGTCCACGGTCTCGGAGATGATACGCAGGCCGTTCGGGTCGATGCTCAGGTTCATATACTTCATAGCCGGCACCGGCGTCTCGCCGCGCGCGAAACGCTCCGGGTCGTCGCCGACGAAGGGCAGGAAATAGTCCTGCACCTCGGCGCCGATCGCCGCCATCGTCTCGAGGTTGTAGCCCGGCGGCGCGTTCATCGAGGCGAAGGTCTTAGGCTCCTCGCCCTCGGGCAGGTACTCGGCCGGCGGCGTCAGGAACAGGATGATCGCGGCGCTGCCGAGCACGGTCGCCGCGATGGTCGCGCCGCGCCGCCTCGGCGTCGCGATCAGCCCGTCGACGCCATCCAGCAACCGCTGCCGCAGCGCCTGCACCCGCGCCGAGGGCTCGTGGCCGCTGCCGAACGACAGCCGGGCGCTCGCGGTCGGGATCAGCGTGATGGCGACCAGCATCGAAGCGAGAATCGACGCGGCGATGGCGATCGCGATGTCGGAGTACAGCTGGCCGGCTTCCTCCTGGATGAACAGCACGGGCGTGAACACGAGGATCGTCGTCAACGTCGAGGCCAGCACGGCCGGCCAGACGTTCTGCACGCCCGCGATCGCGGCCCGTAGCCGGTCGCGACCGCGCCGCCGTTCGAGGTCGATGCTCTCGATCACGACGATACTGTTGTCGAGCGTCATGCCGATCGCGAACGCGATGCCGGCGAGCGAGATCACGTTGATCGTCCGCCCGGTGGCCAACAGGCCGATGAAAGCGGCGATCGTGCAGATCGGGATGCCGATTACGCCGACGGCCGTCGCCCGCCCCGAGCGAAGGAACAGGTACATGACCAGCGTCGCGAACACGGCGCCGAGCCCGAGGTTGATCCAGACATTCCTGATCGAGGCCTCGACGTAGCCGGCGTCCTCGGCGGTCAGCGACAGCTGCATGCCCGCGGGCTCGAGCAGCTCGCGGTTGATCTTCGCGACCCGCTCGAGCATCGCGTACTTGATGTCGATGACGTTCGAGCCGCTCTCCCGGCTGACGGCCAGCATCATCATCGGCTCGCCGTCCTTGAACGACAGGTTGCGGACCTCGAAGTGGTCGAAGTCGACGCGCGCAACGTCTTCCAGGCGAATGACGGTATCGCCGCGGCGCTCGATGATCAGTTCGCGCAGCGCGTCCACGTCGTCGAAGCGGCCGACCGTGCGCAGCAGGTAGCGGCGCTTGCCGCTCTCGATCTCGCCGCCGGAGACGTCCTGGTTGCGCGCGCGCACGGCGTCGCGGACGTCGCCCACGGTCAGCTGCCGGTCAGCGAGGCGCGCGGGGTCGAGCACGATGCGCACCTGTCGCTCGGCGCCGCCCCAGACGTTGACCTCGGACACGCCCGGCACGCTGGTCATCTGCGTGCGCACGTTGTCCTCGACGAAATCGCGCATCATGTCCATATCGAGCCCGCGCGGATTGCCCTGCAGCGGCGACAGCGCGAAGTACATGAACGAGTTCGCCGAGAACGAGCTCGCGTAGACGCGCGGCTCGTCGACGTTGACCGGGTAGGACGGGACCTGGTTCAGCGCATTGTTGACGCGGATCAGCGTCTCCGTGATGTCCACGCCGAACGGGAAGTCCAGCTCGATCGTGGCGCGACCGCTGGAGGCACTCGCTTCCAGTCGCCGCAGGTTCGGCACCGTGCGCAGGTATTCTTCCTGCTCGATCAGGATTTCCTTCTCGATGTCCTGCGGGGTAGCGCCCGGCCAGGCCGTCTGCACGGAGATCGTGCGTACTTCGAGGTCCGGGATCATCTGCACCGGGATGCGGAACGCAGCCAGCATGCCGAGCACGACGACGATCAGCGTGCCGACCGCCATCAGGATGCCGTTGCGGACTATCGCGTCGAACATCGCGCCGCCCTCAACCGCCCTGCACGGTCACGGCCTGGCCGTCCTGCAGCGCTTCGTTGCCGCGCGTGACGACGGTCGCACCGGCCTCGAGCCCGGAGCGGATCTCGACGAAGCCGTCGAACTGCAGACCGCTCTCGACGATGCGCTCGCTGACGCGCGGCAGCTCGGTGTCGCGCTGCACGACCCAGACGACCTCGCGACCGTCCGGGTAGCGCAGCAGCGCGTCGCGCGGCACCACCACGCCGCGGCGCTGCTCGTCGATGTGCAGCGCGGCGCGGGCGGACATGCCGGGCGTGATCGCACGCGAATCCGGCGCGTCCGCGATGACGCGCAGCAGGAAGGTGCGGGCCGTCGGATCCTTGACCGGGACGATAGCGGCGATGCGCCCGTCGGCGGAGAAACCCGGCGATGCGTCGGACCCGAGCTCCACGCGGGTGTCCGTAGACAGGGCCGCGTAATGCTCCTGCGGTACGCGGAAGTCGAAGCGCAGGTTGCCGACGTCGACCAGCTCGACCAGGCCGTTGCCCGGGCTGACCCATTCGCCGACGTCGGCGAGCCGGCGGCTGATCACGCCCGCGAAGGGCGCGACGACGTCGTGCCGGCGCACGACCGCGCGCTGCTGCCGGACCGCCGCCTCGCTCGCCGCGAGCGCCGCCTCGTCCTGCCGCACCTCGGCGCGCAGGCTGCGTATCTGGGTTTCGGGGATGGCATTGATGCGCCCGACGCGCTCGGCCTCCGCGAGGCGCCGCGTCGAATCTTCGAGCGCCGCGCGGGCTTCTTCGAGCCCGGCTTCGGCACGCTCCAGCGCCAGGCTCTCGAGCTCCGGGTCCAGCCGCACGACGACGTCGCCGGCCTCGACACGGTCGCCGGCGTCCACGCGCATCGCGGCGACGAGCCCGCCGATCGACGGCGACAGCACCGCCGAACGCGGCGAGGTAACCGTGCCGCTGACCCGCACGATGCGCACGATCGGCTGTTCGCCGGCGTTCGCCACGACCACGGGCGGCGCGTCCGCGCGCTGCGCGGCGGCCGGCAGCGCGACGGCGAGGAACACGGGCAACAGGCGTGCGATGAGCTTCATCGGGACCCCGTCTGTCAAAGTTCTTTATACAAGTGTGGCGGCCGCGAGTGAGCCCGGCAATTGTTTCCGGTTGTAAGTGCGACCGCCCCGGGTACCGTTTTCCGCGGCAGCGCAGGCCGCGCGGGGCCTACAGCGGCCAGACCAGCAGGATCATCGGCACGCCGACCGCGATGATGATGATCTCGAGCGGCAGCCCCATGCGCCAGTAGTCGCCGAAGTGGTAGCCGCCCGGGCCCATGACCAGGGTGTTGTTCTTGTGGCCGATCGGGGTCAGGAACGCGCAGGACGCAGCCACGGCGACGGCCATCAGGAACGCGTCCGGGTTCACGCCGAAGCGATTGGCGGTCTCGACCGCAATCGGCGCGGCGATCACGGCGGTGGCCGTGTTGTTCATGACGTCGGACAGGGTCATCGTCACGATCATCAGCAGCGTCAGGATCGCGACCGGCGACAGGTCCGCCGCGACGCTGACGATGCCGTCGACGATCAGGCCGGTGCCGCCGGTCGTCTCCAGCGCGATGCCGATCGGAATCATCGAACCCAGCAGCACGATGACCGGCCACTCGATCGACTCGTACACGCTGCGTATCGGCACGATGTTGAACGCGACGTAGGCAGCGGCGACGGCGCCGAGTGCGACCGGCAGGTAGACGAGCCCGATGCTGGCCGCGCCGATGGCGAGCGCGAACAGCCCGATCGCGAGCCCGGCCTTGTCGCGCTGGATCACGCGTTGCCCGCGGTCGGCGAGCGGCAGGAAACCGAGGCGGCCGACGACGTCGCTCATGCGCTCCTCGCCGCCGAGCAGCAGCAACACGTCGCCGGGCCGTATCTCCAGCTTGCGAACGTTGTCGCGGAAGCGGCGACCCTGCCGGGACACGCCGACCAGCGCGACGCCGTAGCGGTACAGGAGCCGCTGCTGTGCCGCGGTGCGCCCGGCCAGCGGCGAGTTCTCCGCGACCACGGCCTCCTGCAGCACGAGGTCTTCGTCCTTAAGCGCGGCGACGCCGGTGCCGACGTAGTCGAGGCCCAGGTTGCCGAGCAGGTCCTCGATCGCCTCGGGGCCCGCCTCGACAACGAGAATATCGCCGGCGCGTATCTCGACGCGGCGGGCGAGCCCGGGCATGCGCTGGCCGCGGCGGACCAGCCCGATGATCTCGACGTCGCTCTTCTCGGCGTCCTCGTCGAGGTCGCTGACCCTGCGGCCGATGATGCGCGAGTCGTCTTTGACCCGGACCTCGGCAATGTAGTTCTCGAGGTCGAAGAAGTCCTTCGTCGTCGGCGAGCCCTGCGCGTGCTTCGGGATCAGGCGCCAGCCGACCAGCGCCAGGTAGGCGACCCCGACCGTCGCGCAGGCCAGCCCGACCGGCGCGAAATCGAACATGCGGTAGGGTTCGCCGAGCGCGTCGCCGCGGTACTCGGCGATCACGATGTTCGGCGGCGTGCCGATCAGCGTGATCATGCCGCCGAGGATAGACGCGAAGGACAGCGGCATCAGCGACAGTGCCGGGCTGCGCTTCGCTTTCGCCGCGGCCTGCATCTCGACCGGCATCAGCAGCGCGAGCGCGGCCACGTTGTTCATCAGCGCGGACAGCGCGGCCGCGATCGAGGACATCACGGTGATATGGGTCCCGAGGCGCCGCGACGAGTCGATGACCAGCCGCGCGACCAGCTCGACGGCCCCGGAGTTCAGCAAGCCGCGACTCACCACGAGCACGAACGCGATGATGATCGTGGCCGGGTGGCCGAAGCCGGCGAACGCGTTGTCGACCGGCACGACGCCGGCGAGCACGGCCACGAGCAGGGCCGTGAACGCGACCAGGTCGTAGCGCCAGCGTCCCCAGACCAGGAACACGAAGACGAAGCCGAGCAGCGTGAACAGGATGGCCTGGTCTGTCGTCATGCGAGGTCCCGTTGCGGTCGTCGGAGCCGGCGGGCTCTAGCGCCGTCACCGGGATCGGGGAGTATCGCACAGGCCCGCGGCGCGGCGACCCGGTCGCACAGCCGGAGCTGCGCCGGCGATCCTCCTGACATGATTTTTTCGTGGTCCCGCCGAACTGCCGGCACCCCGCCGCAGTCCAAGGGAGGTCGGATCGCACGGCGGCCAGATCGGGCCGAGGCAGTCCGCGGAGGAATACCCATGATCCGCACACTCCCACTCCTGCTCGGCGCCCTGCTCGCCTTTCCGGCGGCTGCCGAAAAGCTGCCCGCCGCCGAGTTCGAGAAGGCGCTGAAAGATTCAATCCGCGACGTGAACAGTCGCCTGCCGCGCATGCTCGACAACGACATCCGCTGGGAGAAAGTCTCCGGCGGCAACCGGCGCCTGCGTTACCACTACACGCTGGTCAACTACGACGCCGCCCAGGTCGACGCGGCGCTCCTGAAAAAACGACAGGCGCCGCGCGAACTCGCGTCGAGCTGCAGCCCGAACATGGCGCTGTACATCGAAAACGACGTGACGCTGAGCTACGAGTACCGCGGCCGCGACGGCCGCGAGGTCATGACGATCACGGTCACGCCGGCGATGTGCCGGCAGGCGCGCCGCTGACAACAGGTCAACCGGTCCCGAGACCTGTCGCACCCGGACCCGGCACGCGCTGCTAAAATTACCAGCACAGCCCGGCGCGACGGCAGGCTAGCCGACCGTCGCGTGGCTGTGCCGCGAGCCGAAGCTGCTGGTCGTCCACGGGTGCCTGCTCGCGCGGCGCCGACGCCACGACGGGGTTGATGCCGATGAATGCGAGGACCTACTGCATCGCGAGCGGCTGCCTGTTCACGCTGGTGGCGCTCTTTCACCTTTACCGCGCGCTGAACGACATCCCGCTCGTCGTCGGCGACTGGCCCGTGCCGGTCGCGTTGACCTGGCTCGGCGTGGTCTTGCCCTGCGCATTCGCGGCCTGGGCGTTCCGCCTGGCGGCGCGGCAGCCCGCGTAGCTCCTGCGGTGGCCCTGCATTACGCGCTGCGCACGCTGCTGCTCGGGCCGGTGATCGTGCCCGAGGGACTGTGGCTGCGCTGGCACACGCCGCACCTGCTCACGCCGCCGGGTGACACGGCCGGCCACTCTGGCGAAGGTCCGCCGCTGTCGCTGCTGCTGGCGGGCGATTCCGCCATCGCCGGGGTTGGCGCCGACACCTGGCAGCAGACGCTCATCGGCCAGCTGCTACCGCTGCTCGTCGCGACCCGCCGGGTCGACTGGCGGGTTGTTGCAACGAGCGGTCACCGCTCGGCCGACATGCTGCTTGCGCTCGAGGCGCTGCCGCCGCTCGCTGTCGACGTCGCCGTGCTCTCGGTCGGTGCCAACGACATCATCGGCCAGACGCCCCGGCGCCGCTGGGAGAAGGTGCGGCCCGCCCTGATCCAGACGCTGAAGACCCGCTGCGGCGCGCGGCGCATCGTCGTCTGCGGACTGCCGCCGATCCACCGCTGCCTGACCCTGCCGCAGCCGCTGCGCCGGCACCTCGGGCAGCGGGCGCTGGAACTGACCCGCGAACTCGAGCAGACGGCGGCGGCCGACCCGGCGTTGGCCTACTTCGATCTCGAGTGGGCCGGCGACTCGCAGCTGCTCGCTCGTGACGGCATCCACCCGGGACCGCCGGCCTACGCCGAGTGGGCGCGCCGGCTGTTACCGCTGGTGGCGCCGCCGGAGGCGTTGCCGGATCAGAGCCGGTTCTGCAATTCGAACGAGTAGGTGCGATAGGCCGGCGCTTCGGTGAAGGTCAGCGTGTCGCCTGCCGCCGGCGGGCTCGCGCTGCCGAGCGTGTAGGTGACGTAGCCGTACGGGTAGCGCGTCGTGCCGTCCGGTGCCGTGATCTCCGCCCAGTCGTCGTCGCTGTAAGGCACGAGCCCCGGCGCGCTCGCGTCGCCGCTGTTCGTCAGCAGCAGGCCGAAGTAGTCGCCGAGCTGCACCTGCTGGATCATCTGGTTCGTGTTGACGGGCATCCAGTCATCCGCGCTGTCCTGCGCGCGCGGCGCGCCGACGAAGACCACGTCGAGCTCGATCGTGCTGCCGTCGCCGGGCTTGCGGCGCAGGACCATTGGCGCGGCGTGCACCGGGCTGTCGTCCGCGGCCTTCGCGACGAAGCGCCACTGGTACAGGTCGCCGTCCGTGTTCGCGCGCATCCGCGAGTCGAGCACGACCAGCGACTGCCCTGCCGGCACGCTGTCCTGCTGCGGGCGGTCGACCATGATCGACTCGTGCTCCTTCGGGGGCCGTGGGACGCGCTTCAGCTTCGGGTTGGCCGGCTCCGGCCGGGCGCTGCCGTCGATCATCCACTTCGAGTACTCGACCTCAAGCAAGTTGATCTCCGCGGCACTCGCGAGGTAGTCCTGGTTCCAGGTCGCATCCTGCACCTGCTGCCCTGCGTAGAAGTCCTGCAGCACCAGCGGCGGCATCCACGGCAGCTTGTGGTACTGGTCCGTCTGCCAGCCGTCGGACGCGATCGCGGTCGTCAGTTCCTGGCCCAGCGTCAGGCCGGCGTAGCGGGTCGCGTAGGAATTCATGCCTAGCATGTTGTAAGGCGACACCCGGTGGCACTCGGTGCAGGCGTTCTGCGGGTCGTCGAGGTGGTACAGGTTGCAGTTCCACGGCTCGAAGTATTCGCCCGGGCCGGCGTCGACGAAGAAAAACGGCCCGAGCGGATTGGACGGCACCATCGGCTGCGCGTAGCCCTCCCAGGACACCCGGTCCACGCGTACCTGGTCGATCCACGGCGTGTGGATGAATGCATCCGACGAGTGGCAGCGCTCGCACTGGAAGTCTTCCTTGATCGTCTTGATGTCCGACCAGAATTCCTTGCCGCCCGCGCTGAACGGCGACACGACAACCTTCGACGACTTCTCCTTGCCGTTGTCGAAGTACTGCAGGTAGGCGGTCGCGCCGGTGCGCGGGTGGTGGCCGATGACCGCCATGTCCGGCGAGTACGGCAGCCGCGGGTCGGTAATCTCCTTCATCGAGTACTGGCGCACGAGGAAGGTCCACTGCACTTCCGGGTTGCTGCCCGGCTGCCGGCCGACGACCGTGTACGGGTTCGACTGGCCGTCGCCGCCCGTGGCCGCCTCGATCTGCGTGGGCAGGACCATCGGCCGGTCCGAGCGCATGTTGTGCCGGTAGTTCGCGGGCGTGCTGTCGTTGACGGTCACCGGGACAAACTTGCCGTTCACCGGCACCCAGCCGCCTTCCGGCATGCCGTCGCCCCAGACGGTGATGTCGTTGAACGTGCCGAGCGCCTCCCCGGTCTTCGCCACGAACACGGCCCAGTGATCCTCGCCCGGCGGCGTCGGGGTCGTCGGACAGGCAGTGCTCGACGTCGCCGGCAAGGTAGGCGTGGCGGCCGGCGAACCATCGGCGCACGCCCCTGTCCCGGCGGGTTGCGAACACGCGGCCAGGACCAGTGCCACGCCTGCGATCGTCATTGTCAGCTTGTGCATCGTCACGTTTCCTTTCAGCCCGTCCGTTCGCCCGTCAATACCTGGCGCGCGCGCCAGAACCCCGAGTCCTGCCAGCGCCGCTCGGCGCGGTAATAGTCCCGGCGCCTGCCGAGGTAGTCGCCGAATTCGCGCAGGCGCTGCCGCGCGTGCCGCGCAACGGCGCCGGTCTCGCCCCGTGCCTCGCGCGCCAGCGCCAGCGCGGCGCGGTGCCCGTCGCACAGCGCCTTCGAAATTCCCTGCGACGACAGCGGATCGAATGCCGTTGCGGCGTCGCCGACGGCGACGAAGCCCGGCGCGGCCAGCGGTTCCACGCACTGCGTCGCCGCGTCGAACACCTGCAGCCGTGCCGCGTCGGGCTCGCTGCCGGCGAACGGCGCGAGCAGTCGGCTAGCGTACAGGCGCTCGCGCCACAGCCCGCGCGCGCCGCCGGGGTGGCGCTGCAGCACGTCGGCGTCGGTCATGTAACTCAGCACGCAGGCGGCACCCGGCAGCCGCACCGCGTACCACCAGCCGTCCGGCATCGATTCGATGTAGACGCGGCCCGGCTCGGCGCCGGCCGCCGCCGGCTGCAGGCAGGCGGTGACGCCGACCAGCCGGTCGAAACGCTGCGCGCCGGCGCCGAGCCTGCGGGCCGCGACGGCCCGGCGACCGCTGGCATCCACGACGATGCGCGCGTCCATGCTGACCCGGTCGCGATCGCCGCGCAGCGTCGCGCGGAAGCCGTCCTGCCGCGGCTCGAGATCGAGCAGTCGGGTGCAGAAACGCAGCGAGACGCCGGCGCGGGAGGCCGCGCGGGACAGCGCGTCGTCGAATATCTCGCGCCGCAGGTTGACGCCCCTCCCCGGCAGCGACCGGAAGTACTCCTTGTGCGCGGTGACCTCGTCACCCCACAGCGAGCTGACCCCGGAGCTCTCGCCGTGGCGCGGGTCCTCGAGCAGCGCGGCGAAGCCCTCGGCGGCCATGCTCGCCACGGCAGGCGGGGGCACGTGCTCGCCGGCCTGGCGCAGGCGCCCGCGCTTGCCGGCATCGATGACGGTCACCGACCGGCACCAGTCGGCGAGGCCGATAGCCGCCGCCAGGCCCGCGGGCCCGGCACCGACCACCAGCGCGTCCGGCGTCATCCGGACGGCGCCTCGAGGTTGCGCTCGGTCTCCTCGTACGAGGCACCGTTGTCGCGGCTGATGACAAAGCCGAGTTCCGACCAGTGCTGCACCATTTCGTTATAGTGCGGACTCTCGCCGCCGGCATCCCAGTCCACGGGCTCCCAGGACTGTAGCGGTTTACCGTCGCGCGTCACGTAGTTCGGGCGCTGGGCCGGCCACCAGGCGTCGTTGCAGTCGAGGTAGTCGGCCTGCCAGGGCAGCGCGTTGCCCATGCACAGGTCGCCGGGGAGGGTGCCGGCGCGGATCCGCAGCGGTGCCGCGTAGAGTTGCTGGTTGCGCATGATGCGCCAGGACTCGATGCCCGGGTAGAACGGCGTGCCGGCGGTGCCCTCGAGCGCGGCGCGGTCGAGCGCCTCCGGCTGTTCGTCCACCGGCAGCCGGTCGAACGGCACGTAATCGGGCGCACCGTCGGCGACGAAGTCACCCTGGCGCCACTTGTCCAGCATGCGGTACTGCAGCCGGGTGACGGTCGCGATGTCCCACGGCGGCTTCTTGTCCGGCTCGTCGACGACCTGGGTCGGCAGGCGCGGCATTGCCGGCGTATTGCGCTCGGCCTCGAACGGATTGCGAATGTAGCCGAAAATGTAGTTGCGTGCCTTGAACGGGTCCGAGTCCGGCGCCGGGTTGTTGTCCGACAGCAGCTTCAGCCGATCGGCGGCGAGGTAATACTGGCTCGTACTGCTGCCGTGGCCGCGCGCCGCCTTGTTCGACACCCACTGCAGCAGCGAGGCCGCGCGCAGGATCGGGAAGATGTCTTTCGCGAACGACGGCTTGCCGGGCTGCGGATCGTCACCGGCAAAGGCGCTCATCGCGACGTCGTACAACGAGGTGTACAGCGTGATCGCGGGCGCGAAGCGCGGCACGGCGTTGATGACCCAAGCGGCCTGCTCCGGCTGGTCGAGCGTGACGCGGCTGCCGTCCCGGAACGTGATGCGCGCCTGGACCGGTCCGTCCGAAATGTCGTCGTACCAGCCGTCGTTGTTCGCGTAGGTCTTGATCGGCGCGTTCGGCGAGAAGTCGCCGTTCAGCAAACCGCGCGAAGCGCCGTCGCCGCCGAAAACCAGCAGGCGGCCGGAACCCGTTTCCATGTACAGGGTACCGAGACCGACCTGTACGGTCTTCGCCTCGCTGCCGGCGCCGAACGAGACCTTGCCGGACAGGTCGACCCGGCTTCCGGGCTTGCCGACGGTCTGCGCCCCGCTGTCGATACACAGCGCATCGCGGTTCGCGACGCCCGCATTGCGCGTCATGGCCGGGCCGTAGCTCTTCGGCGGATACGCGGGCTGCGACACGCTGCCGCGCGCTCCGCTGTCGATGTCGAGCGCGGCCTTGCGGTTGCCGAGCCGGACCGTCCACTCGATCGCGCTGACGTCGTCGGCGTCCAGCGTAATTTCCCGGACGGGTTTGCCGCCTGAGTATTCATAGATACGGAAGCGCTGGGCCTGTTTCCTGATCCTGCCACCCTGCTTGTAGGGCTGGCCCTCGTTCACGACCTGGAGCGGCGCTTCCGGCCCCATGAACCACGAACCGGGGTCCCCGATGTCGAGCGCCGCGTTGCCGATGCGGGCGACACCGATAGCGGGATGGATCGCGTACGTCTTGTTATTGTTGCCGGACATGGCGGCGGCCTCGTTGCGTATCCCCGGACCAAGTGTAGGCGTTACGGACAGCCAGTGACAGCGCTGCTGCTACCTATGCGTCGACGCGATCGCCACGCCGGCCATGCACGCTTTTCGTGCAGCGCGTGACATTTCGATAAGCCGCTGTACTTGTGCCATTATTGAGCAGGCACTCCGATGTGCCTGAAACGGCAGTGCCGACGCTTACCCGGCGGCGCTTGCCCGATATCAGAAGAATGCGGGGATAGTGGACATGAACGGCGAACCGGGGGGCGGCGCCAGCAACGGCGTCAGGCAGCGCCTGGCGGCTATCTTTGCCGCCGACGTCGTCGGTTACTCGCGCCTGATGGCCGCCGACCCGCGCACGACGCTCGCAGATCTCGATGCCTGCCGCGCGCTGTTCAGCCGCGCTATCGAATCGCACGGCGGTCACACCGTCGACATGGCCGGCGACTCGGTGCTCGCGGTCTTCGATACCGCCTCCGGTGCGGTCTGTGCTGCGCTCGCCGTGCAGACGGAGATTGCGGCGCGCAACGAGGACACTGACGAAGACCGGCGGATGGTCTATCGCATCGGCGTGCATGTCGGCGACATCCTCGAAAAAGAAGACGGCACTGTCTACGGTGACGGCGTCAATATCGCAGCGCGCCTCGAGAGCCTGGCGCCGGCCGGCGGCGTGACGGTCTCGAGCGAGGTCAAGACGACGGTCGGCCGGCACACGGAGGCGGACTTCCACGACCAGGGCGAATTCGAGGTCAAGAACATCGCGCGGCCGATCCGCGTGTTCGTCGTCGCGGAACAGGGCGCGGCGCCGGTACCGGCGCTGCAGGGCGCACGCCTCGCGGCCAAGGGCAACATCCCGGCGCCGACAACCCGGCTCATCGGCCGCGAGGACGACCTGCAGAATTTGCGGGCCGCGCTAAACTCGTCCCGCCTGATCACGCTGTTCGGTATGGGCGGCATGGGCAAGACGCGGCTGTCGATCGAGACCGCGCTGGCGGTGGCCGCCGACTATCCCGACGGCACCTGGTTCATCGACCTCGCCGCCGTAACCGATCCGGCCGCCGTGACGCCGGCGGTCGCGGGCGTGTTCGACGTCACCCAGCAGGCCGGAAAGACGCTCGACGAGTCGCTCGTCGATGCCCTCGCCGGCCGCCGCATGCTGATGGTATTCGACAACTGCGAGCACGTGACAAAGTCCGCCGCGTCGCTGGCGGACACGCTGTTGCACTCCTGCCCGCAGCTCAGCATCCTTGCGACCAGCCGCGAAGCGCTGTCGATCGGCGGCGAACAGATCTACGCGGTCGCGCCGCTCGGCATAGGCGGCGACGGTTCGCCATCGGCCGAGTTGTTTAACGAGCGTGCCCGGGCGGTGTCGCCCGGCTTCGAGCCGCAGCGCCACACCGACGAGATCACCGCCATCTGCAGCGAACTGGACGGCATCCCGCTCGCGATCGAACTCGCCGCCGCGCGGGTCATCTCGCTCGCGCCGCGGCAGATCCACGAGCGCCTGTCGCAGCGCTTTCGCCTGCTGAAGCAGGGCTCGACGGCCGTGCGCGAGCGCCATCAGACCCTGCAACAGGCAGTGCAGTGGTCCTTCGACCTGCTGACCGGGAGCGAGGCCGCGGTGCTGGAACGCACCGCGGTCTTCGCGGGCGGTTTCACGCTGCAGGCCGCGGAGACCGTCTGCGTCGAGGGCGACGTGGACGAGTTCGACGTCTGCGACATCCTCGATTCGCTGGTGCGCAAGTCGCTGTTGTACGTCGACCAGGCCGACGACAGCGTGCGCTACGGCGTGCTGGAGACGATACGCGCTTTCTCCGCAGAGCGGCTCGCCCAGGATCCGGCCAGGGAGCGGCAGGTCCGGCACCTGCATGCCGGCCGCTATGCCGACGAATCCGACGAGAACTTCCGCACCTGGCGCAGCCCGCGCGAGGCCGAGGCCTATCGCTGGCTGGATTACGAGATCAACAACCTGCGCAACGCGCTGCGCTGGGCTATCGACAACGCGGACGCCGACATCGCGTCGCGCATCGCGTCCAACCTCGGCGACATGGGCCGCTTCCGGCTGCTCGAGGAGGCCGCGAACTGGGCCGAGGACGCGGTCGAACTGGGAAGGGCCGCGCGGCACCGGCGGCTGATCGTGCTGCTGACCTGGTGCGCCAGCAGCGCGTGGGCGTTCTCGCGCTTCGACGACGCGAAGCGCTTCGGCGAGGAGGCCGTGGCGCTGCTCGGCGAGGAGGGCTTCGATCCCTTCGTCTGGGCCTACGGCGACCTGGCCTTCGTCGCGCTGTTCTCCGGCAACATCGACGAGGCCATCGAGCTGCTGAAGACCGGCTCGAGCCACCCGGCAGACGAGCACGACCGCTTCATGCTCGCGTTCCTGCTTTACATCATGGCCACCGCCGGCCACGCGGAAGAAGCGCTGCAGGTCGTGGACGACATCATCGAGAAGGTCGATGCGGCCGGCGTGCCGTTCTCGATCGCGATCGCGTACGGCGGCAAGGGCGCCGCGCTCGAGCAGTGGCGACCGGAGGAAGCACTGGCAGCCTACGAGCACAGCATCGCGGTGGCGCGGCAGTGCGGCGCGAAGCTGATGGAGACCTTCGTCGGTCCGCGCATCGCGGCCGTGCACGCACGCAGCGGCGAGCCGCTCGAGGCCCTGCACGGTTTTGAGCGCATGCTGCTGTCCTTCGGCGACGCGACCGACATCGCGTCCGTCTCGACCTGGCGCGCGAGCCTAGTCGTGCTGTTCACGCGGCTCGGCCAGTTCACCGCCGCGGCCACGCTGTACGGCTCCTTCGAGGGCAAGATCGACGCGAGCGGCGTCGTGCCGCAGCTGCCCGAGGCCGTCGAGACGCTCGAAAAGCGCCTCGGCACGAAAACCTTCGCGGCCGCGCGGCAGTCCGGCGCCGCGATGTCGCTGCGCGAGGCATCGAACTACGCCTTCGTGCAGGTCCGGCTCGGCCTCGCCAACCTCGGCGAGGATACGGGAACCTGACGGCGCCGGGACAGGCCGCAGGCTCGTGTTACGCGTTCAACAACGACAAGGGAAAGCCCGATGACACAGAACCGAAAGCGCACGAGCCACCAACCGTCCGGCGTCGCGTCGGCAAAGCAGGCGCAGCAGTTCGCGGAGGCTCACGCGGATTCCCCGGCAAGAACGAAAGACGGCTTCCTGGACAAGCTGCCCGGCCGAGGCGAACTCTATTCGCCGAAAGCGCCGATCAACCAGAGGCTGAAGGAACTGGTTGACGACAACGCCTACCAGGCCGCGTTCGGGAGTGCTATCGAGCGGGTCGCCCACTACGACATCCCGGAGCTGAAGGCGATCCACACGCTCGACCAGTTCTATTACTTCCTCGACCGGCTGGTCGAGTGGGTGCCGGAGCTCAGGGTCTGGGAGTGGCGGGGCACGACCTACCACGAGCGCACCGACTACCTGCGGCTCACGCAGTTCTACTATTACTTCAACCAACCGGAGCTCGCGGGACTGCAGAGCCCTATCGACCCGGTCAGGGGCCAGGCGCTGACGCCGCTGTCGCGCTGGATCCGCGACTTCGCAGTCGAGCTCGGCGCCTGGCTCGACACGAAGCCTTCCGCCGCCCGCCTCGAGAGCTACAAGTTCGGCCCGGAATACAACTACCAGGACTACGCTGGCGGCGAAGACGGCATCAAGGGTTACAAGACCTTCAACGAATGGTTCAGTCGGACCTTCAAGGATATCGACGTGCAGCGCCCTGTCGCGCAGCCGGACAACGAGCGGGTCATCACGTTTCCCGCCGAGTCCACGTTCGTCGGCCAGTGGGCGGTCTCGACGCGGGTGCCGAAGGGCGAGCCACTGCCGCAGGAGCCGTCGATCACGGTCAAGCACGTGCAGTGGCCGATCACGGAGCTCTTGAAGGACTCGAAGTACGCGCGCGACTTCGAGGGCGGCATCCTGGCGCACAGCTTCCTTAACATTTACGACTACCACCGCCAGCATGCGCCGGCCTCGGGCAGGATCCTGGAAGCGAAGTTCATTCCCGGGCAGGCCTACCTCGAAGTGGATCTCGAGATCCTCGACAAGCAGCAGCGCGCGGAGCAGGACTCGGCGCTGGCCTACGCCGTAACCTCGCGGCGGCACCTCGACGCCAAGGACTCGACGGGCTACCAGTTCGTGCAGTGCCGCGGCCTGATGGTCCTGCAGACGGCCGTCGGCAAGGTGGCCGTGCTGCCTATGGGCATGGGCTACGTCTCTTCGGTCGTGTTCACGACGCCGGCTTCGGAAGGCCCGCAGAAGTTCATACGCCTGACGAAGAAAGAAAAGAGCGGGCTCGACTACGACGAGCAGGTGGCGCTGATCAATGAGCGCGTCGAGAAGGCGCTGGTCAACAAGACCGTGCAGAAAGGCGACATGATCTCGTCCTTCCTGTTCGGCGGCTCGGACATCGTCATGGTGTTCGAGCGGCGCTCCTGCATCTCGATCACGGCCGACGTCGGCGTGCACTACCCGATTCGCAGCCAGTACGCGGTCGCCAATATCGGCGAGCTGATCGAGTACTGAGGCGGCACGAGGCCCGCGGGGTCCACGGGCCGGGCGGCCGCGGGCCGCATCGCCGCGCCGCGGTGCGGAGCGGCGGCAGCCGCCACCCGGCCTCGCCGTTGCACGAGGCCGCAGTTGGCCTGTTGTCGGCGGCCGCTCGGGCTGTGGGGCCGCGAGGCTGCGATGCTGCCGCGCACGAGAATCCGGACGACGACAAAGGGGCACATCATGAACACGCTTTGTTCGACCTTACTGCGCGCTGCACTGCTGACGGTGGTCGGCGCATCGGCCGGTGCCGAGGTCATCGTCGGCGACACCAGCCTGCCCTGCGCCGACGACCCGGCCTGCATGAACCGCCTGCATCCCGACATCCCGATGGTGGCGCGGGCCGCGCCGGGCGAGCGCATCGTCTTCAACGGTCGCGACGCGTTCGACCTGACGCTGGACCCGGACGAGTACGCCAGCGCCGAGAACTCGCCGCGCGACGGGATTGGCATCGTCCATGCGCTGACCGGCCCCGTGCACATCGAGGGTGCCAGCGCCGGCGACGTGCTGGCCGTGACGATCGAGGCCTTCGAGCCGGCCGCGGTCGGTTGGACCTCGGCCAGCACCTTCGGCTTCGCCGGCGACCAGTTCGGCACGGAGAGCCGCTTCATCGTCTGGCGCATCAACGAGCGCTACGCCGTCAGCGATGCGCTGCCCGGCGTCCGTATACCGAACGCGAGCTTCCCCGGCGTCGTCACGACGCTGCCCGGCGACGAGCTGCTGGCGGAAGTGCTGGCACGGGAGAGCGCACTGGCGGCGGTCGGCGGCGCCGTGATGCAGCCCTACCCGGACGAGGCCACGCCGGGCGCCCTGTGCGGCACGGAAGGCAGCAAGCCGGCCGAGTGCCTGCGCACGATCCCGCCGCGCGAGCACGGCGGCAACCTCGACATCCGCTACATCACGACCGGGACGACGATTTACCTGCCCTGCTTCGTCGACGGCTGCGGCCTCGCGGTCGGCGACTTCCACTACGCGCAGGGCGACGGCGAGGTCGCCGGCACGGCGATCGAGATGGGCGGCCGGATGACCGTCACGGCCAGGATCGTCGACGAGCCGCCGGACCTGTCGCGCGGCCCGCACTACGAGGGACCCGCGCGGGTGCTGCGGATCCCGTCCGAGCGTTTCTACGCGGTGACCGGCTTCCCGCTGAAAGAGGCCGGCAGCGTGCCCGCCGACCTGGCCTACCTCGACTCGCCGAGGGTCGCCGGCCTGCGCAACCTGTCGGCGGACATCAATCTCGCAGCGCGCAATGCGCTGGCCGCGATGATCGACTACATCATGAGCGAGTACGGCTACGACCGGCCGCAGGCCTACATGATCGCGAGCATCGCCGTGGACCTGCGCATCGGCCAGCTGGTTGACGTGCCGAACGTCGGCGTGACGGCGATCCTGCCGCTCGACATTTTCGTCGGCCACGACTGAACAGCAGGCCGCTCGAGAATCGGCGCCGGCGCAGGCCGGCCGGCGACGCGGTCGTCAGCGCCGGCTGAAGCCCAGCCGCACGGTGAGCTGCAGCTGTCGCTCGGTCTTTTCTTCCGCGAGACCGAAGTAGGCCCAGGCGGGGCGCTCGCTGGTAATCTCCAGCCACTCGGCCGCGAATGTCACGTGTTCATTGAGCACGTAGCGCCAGGAGAGCGTCCACGCATGCCCGATCTCGCGGTTCTCGTCGAGCGGGATGCTGTCGCGCTCGGTGACCTCGAAATGGTCGTAGCGCAGCGAGACCCGCTGGCGGTCGAACGGGCGCGTCAGCAGCAGGAAGCGGCTCTCGAAGCCGACGTCGACCGCGTGGATGCCGTTCGTCTGGCGGCCCCACAGCGTGTAGCCGTCCAGCCACTGGCCGATCAGACCGACCTCGCCCGGCAGGCTCGCCTTGATGCCGAGCTGGTCGAAGCCCGTTTCCCAGGCGTACTGGCCGTCCTCGTAGCCGAACGGGTCGGTGCGGTTGTCGTAGTGCGTAAGCCGGACGAGCAGGCGCTGGTCCAGGCTCCACTCCGCGTCGAGGCTGTAGCCCCAGGTGTCGTCGATCTCGAGTATCGGCGTGATGAACGGGTCCTGCTCGTCGAACCACGCGCCGGGCTGGATCTGCGGCACGGGCGGCAGCGGCACGCCGTCGCCGATGCGCGACTGGCGGTCGTGCAGCGACCAGCCCTTCCATGCGATCAGGCCGCCGGCCGTGTCGTTGTTGTAGAACAGCGATGCATGCAGCGCGATGCGCTGACGGCCACCGAGTAGCGCGGGTCGCCGCTCGACGGCGAACTCGGCGCCGTAGGAGCGCAGCTCCTCGCCGACCCAGGTGTTGATCGCGGACGAACTCAGCGTGTACGGGCTGCTCCAGCCGGCGTCCGTGTTCTCGAGCGAGACGCGCGGGTAGAAGATGCCGGCCTTCAGCGTGTAGCGATTGGCGGATCGCGGGACCGGGCGCCACTCCAGGTAGGCCTCGGTCAGGTCGAGCGTGGAGCTGAAATCCTCGACGTAGAGTTCCGCGTTCAGTTTCGCGCTGACGGTGTCCGCCAGCCGGTACCCGTAGTCGACGAAGCCGCGGCTCAGCAGCACGCCGTCGTTGTCGGCATCGTAACGCAGCTTGCCGGCGGAGCCTTCGAGCCAGGACGGGTGACCGCTGGCGTCTACGTGGCTCAGGTCGAGCCCGGCGACGAGCCGGTAGCGGCCCGCCTCGTCCGCGTCGGCGGCTGCCGGGGCCAGCGCCACGGCGCCGAGCAGCGGCAGCAGTCGCCCGTTCAGTAGTCCGACCACTGCAGTGCCTCGCTGCCGGAATCGTGCGGCGGGCGCAGCTTCTTGTCGAGCGTGAAGCTGATGGCCGGCGTTGTCGCAGACACGACGCGGCTCAGATGCCGGTCGCGGATGCGCGGGCTCCAGATGCTGACGGTAGCGGCGCCCGCCTGCTCGTCGAGCTCGACGCGGAGACTGCCGTCGGCGCCCGTTACGCCGAACAGGTCGGTGTCGACTACGACGATGTAGCCCAGCATCCCGTCGTGGATGTTGCAGCCCAGCGTGACGATACCGTCGTGCGCAAACGTGACCGGGTCGTGCGGGTCGCCCTTGTACAGCGGCAGCACGAAGTTGTTCGGTTTCGAGAAGGAGTACACGTGGTGCGCGACGACGTCGCTGTTCGGGAATTCGACCGTCGCGCCCTTCTGCACGATGAGCAGGTGCGGCTCGAAGCGCTTGCCGCGCTGGTCCATCACGGCCGCAGCCGGCTCGGCTGCGGCGTCCCTGCCGGCCTGCATCACGTAAACGGCCACGCCGGGCACCGGCTCGTTGTCGGGTCCGGTTACCGTGACCTCGAGCGCGGCGGCGCACGCCGGCGCCGCCAGCGCCGCGAGTAGCGCCGCCGACAGCCAGGCGTAGATCGGTACTGCCGCCGTCCGCATGGTCGGGAAATCCCGGGAAATTCGCAGGATTCCAGTCTATTGGCCCGCCGCCGCGGCCAACCGTGACCCACCGCACATTACCCCGGGCCCGCCGGTCCTAACATGGGGCGGCTGCGTATTTCTGGTAACTGTGCACGGTATCGGGCGGGCGACGCAGAATGGGCAAACGCACCACCTTTCGCAGCAAGCTCCTGCTGCTGACGATTCTGCCGCTGGCCATTGCGCAGGCCGTGACGCTTTACGCCGTCATGCACACGGTCGAGCGCGACGTCCGCCGGCAGGCGCAGGATTCGCTGTCGATCGGCGCCCTCGTCGCCAACGAGTTCCTCGCTTCGCGCGCGGAACAGCTGCGGACCAGCGTGTCCGTGCTCGCCGCCGACTACGGCCTCAAGGAAGCGACCGCCACGGGCGACGAGGCCACGA
>CALALV010000110.1 GCA_937925605.1 uncultured Woeseia sp.
CGAGCCGCCCGGAATGCTCACACCGCCGCCGCCCGGCATGCCGGTGCCGCCCCCGACGCCGGTGCCGACCGAGACCGAGCAGCCGGCGGCCGTCAGCACCGCCGATGCCGCTAACACCGCGGACGCGCTGCGGATTGCTGGAATCGTGCTGCGTCTGATTCTGTTCATACGGGACTCCGCCCTGCGGGCGTATTCACATCATTCGAAGGCGCCGTGCGCCGGCGGATCCGGCTGCCGCGGCGGACCTGTTGGGCTTTGGATTGTCCCGGCGGCGGGTAAGTTCCGCTCTGCACGTCGCCCCTGCTTCCACCCGACGATAATACGCGCACCCGGCACCCGCAAGAATCCGCGTCACCCTCGACCGGGAGCGGCGGCAGGCGCCGTTTTGCTGCGCCGCGGCGGCTTGCGGAACAGGATCAGCGACAGGTCGTCGGGTTTCGACGGCAGGCTGCCGTCGCTCGTGCGCATGCGCTCCGCGGCCAGCTGCGTCAGCGCCGCGGCCGCCGCCTCGATCGGGCCCTTGCGGATCAGCTCGATGATTTCGTGCCCGTGCAGGTTGTCCGTCAGACCGTCGCTCGCGACCAGCACCGTGTCGAGGGCCTGCAGTTCGACGGTGGCGCCGATATCGATACGCATGTCCGCGGTGCCCAGGAAATTGGAGACGAGATGGCGTTCCTCGTGGTGCAGCGCATCGTGCTGGTCGAGAAACCCGGCCTCGACGGCGAAACCGGTCGGCGAATGCGCCATCGTCTGCGCCCGGATCCGGCCGCGCTGGCCGACGATCAGCGCCTCGGAGTCGCCGACCTGGTAGGTCCGCGCGTCGCGGCCCTCGATGCCGACGACGGTCAGCGTGGTCGCCGAGCCGGCGCCGATCGCCAGAACGGCGCGGTTCGCCGCCTCGATTCCGTCGAGGATCGCGCTGCGCATGGGCTGCCCGCCGGCCAGCGCCGCCGCCACCGCCTCGCCGAGGCTCGCGAGCGCGGTCTGCGAGGCACGGCGTCCGCCCGGCAGTCCGCCGGCGCCGTCGGCCACCGCCAGCACGGCCGCATCCTCGCCGCAGGGCAGCACGGCCACCGCGTCCTCGTTGTCGCTCTGCTTGTCCGGCGCGCGGCAGGTGTAGGCGAGCGCCATGCCGCCGGCCGGTGACAGGATGCGCTGATCGGCTTCGCTGGCTCCGTCGAGCACTACCGGGTCCGTATCAGCCATCCGCCCGCCTCATCGCTTTCGCCCGACCGGCTCGCGGCACCAGGCGCAATAGTTCCAGAAATCCGCACAGACGCCCCAGCCGCAGGCCCCGCAGGTCTTGCGGCTGCCCTCGATGCGCCACGGCCGCCGGACCTTCGTGCGGCACCAGGGACAGTAGCGCATGAACGGCATCAGCGGCTCGCGGCAGCGACTGTTGGCGCAGCGCGCCACGTAGCGCTTGTCCGGGTAGTGGCGGCTCGTCTCCGCCTCGAAGCCCGGCCCGTAGCACCAGGCGCAGTAGTCCCAGTCGAGTTTCACGCCGCGCTCGCAGCGCGGGCAATGCGCCGGCATGCTGGTCGCGGCGCCGCGCGCCGGGTTGTCGAAACCGCACCAGGGGCAGGCCTGCATGGCCTCGGCAACCGGGCCCTCGCAGTTCCGGCAGGCGTGCCGGGTCTCGAGCGCCTTGCGGAAGCGGCGCTGGAATTCCCGCCAGCGGATCTGCCGCCAGGACACGCCGCGCCGGTTCGACTGCTTCCCGCTGCCGCGGCGCTGGCGCCGCGCGCGGGTCTTCAGCTCGTCGAACGCGTTGTACATCTCGATCGCGTCCGCATAACGCTGCTTGGGATCGAGGCGGATCGCCTTCTTCAGGAAGTCCGCGAATTCCGGGCGGAAACGCGCCTTCAGGCGATCGTGCCCTTCCAGCGGCCACTCGAACGGCCACTCCGGCAGCTTGCCGGTGAACATGCGGTACAGCACCAGCCCGACCGAGAACACGTCCGACTGGAACTTCGGCCGGCCCATGGCCTGCTCGGGCGCGATGTAGTCGATCGTGCCCGAACCCGAGGCCTTGAGCGTGCGCATGCTGATCTTTGCGAAGCCGAAGTCGGCGAGCTTGAGCGAGCCGTCGGCGAACAGGATGTAGTTCTCCGGCTTGATGTCGCAGTGGATGATGCTGTTCTCGTGCGCGTGCGCGAGGCCCGCCAGCGCCTGTTCGGCGAGATCGAGCGCGAGCGAGGTGGACATGCGCCGTTCCACGCGGTCGGCGAGCGATTCCTCGCCCAGGTCCATCGCGATGACGAAGTGGTCGTCGATGAAGCTCGCGTTCTGCACCGCGAGGATGTTCGGGTGCTTCAGCCGCGTCGCGACCTGGACCTCGTGCAGGAAGTCCTCCTCGCTGATGTCGCGGCCCGAGCGCGGGATCTTGAGCGCGACGCGCGACTTGTGGATCGTGTCGAACGCGCGGTACACGTCGGCGAGCGGGCCGGAGGAGATACGCCCGAGGATGCGGTATTTGCCGAGCTTTTGACGCGCGCGGAACAAGGGTCACCCTGTCGGCTGGATCGACGCGCAAAAATACAAGATCAGCGGCGCGCTAGACAACCTCGAACAATCCGGCGGCGCCCATGCCGCCGCCGACGCACATCGTGCAAACGACGAACTTGGCCTTGCGCCTGCGGCCCTCGAGCAGCGCGTGCGCCACCATGCGCGCACCGGACATGCCGTAGGGATGGCCGATCGAGATCGCCCCGCCGTTCACGTTCAGGAGCTCGTTCGGCAGCCCGAGACGGTCGCGGCAGTAGATGACCTGCACCGCGAAGGCCTCGTTCAGTTCCCACAGGCCGATGTCGTCGGCTTTCAGGCCCGACTTCTCGAGCAGCCGCGGCACCGCGAACACGGGCCCGATGCCCATCTCGTCCGGCTCGGTGCCGGCGACGGCCATGCCGCGGTAGATGCCCAGCGGCTCGAGGCCGCGCTTCTCGGCGAGCCGGCTCTCCATCAGCACGGCCGCGGCCGCGCCGTCGGACAGCTGGCTCGCGTTGCCCGCGGTGATGACGCCGCCCTCGAACACGGTCTTCAGGCCGGCGAGCGCCTCGGCCGTGGTCTCGGGCCGGTTGCCTTCGTCGCGCTCGAGCGTGACCGGCGCAGACGACACCTCGCCGGTCTCCTTGTCCATCACGGCACGGTTCGCCTGCACCGGCACGATCTCGTCGTCGAACAGGCCGGCCGCCTGCGCCGCCGCGGTGCGCTGCTGGCTCTGCAGCGCGTACTCGTCCTGCCGCTCGCGGCTGATCGAGTAGCGTTTCGCGACCACCTCCGCCGTCTCCAGCATACTCATATATATGTCGGGCGCGGCCGCAAGCGCCTTCGGATCCTTCGCGCGGTGCCGGTTGTAGTGTTCGTTCTGCACTAGGCTGATCGACTCGACGCCGCCGCCGATGACGATGTCCATGCCGTCGTCGAGGATCTGCTTGGCGGCCGTGGCGATGGCCATCATCCCGGACGAACACTGGCGGTCGATCGTCATGCCCGGCACCGTGACCGGCAGGCCGGCCGCGAGCGCGGCCTGGCGCGCGACGTTCTGGCCGGTCGTGCCCTGCTGCATCGCGCAGCCGAGCAGCAGGTCTTCGACCTCGGCGCCGTCGATGCCGGCGCGCTCGACCGCGGCACGCACCGCGTGCGCCGCGAGCGTCGGACCCTCGGTGTCGTTGAATGCGCCCTTGTACGCGCGGCCGATCGGCGTGCGCGCGACGGCTGCGATGACGGCTTCTCTCACTTGCGTCTCCCTCTTCCGCTCAGCCGTCGAGCTTGATGCCGAGTTCGGCGGCGGCCTTCTGCAGGAACTTGGCCGTCTGCTCGCCGCCCTGCGCCAGCTCCACGGCGTCGTCCGTGGCCGCGATCTGCTGCCAGGCAGCGGCGACCCGGTCCGCGTCGCGGGCATCCGCCGGCAGGAACACGCCCGGCGTCTCGCTGATGACGACGCGCGCGAAGACGCCGGCGCCGGCGCCGATGATCTGCCGGGTCGGCGCCTCGCGGCTCGCGAGGAAGACGACCGCCGGCGTCACGGCGTCGGGCTCCAGCAGTTTCAGCACTTCCGGCGGCATCAGGTCCTCGGTCATGCGGGTCGCGGCGATCGGCGCCAGCGAGTTGACGTGGATGCCGTATTTCATGCCCTCGAGTGCCAGCGAATTCATGAAGCCGACCAGCGCCATCTTGGCCGCGCCGTAATTGGTTTGCCCGAAGTTGCCGTAGATACCGCTCGAGGACGAGGTCATGACGATGCGGCCGTATTGCTGCTCGCGCATCTGCTCCCAGACCGCCTTGGTGCAGTTGACCGAGCCGCCGACGTGCACGTCCATGACGGCCTGGAAGTTGTCGAGGCTCATCTTTGCGAAGGTCTTGTCGCGCAGGATGCCGGCGTTGTTCACCAGCACGTCGATGCGGCCCCAGCGATCCAGCGTCTCCGCGACCATCGTCTGCACGGCCGCGAAGTTCGCGACGTTGGCGCCGTTCGCCATGGCCTCGCCGCCGGCCGCCTCGATTTCCCTGACGACCTGCTGCGCCGCCGCGCTGGAGCCCCCGGTGCCGTCTCGCGCACCGCCCAGGTCGTTGCCCACGACCTTTGCGCCGCGGCGCGCGAATTCGAGCGCGTGGCACTTGCCGAGCCCGTTGCCGGCGCCGGTCACGATCACCACCTGGTCGTCGAATCGTATCGTCATGCGTGTAATTCCCTTCGGATGGCGGCCTCAGCCGCAGATAAACAGTGTCAGGATGTCGGCCACCAGCGCCGGGTTCTCCGCGCCGCGGATCTCCACCGTGACGCGCGTGCGCACGAGCACCTCGCCGGGCCGCTTCTCGCGTACTTCCTTCAGCACGGCGTGCGCGCGCACCTCCGCATCGACCCGCACCGGTTCGAGAAAGCGCACCTTGTCGCTGCCGTAGTTGATGGCGACCTGCACGTTTTCCGGCGCCGCGCCGCATTCGCCGAGGAAGTGCGAGACCAGCGAGAGGGTCAGGAAGCCATGCGCAATGGTGCCGCCGAACGGTGTGGCCTTCGCGCGCTCGGGATCGACGTGGATGAACTGGTGGTCGTGGGTCGCGTCGGCGAACGTGTCGATCTGCTGCTGGTCGATGCGCAGCCAGCCGGAGGGCGGCAGCGGCTTGTCGACCTGCTCGGCGAGCTTCTCGAGAGTAAAGGTCTGCATCGGGGGTCCGTCGCGAAAAGCGCAGTGTACCCGAAACACAGGCTGCTGCCGTTCGAGCCGGCACTGGCGTGAGCGAATCGGCCAGCGGAAGCCGGAACTCGCCAGGTGCGACCGCCTGCCGGCGGGCCCCGCAATGGTTGCGGCCGTGTGGCAGCTGCTTGCGACGATGACGTGTTGTCGCTCGCTCTCTCCGTTCGCGATCCGCTACGCGGGCTGGAGTTCGGACCGGCCCGCCGTATCCGCTAGACTGCGCTGACCGCCGTGGCCGAATGGCCGGCCGGGCTACGGAGCGCCATGGGCAAGCCTGGACATACGGGTATCAGTCGCCTGTTGCACGCCACGCGTTTTTCCCTGCGCGGCATCGCGTTTGCCTGGCGACACGAGCGTGCGTTCCGGCAGGAACTGATGCTGACTGCCGCGCTCATGCCGGTAGCGCTCTGGCTCGGCCGCGGGCCGCAGGAGCGGCTGTTGCTGATCGGCAGCTGCCTGCTGGTTCTGATCGTGGAACTGCTCAATTCGGCAGTCGAAGCAGCCGTCGATCGTGTCGGTCACGAACATCACGAACTCTCCGGTCGCGCCAAGGACATGGGGTCCGCGGCCGTGATGCTCAGCTTGCTGCTGCTGGCCGCCTGCTGGGCGACCGTGATCTACGAACGGTTCCTGGCCTGACGTCCGGACGACGATGCGATGCAGCAGGTCGACGGCAGCCGGTTCGATCGTCCGCGCGCGGGTCGGCGAGGCGGGCGATCGGGCGTCGTCAGCCGGTCGTGCGCACCCTGGCCACGGCCCGGCGCCAGCCGTCGTAGAGCGCCGCGCGCTGCCCGGCAGGCATCTGCGGCGTAACGCGACGTTCGTGCTGCCACAGCGCAGCGATGTCGTCGAAGCCCGCGTAGACGCCGCTCGCGAGCCCGGCGAGGCAGGCCGCGCCGAGCACGGTCGACTCGGTGTTGACCGGCCGCTCGACCGGCAGGTCGAGCAGGTCGGCCAGGAACTGCAGGAACCAGTCGTTCGCCGCCATGCCGCCGTCGACCCGCAGCGTGCCCGGGGCGATGCCGTCCTCGGCCATCGCCTCGGAGAGATCGCGCGTCTGGTAGGCGACCGCCTGCAGCGTCGCCGTCACAATCTGCTCGCGCGAGCTGTCGCGCGACAGCCCGAGGATCGCGCCCCGCGCATCGGCGTCCCAGTACGGCGCGCCGAGGCCGGCGAACGCCGGCACGACGTGCACGTTGTCGACGATGCCGGTGCGCTGCGCGATGGCCTCTGAATCGGGCGCCGCATCGAGGATGCCGAGTTCGTCGCGCAGCCACTGCAGGGCCGAGCCGGCGACGAAGATGCTGCCTTCGAGCGCGTAGGTCGGCTTGCCCTCGAGCTGCCAGGCGATCGTCGTCAGCAGCTGGTTGCGGGACTCGAGCGCGCGCTCGCCGGTGTTGGTGATGACGAAGCAGCCCGTTCCGTAAGTGCTCTTTGTCATGCCGGTCTCGAAGCCCGCCTGGCCGACCAGCGCGGCCTGCTGGTCGCCGGCCATCGCCCGGATTGCGAGCCCGGCGCCGAACAGGCGGCCGTCCGTGCTGCCGAAGTCGCCGGCCGTGTCGCGCACCTCGGGCAATACCGAGGCCGGGATGCGGAACAGCTCGAGCAGGTCCTCGTCCCAGCGCTGCTCGTGGATGTTGTACAGCAGCGTGCGCGACGCGTTGCTCGCGTCGGTCGCGTGGACCTTGCCGGAGGTCAGGCGCCAGAGCAGGAAGCAGTCGATGGTGCCGAAAGCGAGCCGGCCGTCGTCCGCGAGTTCGCGCGCGCCGTCGATGTGATCGAGCAGCCACTCGAGTTTGGTCGCCGAGAAGTACGGGTCGAGGCGCAGCCCGGTCTTCGCCGTGACGCCGGCCTCGACGCCGTCGTTGCGCAGGCGCGCGCAGCGCGCGGAGGTGCGCCGGTCCTGCCAGACGATCGCGTTGCCGAGGCACTGGCCGCTGTCGCGGTCCCACAGCAGCGTCGTCTCGCGCTGGTTGGTGATGCCGAGCGCGGCGATCCGCCCGGGCCCGACTCCCGCCTCGGCCAGCGTCCGGCGTACGACCGCGACGACCGACGACCAGATCTCCTCGGGCTCGTGCTCGACCCAGCCGGGCTGCGGGTAGTGCTGACGGAATTCCTGCTGCGCGCCGGCAACACGCCGTGCCTGCGCGTCGAACAGGATCGCCCGGCTGCTGCTCGTCCCCTGGTCTATGGCCAGCAGGTAATCGTCGCTCATTGGTCGTCTCCTCGCGGCCACAGCGGCCGTGGCACGCCCATCGTCCGCCCGAGTTCCGCCGGCCGCGGCAGCTCGCCCTGCTCGCGCACCAGCTCGGCCAGCCGCTCGAGGGTCGCCGCGGGCCACGGGCTCACCCGGCGCGCGTCGAGATCGACGTGCAGGTTCAGCCACTCGCCGGTCGCGGCGAGATAGCCGTCGTCGGCGTGGTACATGCGCTGGAACTGGTGAATGCGCTTCGCGTCGTAGGCCACGATCTGGCTGGTCACGAAATAGGGATCGCCCTCGACGAGTTCACGTTGCCAGGTGACGTGGTTCTCGACGGCGAAGGTCGAGCCGCGCTGTTCCCGAATGTACTCGTCCGTGATGCCGATGCTCGCCCACAGGTCGTCGACCGCGCGGTCGAATGCCAGCACGTAGTAGGCCACGTTCATATGCCCGTTGATGTCGATCCACTCCGGCACGACCGTGCCGCGCGACACGACGAGGCCCGTAGGCTCGCTGCCGCTCATTCGACCGCGAGCTCCGGCCGGTTGCGGAAGTGCTCGAGCGCTTCCGGGTTCGCCAGCGCGTCCGTGTTCTTCACGGGCTGGCCGTGGACCACCGCGCGCACGGCGAGCTCGACGATCTTGCCACTGATCGTGCGCGGTATTTCCGGCACCGCAACGATCTTCGCCGGCACGTGCCGCGGCGTCGTGTTTTCGCGGATAGTGCGCCGGATCCTGTCGATGAGGGCGTCGTCGAGTTCGACGTCGCCGCGCAATACGACGAACAGCACGACGCGCACGTCGTCCTGCCAATCCTGGCCGATCGCGATGCTCTCGAGCACCTCGTCGAGTTTTTCGACCTGCCGGTAGATCTCGGCAGTGCCGATGCGCACGCCGCCCGGGTTCAGCACCGCGTCCGAGCGCCCGTGAATGACGATGCCGCCCGTCTCGCGGATCTCGGCGAAATCGCCGTGAGCCCAGACGCCGGGATAGCGGGCGAAGTAGGCATCGTGGTAACGGGAACCGTCGTCGTCGTTGAAGAATCCGACCGGCATCGACGGAAAGGCCCGCGTGCAGACGAGCTCGCCCCTCGAGCCCGCGAGCGAGCGGCCGTCCTCGTCGTAGACCTCGACCGCCATGCCGAGCCCCTTGCACTGGATCTCGCCGCGCCGCACCGGCAGGAGCGGATTGCCGAGCACGAAGCAGCTGATCAGGTCGGTGCCGCCCGCGATCGAGGCGAGCTGCAGGTCGGCGCCGACGTGTCCGTAGACCCAGTCGAAGCCGGCCGGAGCGAGCGGCGAGCCGGTCGACAACACCGAGCGGATCGCGGACAGGTCGAAGTCGCGGCCTGGCTCGACGCCGGCCTTGTCCTGCGCGGCAAGGTACTTCGCGCTGGTGCCGAACACGCTGACCCGCTCCTCGTCCGCGATGCGCCACAGGATGCGGCCGTCCTCGGCGAACGGCGCGCCGTCGTAGAGGACCAGCGTCGAGTCGGCAGCCAGGCCGCTGGCCAGCCAGTTCCACATCATCCAGCCGCAGGTCGTGAAATAGAACAGCCGGTCCTGGCCGTCCAGATCGCAGTGCAGGACGTGTTCCTTCTGGTGCTGCAGCAGCGTCCCGCCGTGGCCGTGCACGATGCACTTCGGCGCCCCCGTCGTGCCCGACGAGTACATGATGAACAGCGGGTGGTCGAAAGGCAGCGGCTCGAAGCGCAGCTCCCCGTCGGCGCGGAAATCGTCCCAGCTGCACGCACGCTCGCCCGGCAGTGCCGGGGTGCCGCCGGCGAACGGCACGACGACGATGCGCTCGATGCCGCCGATGCGCCCGAGCACTTCGGCGACCGTTGCCAGCGAGTCGAAGCGGCGCTCGTTGTAGAAGTAGCCGTCCGCGCAGAACAGGACTTTCGGTCCGACCTGGCCAAAGCGGTCGACGACGCCGTTGACGCCGAAGTCGGGCGAGCACGAGGTCCACACGGCGCCGATGCTGGCGGCCGCCAGCATCGCGATGATCGCCTCCGGGCAGTTGGGCAGGTAGCCCGCGACACGGTCGCCGGGGCCGACGCCTGAGGCGCGCAGTCCCGCTGCGACAGCGGCCACGGCGTCGCGGAGTTCGTCGTAGCGCAGTTCGCGGCGCGCGCCGTTCTCACCGCGGAAGATGATGGCGAGCCGCTCGTCGGGCGCGCGCAGCAGGTGCTCCGCGTAGTTCAGGCGGCTGCCGGTGAACCAGCGCGCGGTCGTCATGTCGCCCGGCTGCTCGAGCACCTCGTGGAACGGCGCGTGGAAGCGGATCCCGCAGCGTTCGACCACGGCGCTCCAGAACCGCGTCGGATCAGCGAGCGAAAACGCGTGCAGCGCGTCGTAGTCGTCGCAGCCCGCGGCGCGCATGAAGCCGTGCATCGCCGACAGGCGCGCTGCCTCGGCAGACGGTCGCCAGAGAACGGGGTTGTCGCCTGCGGACCTGCTCGTCATCGTGCGCATTATGCAGGGCGCCCCGCCCGGCGTCACATGAGGAGTTGCCCGCCGCCGGGCTGCCTGCGCATACTGTTTTTTTGCGCTGCGGGGATGCTGCATGCGGGCAGTCGCTATCGGCAGGGCGGGCGGACCGGACGTGCTCGAGCTGGTCGAGCGCGAGCGCCCGCGACCCCGCCAGGGCGAGCTCCTGATCCGCGTCGCAGCGGCCGGCGTCAATCGACCGGACGTGCTGCAGCGCCTCGGCCGCTACCCGGTACCCGCGGACGCGGACCCGTTGCCGGGGCTCGAGGTCGCCGGGCTGGTGGAGGACGTCGCTGCGGGCGTCGACGCGGGCCTCGTCGGCCAGCGCGTCATGGCGCTCGCGCACGGCGGTGGCTACGCGGAGTACTGCCGCGTACCCGCGGCGCACTGCCTGCCGGTACCCGCGCAGCTGTCGCTCGCCGAGGCGGCCGCGGTGCCGGAAACGCTGTTCACGGTCTGGTACAACGTGTTCATGCGCGCGGCGCTGCTGCCCGGAGAACGACTGCTCGTGCACGGCGGCTCGAGCGGTATCGGCACGATGGCGATCCAGCTCGCCCTCGCGCGTGACGCCGAGGTCTTCACGACCGCCGGCACGGACGAGAAATGCCGCTTCTGCGAGGGTCTCGGCGCCGTCGCGATCAACTACAGGCGCGGAGACTGGTCTGCACGGATGCGCGAGCAGGTCGGCGAGCGCGGCGTCGACGTCGTGCTCGACATGGTCGCCGGCGACTACGTCGCGAAAAACCTCGAGCTGCTCGCGCGCGACGGCCGTTACGCGCTGATCGCGTTTCTCGGCGGGCGCAGCGCGACGCTGGACCTCGGCCCGATCGTCGCGAAGCGGCTGACCGTCACCGGCTCGACGCTAAGGCCGCAGACGATCGGCGAGAAGGCGCGCATCGCCGCCGAACTCCGCGCCGAGGTGCTGCCGCTGCTCGCGGACGGGCGGGTGAAACCGTTACTCTATCGCCGCTACCCGCTCGCGCAGGCAGCCGACGCGCACCGGCTGATGGAGAGCGGCGAACACATGGGCAAGATCGTCCTGGAGGTCGCAGAACTTGACTAGCACGCTGCTGCTCACCGTTGCCATCGCGGTCGTGCTCGCCGCCGCGCTCGCCTGGTTCTTCCACGTCAACCTGCGCGGCAGGCCCGCGCCGATCGCGCTGAAACCCGGCGATCCGCTGCCGGATTTCGAGGCCGAGTCGGAGGACGGCGAGCGCCTGTCCGCCGCCTCGCTGCGCGGCCGGCCCGCCGTGATCCTGTTCGTGCGCGGCAACTGGTGCCCGTTCTGCAGCCGCCAGGTCGCGGACCTGACCCGGCATTACAAGGAAATAACGGATCTCGGCGGCAAGCTCGTCTTCGTCACGCCGAAGCCGCTCGAAACGACGCGGCGCGTCGCGCGCATTTTCGAGGTCGAGTTCGAGTTCTGGCTGGACCCGGAGCTTGCCGTCGCCAGCCAGCTCGGGCTCGTGCATCGCGCCGGCGTGCCGGGCAAGCACCGCGACGCGTACGGCAGCGACACGGTCTGGCCGACCGCGCTGGTCGTCGACGCCGAAGGCGTCGTGCGCTACGCGAGCCAGTCGAAACGCATCGTGGATCGCCCCGATCCTGGCGAACTGCTGGCGGAACTCAGGCGCCTGGTCTGAATCAGGCCGCGCCGACGCTGCGCGGAGCATCCTTGCCGGCGGCCTCGGCAATAACCCGGCGCGCCTGCGCGTCCGCGACGACGTTGGTCGGACGGCCGGTGTTCTCGGCCTCCTCGAAGATCGCCGCCAGGCGCGGGCCGATCGCAGCCACGCGCTCCATGACCGCATCGTCGTCGGCGTCGCCGTAGTACTCGCTCGCGACGTTGATGATGCCGCCGCCGTTGATGACGTAGTCCGGCGCGTACAGGATGCCGGCCTCGCTCAGCCGTTCGCCGTCGGCGTCCGTCTCCAGCTGGTTGTTGGCGCCGCCGGCCACGATGCCCGTGCGCAGCTTCGGGATCGACTCGGCATTCAGGATCGCGCCGAGCGCGCAGGGTGCGACGACGTCCACGTCCTGGAACAGGATGTCGTCGAGCGGCACCGCGGTCGCGCCGAACTCCTCGACGGCTCGGCGCACGCGCGTGTCGTCGATGTCCGCGACGCGCAGGCTGGCGCCGGCCTCGTGCAGGTAGCGGCACAGGTAGTAGCCCACGTTGCCGACGCCCTGCACGGCCACGCTCAGGCCATCGACGCCGTCGCGCCGCAGGCGGAAGCGTACGGCCGCCTCGATGCCGCGGAAGATGCCGTAGGCCGTCTTCGGTGACGGGTCGCCGCCGGCGCGGCCGGCCTGCTGCGGCAGGCCGGACACGTAGCGGGTGCGACGCGCGATCGTCTCCATGATCGACACGCTCATGCCGACGTCCTCGGCCGTTATGTAGTCGCCGTGCAGCGACTCGACGAAGTCGCCGAAGCGCTCGAACAACGCGTCGCTGGCACGGAAGTCGGGCGTCTTCAGGATCACTGCCTTGCCGCCGCCGAAGCGCAGGCCGGCCATCGCGTTCTTGTAACTCATGCCGCGCGACAGCCGCAGCACGTCGTAGACCGCCGCGTCGTCCGACGCGTAGCTCCACAGCCGGCAGCCGCCGGCCGCGGGACCGAGCGCGGTCGAGTGGATCGCGATGATCGCCTTCAGGCCGGTCGCGGCGTCGCGGCAGAACAGGACGCGCTCGTGATCGTCGAAAGCGGAGTTGCTGAAAGCGGACATGATGAACCTGTCGATTTGCGGCGGGCGGGCGCGGCGGGGCCGCGCGCGGCGCGGATTCTAGCACCCGCTGTCGCCGGGGTCATGGGCGCCGCCTGTGCGCATCAGTACTTCACGTCGACCGCCCGGCAGAGGAAGCGCATGAACGGCGTCGCGGCCGCGAATGCGTTCGCGACGCGGCGCGGGAACGCGGCCGACAGGGCCGCCTC
>CALALV010000111.1 GCA_937925605.1 uncultured Woeseia sp.
AATGGGTGGCCGGCTTGCCGTGGAATCACCGGCCGGAATGGCGTGGAATACGCACTCGTAGATGCCGCCGTCGTTGCCGACGAGCAGATAGTTCTCGTCATTGGGGTCAAAGGCCAACGCGTGGTGGTCGACGTGCTTCGTTTCGGCGCGCTGCGGCGTGAAGGTCTTGCCGCCGTCCTCGCTGACGTGCATTACGACGTCCATCTGGTAGACGCGGTCGAGCTTGTGGGGGCTTGCGAAGATTTCCTGGTAGTAGTGCGGGCCGGTGCCGCTCGAGAGGTACTCGGAGCGCTTCTCCCAGCTCTCGCCGCCGTCGAGCGAGCGCCAGAAGCCGCCCTTGCGGTTGGCAAGCTCGATGGTCGCGTAGACGACGTCGGGGTTGACCGGCGAGATCGCGAGGCCGGTCTTGCCCATCGTCTCCTCGGGCAGGCCTTGCGTGACTTCGCGCCAGGTCTCGCCGCCGTCCTCGGACTTGTGGATGCCGGTGCCGGGGCCCCCGTCGAGCAGTACCGCGACGTTGCGGTAGCGCTGCCAGGACACGGCGAGCATGACGTCCGGGTTGCGGGGATCGAGGTGGACTTCGGAGACGCCGGTGTACTCGTCGTCGAGTTCCGTGTTGCCGAGGCCCTCGCCCAGCACCTTGCGCCAGGTCTCGCCGCCGTCGGTGGTCTTGTAGAGGCCGCGCTCGCCGCCGCCGGACCACAGGGGACCCTGCGCCGCGACGAACACGACGTTCGAGTCGCGCGGGTCCACGCGGATCATGCCGATGCGCTCGGAGGCATCTAACCCGACCTTCTCCCAGTTCTGCCCGCCGTCGCGGCTGCGAAAGACGCCCGAGCCGTACCCGACGTGCCGCCCGCTGACGTTCTCGCCGGTACCGACCCAGATGACGTCAGGGTCGTTCGGGTCAACGGTGATGGAGCCGATGGAGTAGGAATCCTCGTTGTCGAAGACCGGCTGCCAGGTGGTGCCGGCATTGACGGTTTTCCAGACGCCGCCGGAGCCTACGGCGACGTACCAGGTGCTTTGGTCGGTGGGGGAGATGGCGATGTCGGCGATGCGGCCGGACATGAGGGCTGGGCCGATGGTGCGGAGTTCGAGGCCCTTGAACGTGGCTTCGTTGAAGCCCGGATCGGACTCGGCGTCGTTGTCGGATTGAGCAAGGACGGTCGACGTCAGAAGGACAGCGGCGAAGCAGGCGTATCGATTCACGATTCTCTCCCCGGATGATCGATGGATCCGAAGCACGGTCCACGGAACGGCATTCTTTTACGAATTGGCGAACGATTGTGCCACAGCCGGAAGTCGGGAATCGCCTGGCGCACGATAGCGCCACGGGCTGGTCACGGCTTGGGTTGCTGCAGGCTTACTTCTTATGCCGGCGTGGTCAAAGCCAGGACTCGACATCCTGTCGACCGAGGATGGTCATGACTTCCACCGTGCCATCGATGACACGGTAGTAGACGCTATCCACACCGCAGGTGCTGCGTCGATAACCTGGGCGAATGTCATCGATCGCCGGATACGCGTGTGGCCGCGCTGCCAGTTTCTCGAAATGCTCGAAGAACGCGATGAAGTAGCGATCCGCCTGGATCTCCCCGTACTCGCGTACGCCATGCCGGTAGATTCGTTCGAGATCCGCTCTAGCCGTTTCGCTGATCCGATAATTCGCCATCGCGCCGCATCTCGTCCCTGATTTCGGCGCGTATCTGCTCGCGAGACAACTCGGTGAAGCCGCTTTGCTCGGCCTCCATCAACCGAGCCCGGATGACCTCGATCTCGCGTGCCTTGCGAATCAGGTCATTCACGGCATCACTGTTGCTTCGGTACTCGCCTTCGACTTCTACCTTGTGCTTGAGCCACTTGGCGTTGGGCTTGGTGAAAGAGATGCTCTGGCGTGACACGTGCTCTACCGTTTTCGATCTCGGATGGTGCGAAATTGCACCAATTCGGCACCCAAGTCAAACCGTTCCGCATGCATCGTGAATCGCGAATTCGCATCAATCGCCCGGCGTCACGCCTTCCAGCCGCTTGGCGATCACCGTTTAGCCTGGCCCCACAAGTGCCTTGGTACCAGCAACGAAACCGATTGTTTCCACAAGATCTAATTTCTTCTGACCTGTGCCTCCAGAAACACATTGTTCCGATGGTAGTCGAGATAGCGGCGCTGCCCCTCCGAGAAGGACCCGGCATTGAATGGCTCATCGACTGGCACGTTCATGCGGCGCAACGACTCCCGGTGAGCCGTCGGGGAAATCAGCAGTCGACCCCGGTCCTCGAATGATATGAATCCACGATCGAATAGATGATCGATGGTCGGCGTCAGAAGGAGGCCGTTCTCGCCATCGAGCCGCTCGGCATTGTCGCTGTCTCGCCATGGCTTGCAATGGCTGGCACGCAAGTGCTCGAGACGATCGACTCGGCTGACCCGGCACGCCTGCTCGATGGCGCAGACGTTTCGCTTGAACTGGCCCTGTCCCCGCCGGGCAATAATGACTTCCTCTTTCTCCGTCTCCGACAAGGTTGCGCTCGTTCGAATCGATTCAGCCAGGTGTTCCTCCCACCGCAGCTGACCGCGGGTGTCCGCTAGCATTCTTTCCTTGTCAGACATGCGATTAGCCGCGATCAGCGTCCGCGCCTCGTGGCCGATCAGGCGAACCAGTTCCGCCGCGAACGGTTCCGGCAATTCCGTCAGGTACACACCCTGGTTTCCGCGGCCGGAAGATTGAATCGGCGAGTACCTATCGGGCCGCACCGAAGCCAACGCTGCCATGTGCTCCGCCGGCCTGATCCTGTTGTTCAGCTCGAAGTACCGGCAATCGACTTTCCAGCCGACCTGATTCCAATACTCGCCGGTTGAGCCGAACTCCGCCGGCTTCGGGCATTCATACGCGGACGACTGCGCGATGGAAATTGCCCGAATGTAAGTGTTTTCGAAGGAGAAGATGACGTCTCCGGGAGAAACCTCGCGCATGAACTCGTAGAACGGATTTCGGTTGCCGTTCGCGTTTCGCTTCGGCGACCAGAGGTAGTTACCGTCGCGCTCCTGACGGTAGGTCTGATTCTGGTTAACCCACCAAAATCGCATCTGACCTCTATCTCTGTGCTCTTGGTTGCATTCGATCAACCAGATGTATTTGTTGCTACGCGCCGCGACCGGAATGGTTGGCAGGACACCTAATCCGCTGAGCGCCCACTTCCTGGCAGCTCCAGGTTAGATTGATGAGCGCCCGGACGCCATGCGTCGAATTCCCCCGGCAATAGCTCCAGTATCTGCTCCCCCCTCAATCCGTATATATCGTAAGTCAGATCGAGCTGCTGCAGCACACGCACAAACCGTCGCACGGTACCTGGCTGCGGTTTCGTCGTATGCGCGCCGATCTTCGGGGCGTTACGCCGCGAATCGAAATACAGTTCGCTGGCCGCCTCCAGCACGCCCGGATTGGCAATGAGATCCTGCCGGCTCGCGATTTCGTGATACACGCCACTTTCCGTATGCACGGGCCCGGTCAACAGCAGCCGCGCAACGTCGCCATGCCGCCGGTACACGAGGTAGGGTCCGTACAGCAGGTGCCGCAGCCGGTGTCGGTAACCCGATTCCGGAATGTGCCGATAGTCCCGCCCCGGGCGCCGCAGACCGTCGCTGCCGACCGGACAAACCTGCTCGAAGAAATACAGCGACAGCCACGCCCACAGCCCGGGAATCCGCTCCGCGGTGTTGGCATCAAGGCCCCCGAGCCGATCCACCAGGTACTTCGCAAGTTCCAGCCGGCTGCCGAACTCGCGCGGCTCGATGGCTATCTCGACCGGCAGCTCGGTCGTGTAGCCGCCGCCTTCCAGCAACTCGCTCGGTGGCTCGCTGTGCGTGCCCTTGCGCAACCGCTCGAGCTGAGCGCGAAAGCGCTCCATGCCCAGTGTCGTCAATGCGCGCACCGTGGCGCTCATCAGCGCATCTCCTTGTCGAGCGCCGTTTGCAGCCGCTGCCGAGCCTGCCGCGCCTTGCAGAATGCCTGCACGGCCTCCTCTATCCACTCGCGCTGCCGGCTTCTCGCGCCCTCGGTCACGCCGCCCGGCGGCGTCCCGATGCCGGGCAGCGTGCCAGCGTAGCGCAGCCAGAGGCTAGTCCAGTCGCTGTCGTCAAAGGCGGGATCGGTAATCTCCTGCTCGATCACGATTTCGTGCAAGACGCGGCGCAGCACCTCGGGATACACGAGCCCGAGAAACGAGCCCGCCGAGCGCGCCGCCTCGCTCACACCGTCGAGGCGGTTGTTGAGCTCGAGCACCGGCCAATCGCTCAGTTCGAGGCGCCAGGCGCGGTCGCCGAGGTCGCAAAAATCGACCGGCAGCAGCGACTGGCGCTGTTCCAGGCTGTCCTCGGGCCCGAGTGGCACGAGCTTGTCCGCGACGCCGAGCAACAAGCCGTAGCGTTTGCTCCGGTCCACTACCTTGAGGCGGAATTTCGGCAACGGTCGCCGGCTGAGTTCCGTGAGCCGCGTATCCTTAGGCTCTCGCGGTTCGGCAACCGTGCCGAGCGAAAAACGCATGTACGAGACGACGTTGTAGGCCTCGATGTAGACCCACGCGTCTTTCGGAAAGCGCAGCCCCGACAGGTCGTAGTCGGCCGAAAACGCGTACTCGCCCTCCGGCGTCGTGCGCAGGCGAACGGTCACGCGCGAGCGTGCGATCTTGCGGCGTCCGGTGTAGTTAAGCCGGCGAATCACGACTCAAGCTCCTCGCCCGCCAGGACCTTTACCCGGATGTCGCGATGCAGATCGAATCCCCGGACCGTCAGCTCGAAATCTGCGGCACCGATACCGAACACGAGGAAATTCTGCTCGCAGCGGTGAATCTCGGCACCTTTCGTGCTGACGCGTATCGGCGGCTTGTCCAGCTCGAAGTCCGGCAGCTGGTACTGCTTTAACGCATTGCCCCGGCGCACGTCGTAGGCGACCCGCACCGCTGCATAGCGCGGCCCCTTCTCCTCGTTACCGCTGCCACGCAGCCGAAATCCGCCTTTGAGCTTCTGCAACTCGATCTGCCGATCGCTCCCAACCGTTTCGATAGCGGCATCGTCCTCACCATCGCCCTGGCCGGGTTCATCGTCCGGCTTGTCCACGTGAATGAGGTCGTCTTCCGTGGGGATCTCCAGCGAAAACAACTGCTGCAGCAGGCGAAAGTCCCGGCCAGCGGCCGGCCGCGTCAGTAACCGGACAATCTCGCGCGGCGCGTTCTTTACGTAGCGCAGCGTGTACGGGCCATGGCGGTAACGGTCCTTGAACTTCGGCGAGCGCTCCTGCCATTCCGTGTGCGCGGGATTTTCCGAATCGCCGAGCAGTGCAGACAGCGCGCGGTCGCGGACATTGACGATGGCCCGGATGCCCTTCGGGATCGACGCGCGCACGCCGGCAATCGTAATGCCGTCGCGGACGAAATGGTCGTCGGCGTGGTTGAGCCCCTCGTCGCGCTCGAGGTAGAGGTCGAATCGCGACAGCGCAGATTCGTCGTCTGCCGGCTTGACCCACACCGGCACGGTGAGCGCGACCGGCTCGCCGGCGTCGAAGCGTCGCCGCAGCCGATCGAGGACGTCGGGAGACAGGAAGTCGTCCGCCCATCGCGGCGCGTATTCCTCGGGCGGCGGCTCGAGCGCCACGTGGTCCCGGCGGGGCAGCTCGATGCCCCATCGCGCCAGCCGGAAGACGCGCTGCAGGTTCGGGTTGCCTCCGTCTGCCGATTCTGCCAGGTAGTCGAACAGCGTGGATGCGTCGAGCCGCACCGATTCGCCGTCATGCAGGACCTCGACGCTCAGGTCGCCGGCGATGATCGGCATAAAGTAATGGCGAACGATCGAGTCGACGAGCACCGGCGCCGTCAGCTCAGGGTCCGGGTACGGCACGACCACCGACAGGCCGGACTCGTGACCGCGCGCGAGCCCGAAGTGCGCGCAGAACCGCTCAGTCCAGGCCTCGTCCTCGACCGGCATCGCAAAGTCCTCCGCGAAACAGCCGAAGTAACCGTAGGGGTAGTAGCGCTGCCCGTCGAGCTTATGGATCTTGAGCACCGACTGCCCCATGAGCAGTCGCCGCTCGTCGTTCGCGCGCCGCGTCAGCGCGAAAAACGAATTGATCCGCGAGGCCGCCTGGAACACGGTCTTGCCGAGCCCCCAGCGACCGAGTTCCGAGGCATGTTTCCGCGACCGGCCGATATTGCGCCAGAAGAAAAAGAAATCGTTGCGCAGGCCGTTCTCGACATCGATCTCCTCGTCCTCGCTCAGTGCCGGATCCCCCTGCAGGCCGCGTGTGCCGAAATCCTCGATGGCGATGTACGAGAGCGGCTCGTCGGCCGGCGGCGGCTTGGTCAGGCCGCTGCGGCTGGCGTTCAGGTGCGGCGCCAGGCCATTCGTGTAGTCACGCTTCTCCGGTCCGTCAAGCGCAGCGTCGGCGAGTGCGACGCTGATGCGCATCGAGAGATTCTCGCCGGGCCTTCGGGCATCTAATGAATTCTGAATGGCTTCGCGGACCAGGGCATCAGCCATGCTGCCGAGCGCTTCGGTGGAAAAGAACTCGGCCTCGATCGGATCGATGTTCATCTCGCCGGGCTGCATGCGGCGGAAGCGCCATTGGGGAAACTCGGGCATTTCTATCGAATATTGCAAGTGCTAAAAATTCAATCCTCGATCATGCGCTCTATTCTTGGCTTGAAAACGTTCACAAACTGATTGAGGCAATCCGAGAAAAACGCCTTGATTGCAGCGCGATGTTTGGGAGCGTGAACATCTGAAAACCTCCTGGACACAGCGACCGAGTACGTCTTGTCACGCTCGTCCCATTTCGCCTCGAATCCCAGCTCGCGCTCGATTTCCTCGCGTTCGCTCAACAGCCGCTCGAACGCGGCATCGCCGAAAGCCTTCTTGGAAAGGCGCAAATAGACGCCAACACATTCACGACTTTTGGAGAAATAGGCACTGATCCATGTCGCATTAAATGATTCGGCAATCTTGAAGTAGATATTCTGTGACCTTGTAACACTTGCCAGTTGCTGCGATGCATCGTCCAGAACCAACTCGCTGAGAAACTCTGTCCAGAAATCCTGATAGAACTTTGCGGTCTCGCCCAGCTCCGCATCCTCTTCCTGCTCGATGGCTTTATCGTCGGATATTGACGCACCTTCCGGAACTTCGATCACTATTCGTTGCAATTCGACCGTCCTGGCAAGCACGCGAGGCTGCACAAGCATTCCGATGTCGGGATTCTTGAAAATGGCTACCTCGACCAATCCGAAAGTGAATTCCAGGCTGCCTACGTTGCCGAGAAATTCCGTGATCGCTCCCGCACCTTCCCGTATCCCATCGCCGACGATCAACAGCAGGAATCGTCCGTGTTGCAACGTGCGTTGGATCTCGTCTACAAACTCCCCCTCTGAGACGTCCGGATACTGCTCTGCAACCAGCTCGAAAAGTGCGTTGCCCTTCCTCTGCAGGCGCCGCGAAACCTCGCGCTGCAGGTCCTCGTAGCTCCAACGGGACAATTCCTTGGCATAATCAAGAATCTGGGCTACGACCTTCCTGCGCGCCTCGGGATTTCTCCAGAGCTTCGCTTCCATGAGGACTAGGCGACCGGTTGGGGTAACGAACAAGGCGTCCAGCGGTCCGGCCGGTGTGTTCAGCTCCTTGCACACTGGCAAAAGGTGCTCGTAGGCCCTGTCGATCTGTCGAATCGGCAAGCATTCCGGGTGATCGAACACCAGGTCCTGAACGAAGCGTTCGTCGTAATCGGCCGCTGACGTCGACAGTCGTTCAAATTGAAGCGGGTCGCCGGCCGACCTAACAATGATTGGCGCTCCGTATCCGCTTTCAATCGACATGGCAATTCCCGATTGCCCGATACTCCGGGGCGGCATCCGCAATTGGCCTGGAGCCGCTCAACCCTGCCGCCCCGCCGAATCGCGCAGGGACTCGTACAACTGTCCCGGCCCCAACAGGACATGCATCAGCCCGCTGCGGACCCGGTCCGAGTTCAACGCCTGGGTGCTCAGTTTTTCATGAGCGTCCAGCGCGTCGATGATTGCGGCTACCAGCTCCTTCGGTAAATCCGGAGAGGCGGCGAATTGCTCCTTGGAGTTACTGCTTGCCTGCTTTTTCAGTACTTCCGACTCCAAAAGCTTTCCCTTGATGACGTCGTTGACATACACCAGCTTGTCATTGCCGCTCAGCTCCCCACTGAACAGGTCGTTCACCCGGGAGATGATCTCGCTCAGGCGGACCTTCTCCTCGTCGCGGACTTCACCGGTGCCAGCCTCGGACATGGGCGCGAGAGTCGGATACTGCCCGTCCGACAGCGTCATCTTCGCTTTGCCACGATTTCGCAGGTTGTGGTGTGTGAGCGTTACCACGGAAAGATCTACCTCGTTACGCTCACGGCCGAATTTCAGCAGCTTTACGAGGTAACGAAAGAAGATGCTGCGCTTCTCGTAGTCGGTATTGCCGTAGTCGAAGATCTGCGACAGAAATGTGTAGGCCCGCTGGTACGTCACAATGTCGCTGCGAAACGCGATCAATGTATTCATCTGGTCCTTAGCCGCATCCGCAGCCTCGGCATCGCTCGCAGCCTCGGCGTCAATCCAGGCTTGCTTCGCCTTGCCGTAGCGCTTCAGCAGCCGGTCCGCGACCGGTGCGATTGCCGCCTCGAGCTGCTTCTGCTTTGCATTCGGGTCCAGCTCGACGTCGACCACCCGCTCGATCTCGTGATCGTCATAGAAACCGTAGGCATCCAGCTTCGTGCGCAGGTCGAGAATGATCTCCGGATCGGTCGTATCCTCAAGCGTCGCGGTCTCGTAGTAGGTCTTGAACGCCTCCAGCACCTCGGCAGGATCGTTCGCGAAATCCAGCACGTAGGTGGTGTCCTTGCCGGGATAGCTGCGATTCAGTCTCGACAGGGTCTGCACCGCCTGGATGCCGGCCAGACGCTTATCCACGTACAACGCGCAGAGCAGCGGCTGGTCGAAGCCTGTCTGGAACTTGTTGGCGACCAGCAGGATCTTGAACTCCTCGTCCTTGAAGGCCTCGCGGATGTCGCGCCCCTTCAGGTCCGGGTTCAACTCTGCGCTAGTCTCGCGAAAGGGCTCCGGTCCCGATTCGGCGTCGTTGACCTCGCCCGAGAACGCCACCAGCGTCCGGATCGGGTAGCTCATGCTCTTGATGTACTTGTCGATCGCGAGCTGCCAGCGCACGGCCTCCACCCGGCTGCCGACGACAACCATGGCCTTTGCCCGGCCGTCCAGCAGGTCCGCGACCATCTCGCGGTAATGCTCGACGACGACCTGCACCTTCTGCGAGATGTTATAGGGATGCAGCTTCACCCAGCGCATCAGCCCGCGCATGGCGGCGCTCTTGCCGACCTCCTTCTCGTCGAGGTCCCTGCCCTCGCCGGCAAGCCGGAACGCGAGCTTGTAGGAGATGTAGTTCTGCAGCACGTCGAGAATGAAGCCTTCCTCGATGGCTTGCCGCATCGAGTAGACGTGAAACGCCGCCGGCAGGTTGTCCGGCGCCGGAGGCCGCTCCGGGTCCGGGCGGCGGCCGAATATCTCCAGCGTCTTGGCCTTCGGCGTGGCCGTGAAGGCCACGTAGCTGATCCCGTCGTCGCTGGCCCGCGCCGCCATCTGTGCCGCCAGCATGTCCTCGGCGCTGATCTCGCCGCCGTCCTCGAACTCCGCCTGCTCTTCGGGCGACAGCACCTGTTTCAGCTTCGCCGCCGCCTGGCCGGTCTGCGAGCTGTGCGCCTCGTCGGCAATCACCGCGAATCGCTTGCCTTCCGTCGCCGCCAGCTCGCGCACGGCCTCCAGCGCGAACGGGAAGGTCTGGATCGTGCAGACGACGATCTTTTTGGATCCCGATAGCGCCTCGGCGAGCTGCCCGCTCTTGCTGCCGCCCTTGCTGTCGATCGTCGCGACGACGCCCTCGGTGCGCTCGAAGTCCTGAATCGCCTCCTGCAGCTGGCTGTCGATGACGTTGCGGTCCGACACGACAATGACGGTGTCGAACACCTTGTTGTCGTCCAAGTCGTGCAGGTCCGCGAGAAAATGCGCCGTCCACGCGATCGACATCGTCTTGCCGGAACCGGCCGAGTGCTGCACGAGGTACTTCCTGCCCGGCCCTTCGGCCAGCACGGCAGCGAGCAGGCGCCGGGTCACGGCGAGCTGGTGATAGCGCGGGAAGAAGATCGTCCGGATCCGCTTCTTGTCGTCCTTCGACGTCACCATGTAGCGGCCGAGTATGTCGAGCCAGCTCTGCCGCTCCCAGACCTGCTCCCACAGGTAAGCGGTCCGGTGGCCGTCGGGGTTGACGGGATTCCCGCTACCGCCGTTGTCCCCGAGATTGAACGGCAGAAAAAAGGTGCTCGGCCCGGCCAGCCTGGTCGTCATGCGCACTTCGGAGCTGCTGACCGCGAAGTGCACCAGCGCGCCGTTCGGAAACGACAGCAGCGGCTCGGGGTCCTGCCCTTTCGGCCGCGGCAGGCGGTCGAAGCGGTACTGGTCGACGGCGTCCTCGATGCTCTGCGTGAAATCGGTCTTGAGCTCCGCCGTTGCGACCGGGATGCCGTTCAGGATCAGCACGAGGTCGATGTTGAATTCGTTGTGCACGGAATATCGCACCTGCCGCACGACGCGCAGTCGGTTCGCCTCGTAGCGCGCCGTGATGTCCGGGTTGATGCCGAAGGCCGGCTTGAACTGGGCCATGCGCAGCTTCGATCGGAGTCCGAGGACGTCGAAGCCGTTTCGCAATACGCTCAGAGTGCCGCCCTGGTTCAGCGCCTTACGGAGGCGCTGCAGCAATGCCGGCCCGGCGGCGTCGCCCTGGTTCTTACTCAGCGTTTCCCAAGCCTCCGGCTGCGACTCCTGCACCCAGGCGAGCACGTCCGCGGGAAACAGGGCGAGTTTGCGATCGTAGTCGGCTGCATCCTGCGCCGCGTATAGCCAGCCATGCCTGGAGAGATGCTCGCAAATTTCATCCTCGAGCCTGATCTCCTTGTGCAGGCTCATGCTGCCTTGTCCGGTTGGTAGTTTCGGACGTCGATCTTGCCGGTGACGGCGGCGGAGATGAGGGCGGTGCGGCGTTCGTTGAGCAGACCGATTGCACTTGTAGCCAGTTCGGAGAGCCGATCGATGTCCTCCGTTTGAGAAGCAATATGGTTTTCAATCCTAGTCCGTTCGTCTTCGGTTGGAGGAACCGCAATTGTCAAGTTCAGCAAGGCATCCGCAGTAAACTTTGGTTGCGCCGAACCGGTTACGAATGGACTAAGATTAATTGACTCGATTCGTTCTGCCCAATAGACCAGACTTTTATCAAGCGGCTTTAGAATGTGCGCATGATTGTTTACCCAATATTTGCCACGTGCGACAAAAGCAATGGGGGTTGTCCGATTGACCAAGTTTGCCCCGTCTTCTGACACAAGAACCAAATCTTCGTCGAAAATGTAATCGTCGATCGAATCCACTACTCCGGACGCACCGTAATACGGATACGTGCCTTGCCGTGAAGCTCGAACTTCGGAACTTAGTGGGATGCGTCGGCTATTCAGCATGCGAAAGAAGCGCTTCACTGGCCCAATCTTCCAATGCTTCGGCACATCTCCGAGCCATTCGATGCCGGAGGGCTTCATGGGGGCATCGGGGTTCAGTCCTTTGGTGACCGCATGACTGATGACCGCCTGGCGCTTTTCCTTCAGCAACTCAATTAAACGACGCTGCTCCGCCACCAAGGCGTCAATCTTTGCGGTTTCGGCGTCGAGGAATGACGCGACGGCAAATTGCTCTCTTGTATCAATCGGACTAGGTAATTCTAAACCGCCGATGGCTGCATAGCTCAACCCAACTCTTGTCAATCCATTCGCCAAAACCGCGACTTTGGCGCGCAAGTATTTAGAGTCGAAAAGCCATTTGATGAATTTTCCATTGACACGATCGTTTGGCCGAAGGATCGCAAGATGGTAACCGCAGACTACGCCTGGTATGTCTTCCGGCACGTAGGCAGATACTGCGATGTCGTCTGCCGATTCTGAATCTTTGGTGATAATCACGTCATTTGCACGCAACGTGAACTTTTCAATCTGCTCATCAGAAGCAGTGGCGGGCATGAAGCTCATGCCGTCAACGATCTCATCGTTGTAATAGACGTCGGTATAGTTGCAGAGCAGGATACTCTGTTGATTCTCGACAGACTTCTTGTCCACATTACTCGCCAAGTTTCTGCAAACATACTTGAGCCGCTTGACTGTCCAGTGACTCGGAATATTTCCAAGCCACTCTTCGTCGCTATTTCGTGAGTTCGAGATTTCTCCCAAGGTCACTGCGACAGCTCCCCAATCATCTCCACAATCCTCCCCGTAACCTCCTTCAACTCCGCATCGATCTCCTCCAGCTCCCGCGGCGGCTTGAACACGTAGAAGTGCCGGTTGAACGGTATTTCGTAGCCGATCTTCGTCTTGTCGTGGTCGATCCACGCATCGGGGACGTGCGGAAGCACCTCGCGCTTGAAGTACTCCTCGACGTCCTCGCCGAGCGGCACTTCCTCGCTGTCGCGGAGTTTCGAGTCCGGTTTCGGCCGGCCCTTGCGCTTGCCGCGCTTTTCCAGCACCGGGTTGCCGTCCTCGTCGCGTTCGGGCCGCTCGACCGTTATGGCCTGATAGCCGAAATCGGAATTCCTGAAAATGCGGCTGATCGACGTTGCCGGCTTGCCGTCCTCGAGCGTCTTGCCCTCGACCGGCTCTCCGGAGTCGGGATCGACGTAGACCTCCCTGGCGTTCCCGAACAACCGGGAGATTTTCTCGATGTGGTCCTCGCCGAGTTCCTTGCGCTTGCTCCCGAGGCTCTTGCGCATCTTCTGCCACATGCCGCTCGCGTCGATGAGCTGTACCTTACCCTTGCGGTGAGCCGGCTTCCGGTTCGTGACGATCCAGACGTAGGTGCTGATGCCGGTGTTGTAGAACATGTCGGTCGGCAGGCCGATGATGGCCTCCAGCAGGTCGTTCTCCAGCACGTAGCGCCGGATTTCGCTCTCGCCGCTGCCGGCGCCGCCCGTGAACAGCGGCGAGCCGTTCAGGACGATGCCGAAGCGGCTGCCGCCGTCTTTCGCCGGCCGCATCTTGGAAATGAGGTGCATCAGGAACAGCAGCGAACCGTCGCTCACGCGCGGCAGGCCGGGGCCGAAGCGGCCGTTGTAGCCCTCCTGCTCGTGTTCCCGGACGATGTCCTTCTTGATCTTTTTCCACTCGACGCCGAAAGGCGGATTCGACAGCATGTAGTCGAACTTCCTGCCGGGCAGGCCGTCGTCCGACAGCGTGTTGCCGCGAATGATATTGCTGATGTCCTGGCCCTTGATCAGCATGTCGGCCTTGCAGATGGCGTAGGACTCGGGATTCAGTTCCTGGCCGAACATGACGAGGCGCGCCTCCGGGTTCTGTGCGCCCAGGTGGTCGTCGGCGACGGACAGCATGCCGCCGGTGCCTGCGGTCGGGTCGTAGATGGAGCGGACGATGCCGGGCTTCGTCAGCGCGTCGTCGTCCTCGATGAACAGCAGGTTGACCATCAGCCGGATCACCTCGCGCGGCGTGAAGTGCTCACCGGCCGTGGCGTTCGACGCCTCGGCGAACTTGCGGATCAGCTCCTCGAACACGTGCCCCATCTGCTCGTTGCTGACGGCGTCGGGGTGCAGGTCGATCTGGCAGAAGCGCTCGGTGACGAGATACAGCAGCTTGTTCTTTTCGAGGTCGGCCAGCACCGCGTCGAACTTGAAGCAGTCGAAGATATCGCGCACGTGCTCGGAGAAGCCCAGCACGTACTTGCCGATGTTCTCGGCGATGTGGTCCTGGTCGCCGATGAGCCGGGTCATCGTCAGTTCGGACGTGTTGTAGAACGACAGGCCGGCCGTCTTCTTCAGGAAGGGATCGGGGTCGAGGCCTGCCTTCTTCCGCTTCCGGTACTCGTCGAGCACAGCCTGCTTGGTCGGCTCGAGGACGCAGTCGATGCGGCGCAGCACCGTGAACGGCAGGATCACGCTGCCGTATTCATGCTGCTTGTAGTCTCCGCGCAGGAGGTCCGCGACGGACCAGATGAATGAGGAAAGATTCTGGTTATTCAATTGTCTTCGGTCAGTGCTTCGTTTGAATTATCTAGTTTGCCGGCCAGAACAGCCGCGTCAACGGCAGCAGCACTCGCGTCTCGCTGTCGAGCCCGTCGTAGTGCTCCAGCACCGCGTCGACCAGCTGGTCGAGATCCATCAGCGTCGTCGGGATCGTGGCCCGCTCGGCCTCGTAGCGTGCGTCCTTGGTAAAGCCGCCAGTGCTGACGTAGAGGCCCTTGTCGTCCTTGTGCCGCCCGCCGAGAAAGGTGCGGATGTCCTGCGCGCCCATGGCCGTGCGCGTGCGGTGCTTGCACTCGACGATGATGCGCGGCTGCTCGAAGCCGAAACCGTCCGGTGACGCCATGATGTCGATGCCGCGGTCGGCACCCGGGGCGGAGACCCGGGTCTTGTAACCCATCGCGCGCAGCACGCCGGCCACGAGCTCCTGCAGGTCGTACGGGTCGAGCGCGTTGATGCGGTCCTTGATGAGTTCCCGGGACTGGCCGCGGATGGCATCGAGAGACTCTTCGGTGTCTTCTTCCGTGTCTTCGGTCACGTCGGAGGTTGCTTCTCCGGCAGCCAGTGCCATTACCTCTCTCGCCGCATCATCGGAGAGGCGAAACAGCGTGGAGATCGCGCCGAGCGTATTGCGCGTCGCGACTGAAATGTCGTCGCGACTGATTTCGGCTTCCCAGCGCACGCGGCGAATTCTCGCAAGTTCTTCAACCGAGGCATCGAACTCCGGCTCCGACTCGATCGTGCCGAGTGCATAAATGCGGCGGCCCGGATCGTAGGTGATAACCCGGTCGCCGACGCTGATCTTGTTGAGGAATCGGAACAGCTGGCCGGCAACGATGGCTACTTTGCCCTTCTTGTATGTCGGCCATTGCTCGGCAACTTTCTCGGCAATTTCAGCTCGCGAGAGCCCGGGCTCCAGCGGCCCTAGGTGGTTCCAGCCGATGGCCACCTGGCCCTCCTCGAGGAATCTCTCGACCAGCTTGGCACCGGTCCCGGCCCTGATCATCCAGACTGGTTCGGACTTCGTGGTTTGCGACATTCGCGCCCCTTTATGATTATTCGAAGTGAGGCATCGTCAGTGGATCGCAGCTCTGGGCTCCCGATGAATCTCAATGCCACCACCGCAATGGCGAAATTATATGGGAACGACTAACCAGTTCGAACCCTCTTTGGCGTCGAATTATTGTGCAACGCGGCAAGCGCCAGCTCTGTTTATTCCTGGTAATGCTCGGCCAGGTGCTCCCGCACAAACTTCCGAAACACCCCCACCCGAGCCGGCGCCTCCCCGCCCGCTACAGTTATTGCATGCAACTTCGCCCTCGCTACGATCCACTCCGGCAACACCCGCACCAGCGACCCCGCGTCCACACCCCCCGCCGCGACTACCTCCGGCAACGCCCCGATCCCGCCCCGCGCCTGCACCATCCGGCAAGCACTGGCGAAATTCCCGGCACGAATCACCGGCCGCACCGTCACCGACTCGCCGCGCCCGCGCTCAGCGGTCAGCTTCAACTCCTGCGCCCCCCCTGACCCGCCCGTCACCACGATGTCGTGCGTCACCAGGTCCCCAACCTCGCGCGGCACATCCCGACCCGCCAAATACCCCGGCGACGCATACAACGCGATCGGGAATGCTGTGACCAGTGACGCGCGGTAATTCGTATCCGGCAAATCCTCCACCGTCGCCCGCAACGCCAGGTCGATCCGCTGCGCCGCCAGGTCCAGCATCGAGTCAGACACGATCAGCTCCACCGTCACCTGCGGATACTGCTCCCGAAACTCGACGATTAACGGCGGCAACACGTCCACGCCGAAATCGATCGGCGCCGTGACCCGCAGGTTTCCACGCGGCTCGGACTGCGACTTCCGCGCTCCGTCCGCGGCCTCGTCCAGCAGCGTCAGCGCATCCTGCGCCTTGGCGTAGAACGCCGCGCCCTCCTCCGTCGGGCTCACCGCCCGCGGAGTGCGCGCGAGCAGCTTCACGCCCAGGCGCTCCTCGAGCCGGGACACCCGGCGGCTCAGGCCGCCCTTCGTCGTGCCGAGCTGCCTGGCCGCGGCCGAGATGCTGCCGAGCTCGAACACGGCACAGTACGCGCGCACGTCCTCGAGCGCCCCGCCGATGGTTTCCGATTCAGCAACCATGTGTTGCATTCTAGCCGTCTATGCGCCAGTCGGTAACCCCATTACGGTAGCGCCATCGGGGACGCGGCTGTCGCGCCCCATACACTGGAGCTACCCGTCATGACCACCACCACCGCTACCCCGAGCGCCTTGCCGCTCGTTGACCGCCTGGCCTCGCTCGCCTGGCCCCTCGTCCGCATCACGACCGGACTACTGCTGATCCCGCACGGCGCTCAGAAGCTGTTCGGCTGGTTCGGCGGCTACGGCCTTGCCGCGACCGGCCAGTACTTCGAATCCTCGCTCGGCATGAACCCCGGCATCCTGTTCGCCGGTCTTGCCGGCGTCATCGAGTTCTTCGGCGGGCTCGCGCTCGTGCTCGGCCTGTTCACGCGCCCGGTCGCGCTGGCCGTCGCGGTCTTCATGGCCGTTGCGCTGTCGGTGCACGTCCCGAGCGGTTTCTTCTGGACCGCGGGCGGCATCGAGTACCCGCTGATGTGGACCCTGCTGGCCGTGGCCCTCGTGCTGCGCGGCGGCGGTGCATACTCGCTGGACACGCGCTTCGGACTTCGCATCTGACACGGCAAGGGCTACCGGGAGTCAGCGCATGAGCACGCAAGCAAACCGCAACACCGGCGACAGGGACGTCCCGGGCCGGATGCCGGTGATCTTCGCCGGCCATGGCTCGCCGATGAACGCGATCGAGGACAACCGCTGGAGCCGCGGGTTCGCCGCGCTGCGCGACCACGTCCCGACGCCGCGCGCCGTTCTCGCGATCTCCGCGCACTGGTACGTGGACGGCACCTGGCTCATGGCGAATCCGCAGCCGCGCACCATCCACGACTTCGGCGGCTTCCCGCCGGCGCTCTACGCGGTCGACTACCCCGCTCCCGGCCAGGTCGATCTCGCGAAACGGGTACGCGTGCTGCTCGGCGAGGAGCGCGCGGAACTGAACCCGGACTGGGGCCTCGACCACGGTACCTGGAGCGTGCTGCGCTGGATGTACCCGGACGCCGACGTGCCGGTCGTGCAGCTCAGCATCGACCGGCGGCAGCCGCCGCGCGTGCACGTCGAACTCGCGCGCTCACTGGCCGGGCTGCGCGAAGATGGCGTGCTGATCTTCGCGAGCGGCAACGCGGTGCACAACCTGCGCGATGCATTCGCGCGCCGGCGCGCAGGCAACGAGGACACGCCCGACTGGGCGCAGCGCTATGACGACACGCTTGCGAAGATCCTCGAGCAGCGCGACATCGAGGCGCTGCTGGGTCTCACCGACACCGACGACGGCCGCCTCGCGCACCCGACGCCGGACCACTGGCTGCCACTTTTGTACGCCTTCGGCGCGAGTGACGCCGCAGACGAGCTGCGGTTTCCGCAGGCAGGCTTCGACTGGGGATCCATCTCGATGCGAAACGCGCTGTTCGGGCAATGAGACATGCAGGCGAGCCTCGCGCACTCGCTACCCGATGCGGCAAACACCGTGTTCGCCGGCTGCCGTATTCCGACCCGGGCGGGTGGATGAGGCAAATTCCGGTCTCCGGGTCCTTCTATATAATCGCGTTCTAACGACGCAAGCAGTCCGGCGCAGCCCCCGGCAGGCGTCTCGCCGACCTTCGTCGCCATGCCCGCGTACCTTGCCATCCGTGCCGCCGACGCACGGCCGGGGAACTGCGCGGTGCCGTTAAGTCGATAGCGGAAGCTCCGATGGAACTCATCATCCTCATCGTCAGCGCAGTGTTCTTCCTGAGCTTCCTGCTCGTGCCGCTGTCGAACAAGCTCGACGCGCCGGTGCTGTTGCTGGTCCTGATCGCCGGCATGCTCATCGGCGAGGACGGTCCCGGCCGCATCGACTTCGACGACTTCTCGCTCGCCTACACCTTCGGCAGCATCGCGCTCGCGATCATCCTGTTCGCCGGCGGACTCGAGACCCGGCTGGACGTGCTGAAGGGCAGCAAGCTGCCCGCCGCCCTGCTGGCCACGGCCGGGGTCGTGCTGACCGCGGTCTGTACCGGCGTCGCCGCGGTCCTGATCTTCGGCATGCCGCTCGAGTACGGCCTGCTGCTCGGCGCGGTCGTCGGCTCCACCGACGCGGCCGCGACCTTCCTGCTGATCCGGCAGCAGAACATCGGCCTGTCGGAGCGCCTCGAGAACACGCTGCTGCTCGAGTCCGGCATCAACGACCCGATGGCGATCTTCCTGACGCTCGCGTTCACCGGCATCGTCAATGCGGGCAGCGGCCTGTCGTTCGGCGGCCTCGCCGGCTTCCTGCCGCTATTGCTGCTGCAGTTCGGGATCGGCGCCGCGGCCGGCTACCTCGGCGGCCGCGGGCTGGCATGGCTGATCGACACGCTGGACCTGCCCCGCGGGCTCAACCCGCCGCTGTCAATCGCCGGCGCACTGGTCATCTTCTCGGCGACCGCGCTCGCCGGCGGCAGCGGATTCCTCGCGGTCTACATCGCCGGCGTGCTGCTGCGAGCGCGTCTCGCCAGGCCCTTCGAGAACATCCTGAACTTCGGCGAGGCGCTGCAGTGGATGAGCCAGATCGCCCTGTTCCTGATGCTCGGGCTGCTGGTCACGCCGAGCGCGTTGCTCGACGGCCTGCCGAAGGCGCTCGCCGTCGCCGCCGTCCTGATGTTCGTCGCCCGCCCGCTCGCGGTCGCGAGCACCGTCTCGTGGCTGAAGTTCTCGCCGCGCGAGCTGGTCTACATCAGCTGGGTGGGCCTGCGCGGCGCCGTGCCGATCTTCCTGTCGATCATCCCGATCGTCACGCCCGGCCCGGTGTCGGTCGAGTTCTTCAACGTCGTGTTCGTGATCGTCGTCGCGTCGCTGGTCGTGCAGGGCTGGACCATTGCCCCGTCCGCGCGCTGGCTGGGCCTGGTAACGGACAAGTCAGGCGCCGCCCCTACTCCAACCCCGCCACGATCCGCCTGATCTCCTCGGCACTCCGCTCCCCCGCCAGCGGCGTCCCCGGCACCAGGTACCTGCCCATCTCCAGCCCGCCGACGAGCACGGGCTCGTAGCCGAGCTCGCGAATCAGACGCGAGACTGTCTCTATAGCCTCCGCATCGTCGCCGGCAATCGGCATACCGTAAACGCCGGGGTCTTCGTGCGCCGAGCCCATGCGCCTCGCGCCCACGGCGTTGAACGCGCGCACCAGGCGGGCACCCGGCAACAGTTCCGCCGTCGCCAGGCCGGCGCCCTTCTCGCGCGCCCAGTCGGCGATCTCGCCGTCGCGATTCGGGAAGGGATTGTTGGTGTCGATGACGACCTTGCCCTCGAGCAGGTCGCCCGAGGTCTCGGCAACATCGGGCAGCGCAAAGTACGGCACCGAGACCATCACTACCTCCCCGAACGCCGCCGCCTCGCGCGGCGTGCCGGCGCGGGCGCCCTGGCCGAGACGGGCGGCGAGCGCCTCGTCGTGCGTGATGTCGCGCGAGGAGAACATGACCTCGTGGCCGGCCTCGACCCAGACGGCGCCGATCGCGCTGCCGACGTTGCCGGAGCCGATGATGCCGATCTTCAGTTTTTCATCGGCGTGGGCGCCAGGAGGAATACCGGCCCAGGCGACCAGTGCCCCGGCCAGGATAAGAAAGCTGCGTCGATGCTGATTCATTGCGGTGCCTCTGCCAATGTGATCAATCCCGCGCGTACCGGACGGATCGCGAAACCGTAGCACGGCGCTGCGCTGTTCCGATTCCCGTCGTTCCGCGGCCTTTTAGCGTCTTGACGCTATAACGTTATGACGGTAACTTTCGACCATGCCGTCGAATGCCACCAAACGCGCCACCGTCTACTTCGACCCCGCGCTGCACCGTATGCTGCGCCTGAAAGCCGCTGAGACGGACCAGAGCCTGTCCGAACTCGTCAACGACGCGGTCCGCACCGCCCTGGCGGAGGACGCCGAGGACTTCGAAGCCTTCGAGGCCAGGGAGGCCGAGCCGGACTATTCGTTCGAGGACGCGGTCAAGGATCTCAAGCGGCGTGGCAAGCTATAGCGTTCGTATCAAGAAGTCCGCGATCAAGGAACTCGAAGCGATACCCACGAAGGCGAATCGTCGGCGAATCGTCCAGCGCATCCGTTCCCTGGCCGACAATCCTCGCCCGCCCGGGGCACGGAAACTGTCCGGCAACGATCGCTACCGGATTCGGCAGGGCCGGTACCGCATCCTTTACGCCATTCGCGACCGGGAGCTCGCGGTCTTCGTGATTCGCATCGGCGATCGGAAGTCGGTGTACCGGACTTCCTGACACGGCTGACCCGGTCACTGCTCGTTCATCAAAAAATGTGCAATTGCTCGATAAATATTCCTGGCGCCGCGCTCGCCGCGTTCACTGCACGGCTGGCCGAATCTGTGCCGCCGGGCGAAAAAAGTCCGCCGACGCCGAAACGCCGGGAACGCCGCCCGCCGCGTCGCACCCGGCGTAAGTCGCTGAACAAACAGTCGAACTCTGCAGCCCACAGCGCGCGCAACGGACCGCGACGCGCGTTCGGCTTCGCCGAAGCGTCTGTAGCAATTTCCCAACAGATTTCCGTAAGTTGCAATTGCGAGGCTGTTTGTTAGGCTTATCAGCGCTAGGAATATCGAATGTCCGGGGGGACCAGACCAACTGTCGCGTAGACGACACAACCTCGATAGCACCAGTGCTGTGGACTGGCAGGACGCCGCAACCCCGTACGGCCGTGCATCTGGCGATATTTCCCTTTCTGCATAAGGAGCGAAACATGAACCCCAATCCTGCACGTCGCGCAGCGCGCGCGTGTCGACCGCCGGGCCAACTCGGGCTCGCATCGGTCGCCGCGCTGGCGCTCGCGACTCTTGCCCCGCTGGCGGTCAACGCCCAGTCGGACGATGACGACGAGGTCATCGAGGAGATCGTCACTACCGGGTCACGCCTCGCGGCGAACCCGAACCTCTCGGCCGCCACACCGGTGCTGAGCGTGACCGCCGAAGAGGCTGTCGTGCGCGGCAACGTCCGGGTCGAGGACTTCGTCAACGTCCTGCCGCAGGTCTTCGCGGCGCAGGCGTCCGAGGTCTCGAACGGCGCGTCCGGCACCGCGACGCTGAACCTGCGCGGTCTCGGCACGGAGCGAACGCTCGTCCTCATCGACGGCCGGCGGCTGCCCTACGGCTCCTCGCAGATCAGCTCGGTCAACCTCGACGTCATCCCGTTGCAGATGGTCGAGCGCGTCGACATCCTGACCGGTGGCGCCTCGGCGGTATACGGCTCGGATGCGATCGGCGGTGTCGCCAACTTCATCCTGAGACGCGATTTCGAGGGCGTAGAGGTCGGCGCGCAGTACGGCGCGTCCTACAACTCGAACGACGACGGCTTCTGGGAGAGCGTTCTGCAGGCCGGCGGTCAGCCGGTACCCGGCAGCACCACCGACGGTGACGAGACGCTGGTCTACGGCATGCTCGGCGTGAACTCCGCCGACGGCCGCGGCAACGCAACGCTGTTCCTGTCCTACGAAGACCGCAAGGCGATCCTGCAGTCGAACCGCGTGTTCTCCGGCTGCGCGCTGGGCCAGGACAACGGCCCGAACAGCTTCGGCGGCTTCGGCTGCGTCGGCTCGGCCAACTTCCGCCTCTTCGGCGGTCCCGGCGGCTTCGCCTTCCAGCAGGAGAACGGCAACATCGACGCCTTCGCGGGCGGGCCCACGCAGACGTTCAACTTCGGACCGTTCAACTTCTTCCAGCGTCCGTCCGAGCGTTACACGATCTACGGCAAGGGCCACTTCGGTATTACCGACAACATCGAAGCGTTTGCCGACATCTCCTACGTCAACAACCTGAGCGATGCGCAGATTGCACCGACGGCCTCTTTCGGCATCGGCGCCTACTCGATCAACTGCGACAATCCGCTGATCCAGGGCAACCCGGGCAGCCTGCAGTTCACCGATATCTTCGGCTGCACCGCGCAGGACATCACGGACGGCACGATCGTCAGCGGCATCACGGCCTCGCACCGCAACGTCGAGGGCGGCCCGCGTAACTCCCGCCTCGAGAACAGCGCGCTGCGCATCGTCTCCGGCCTTCGCGGCAGCATCGCCAACGACGTCTGGAACTGGGAAGTCTTCGCGCTGGCCTCCGAGACCCGCGACCAGAGCGAATCGACCAACGACTTCGTCGTGGCGAACCTGCAGCAGGCGCTGCTGGTGACCACCGATGTCAACGGCGACCCGGTCTGCATCGACCCGTCGGGCGGCTGCGTGCCGTACAACATCTTCCAGCGCGGACCGGGCGGCGAAAGCCTCGTGTCGCAGGCCTCCACGAGCTTCATCCAGGGCGTGGGCCTCGTCAACGGTTCGACCTCGCAGGTAGGCTTCGGCGGCACGATCCAGGCCGACCTCGGCGAGTACGGCTGGCAGCTGCCGTCGGCGGACTACAGCGTTCGCGCGCTGTTCGGTTTCGAGACGCGCACCGACGAGCTCGACGCGCGGCCTGACGAGATCAGCCAGGTACCGGGCGGCGGCTTCACCGGCGTCGGCGGCGCGACCCTGCCCGTCAAGGGCGAGGTCGAGGTGACCGAGTTCTTCACGGAGTTCGAGGTCCCGCTGATCAACGGCATGTCGGGTGTCCAGGAACTCACGTTCCGCGGCCAGTACCGCTTCTCGGACTACGAGGGTACCGGCAACAACACGACGAACCCGTTCGATGCCAACGCCTACGGCTTGTCGCTCACTTATGCGCCGATCGAGGAACTGCGGTTCCGCGCCCAGTTCCAGCGGGCCGTGCGTGCACCGAACGCGATCGAGCTGTACACCGGCCAGAACACCGGCCTGCCGAACCTGAGCCCGGCCGGCACCAACTCCAACGGCGTACAGCTGTTCGATCCCTGCGCCTCCAACGCGCCGATCGCGACGCTCGAAGAGTGCCAGCGCACCGGCGTGACGGCGGCCCAGTACGGCACGATCCTCGACGTGATCTCGGGCCAGACCCAGTCGCTGACGGGCGGCAACCCGCTGCTCGACCCCGAGGAAGCCGACACGACCACGTTCGGCTTCGTGTGGACGCCGACGTTCGTCGAAGGCCTGTCCATCAGCGTCGACTACTTCAACATCCTCGTTGAAGACGCGATCGCGTCCGGTATTCCCGCGCAGACCACGCTCGACAACTGTCTCGCCACCGGGGATCCGACCTTCTGCGGCCTGATCACCCGCTCGTCGTCCGGCTCGCTCGCTGCGGGCACGTTCGGCGTCGGCTTCCAGCAGACCAACATCAACATCGGTGAGCTGGAAACCACCGGCGTGGACCTGCAGGTCGTGTACGACTTCAATGTCGGTGAGCACGCGATCCGCCTGGACTACGCGTCGACGTTCCTCGACCAGCTGGACCTGGTGCCGTTCCCGGGCGCCGATCCGATCGAGTGTGCCGGCTTCTTCGGCAACAACTGCGCCGGCGACCCCGAGAAGGGTCCGAGCCCCGAGTACCGGCATCGCATGGTGGCGACCTGGCAGACGCCGTGGTCGCTCGACATCGGTGCAACCTGGCGTTTCTTCGACTCGACGAAGAACGACAACCCGGCCGAGACGCTGGAGACGAAGCTCTCCGCGGTCAACTACCTCGACCTGAACGCCAGCTGGTACATCATGGACGAGTCGATCACGATTCGCGGCAGCCTGCTGAACGTCCTGGGCGAAGACCCCCCGATCTTCTCGGGCGCCGGTCCGGCCCTCGGCAACGGCAACACCTACCCGACCGTGTTCGACACCGGTACGGCAATGATCTTCGGCGTGAAATACCGCTTCTAGATCGACGACAATCCCGGGCCGACGGGGCTATCCCGGAGACTGCCTGGCAGTCACGGCCCCGGGGGGGAATACCCGCAGCTTGCTGCGGGTATTTTTTTGCCTGCGTTACGGCCGAGGGCACCGCCGGTGCTACGATCGCGCCGTGATGCGCCGGATTCTCAAGCTCGTACTGATCGCGCCGCTGGTCCTGTTCACGCTGACCTGGCTCGGCCTCGCCATTATTGTCGCCACCCGCGACGACGCGTTGCCGCCGCCCGCGGACCCCGCCTCGTTTCCCGGGACCGTGGCGATCCTCGGTGCGAGCGGGACCGCCGGCGACGGCATACTCGCGGCCGCGCTCGCCGATCCCGGCGTCGAGACGATCCGTGTCATCACGCGCCGCATCACGCCGCGCATCCAGACCGGCATCGACAGCGGCAAGGTCGAGGCCACGATGCACACGGACTACCTCGACTATGGGCCCGTCCGCGGGCAGCTGGCGGACGTCGACGCGGTGTTCTGGGCCATCGGCACGAGCTCGATCGGCGTGGACGAAGACACGTACCGTCGCATCCATGTCGCGTTTCCGCGGGAGTTCCTGGCGGAGTGGTTGAGCGCGAGCACGCGCCCCGCCGCATCGTTTCACTACATCAGCTCGAGCGACATCTCGCCGGACTCGAGCGCGATGTGGGCGCGGGTCAAGGTCGAGGCCGAGGACACGCTGTTCGCCCTCGCCCGCGGCACGCACGTCCGCGTCGTCGCCTACCGGCCGGACTACATCCGCCCGACGGCGCAGGAAAGGCACCTCGGGCAGAACCTGCTTTACTGGTTCTTCGCCCCGGTCGGCGCCGCCGTGGAGGCGACGGACATCGGCGGCGCGATGCTCGAGGTAGCGGCGCGCCCGAAGGAGTTCGGACACGGCGACCGGCTGGGCACGCGGCGCATCGTCCACTTCGGCAGCGCGCACGATGCGCGCCTGGGGGCCGCAACGCAGGGACGGTGATGCCGGCCGCGGTGCCCGGCGGCCGCGCCGGCGATTCGCTCAGTCCGAATCGCCCGCTGCCTGGCCCGCTCGCCCGGACAGGTCGACCAGCCAGATCTCGGAACTGCCGAGCCGGTCGTGGGAATTCCAGATGATCGTGTCGTCGTGCGCGATACCGAAGTAGACGCTCCGCATGTCGTAGGGCCCGATCTCGGCGACCTCCCGCGGTGCGCCGCCGTCGCGCGCGACGACCCAGATCTTCGCGTAACCGGGGCGATCGCGTATGGCACGGCGGAAATACACGCGGCTCTCGTCCGCCGACCAGCGCGGGATCGCACCCTGGATCGGCTCGCCGTCGTGCATGAGCGGAATGCAGTCGAAGTCCGGCACGCTGCAAATCATGATCGCGGCATCGTCCGACCGTCTGCCGAGCAGCGCACGGCCATCGCGGCTGAAATCGGCGGGCAGGATCGGATCGTCGAGTATCGTCTCCTCGCCCGTGTCGAGATCGTAGACGACCGTCCGGTCCGGGCCGGACGGGCGGCTGTGGTTCCAGTAGGCCAGCCGGCCGCCGCCGACGGCCAGCCAGTTCGACGACGACCAGTGGAAGTCCTCGAGAACGAGTTCGTCGCTGCCGGTCGCGGGATCGATGCGATGTAAGGACCGGCCCCGGTAGTAATAGATGTGCTCGCTGTCGCGGGACCAGGCGGGCAGCGTCGCCTCGCCGGGTTCGCCGAAGCTGCGCCGTTCGGGCTCGCCGCCGTCGACATCGAGGGTGTAGACGTTTTCGCCGAAGAAGACGATGGTCCGGCCGTCCGGCGACACCTGCGGCAGCGCGATCATGTTGCGTGTCTGGTAGATCGTCCGGTCGGTGCCCGTCGCCGGATCGGTTCGCACCAGCCGGAACGGCGCCCTCGCGTACGAATAGGCCAGGCGGGAACCGTCGCCGGAGATTGCAACGTCGCCGTAGCCGCCTACCCCGGTCGAAATCCGGGCCGTTTCGCCGGTCCCGACGTCCGCCCGCCACAGGTGCGAGTTCGCCGGGTCCTCGTCGGCCGCTGCGTAGAGGATCGTACGGCCGTCCGGCAGCCAGGCCGGCGTGCGGGCCCACTCGCCCGGGTACGCGCTGCGCGCGCCGCCGATTTTCCGGAACTCGCCGCTCGCGGCCTCGTAGACCCACAGGTTCGCGCTCGGTCCTTCGTCGGCCAGCACGAAGGCGATGTCGCCGGCGGCGTTCATCGCCGCCATCTGCGGCGCGAAGCCGGGCGTCTCGGGCATGCCGGTCAGTCGCCGCGTCTCGCCGCTGTCCAGCGAGCCGATGTAGACGTCGCTGACCCTGCGCGAGAACACGAACGAGCGGCCGTCCGCGGCAAAGCGCGGCACCTGCGCGTCGGCCACGACGATCCGGGGCCGCGTGCGGCCCAGCGCATCGACGAGCCACACCGATTGCAGGCCGTCCGGCCTGGCGCGCTGGAACAGGATGTCGTCGCCGACGGGCGACCAGCTCGGCCAGGTCGCCGGCTCCTCGCCGTCGGTGATTTGCAGCGGCGCGCCGTCGGGCAGGCTCTTCACCCAGATCTGCTCGACGCCCGTGCGATCGTTGACGAACGCCATCATCCGGCCGTCCGGCGACAGGGTCGGCATCGAGAAATTGCCTGACTCGCTCGTGACCAGGCGCGCTTCGTCGATGTCGATCGCGGGTGCCGGCTCCTCGTCCGGGCTGTTCGCCAGCCACGCGATGCCGGCGAGCAGCGCGAGGCCGGCGACCGCGGCGACGGCCAGGTTGCGCCGGCTGCCGGCCGCCGTGTCGCCGGCCCCGGCGGCTTCCGCCTCGGCCGCGACTCGCGCCACGGGCGCAACGAACTGGTAGCCGCGGCCGGTGATCGTCGCGATGAATTTCGGGTCCTGGCGATCGTCGCCGAGCGCCTGGCGCAGCGCGGAGATCGCCTGGTTCAGGTTGTTTTCCTCGACGACCGACGAGGCCCAAACGGCTTCCAGCAATTCGGACTTCGAGACCGGCTCGCCCGCGCGCTCGACGAGCACGCGCAGCGTGTCGAACACCTTTGCGCGGAGCGCCACCGGGCGCCCGCCCGGGTCGCTCAGGCGCCGGCGGCCCGGGTCGAGCCGGTAGCCTTCGAATTCGTAGACGAGCTCGGCATCCGGCACGCTGGGCGTAACTCCTTGTTTTCAGAACTCTTCAGACGAATTCAGAATCGGCCAAAGCCCGCGGGGCGGTGCCGGCGGATGCTCGGGCCACGGTCGCAGCCGCAGCGGTCGCGACCCGCACATGGTAGCTGACAAGACAACACAAGGAGAAACGACCATGACCCATCGCAAACTGAGCATACCGATGCTTCTGGCACTCGCGTTCGTCGCAAGCCTCGCGGCCTCGCCGGCGAATGCCGCTCCGAACGTCGGCGCGCTGGCCGGTACCTGGGAGATCACCGGGACGCCGCAGCCGACCGCTTGCGGCCCGGCCGTGCCGTTCACGAACCTGACGTCGATCGGCCGGAACGGTGAAATCGTCAACGTGGACCCGGCCGTTGGCATCGGCGTCGGCGAAGCCTACCGGACAGGGCCGAAGGTCTACGCCGTCGGCTTCTTCGGCTTCATCACGCCGGCGCCCGGCATCATGCTGAAATACGAGGTGCAGGCTAACGCCACGCTCGTCAATTCCGGCGAGTTCAACGGCCAGTTCCGGACGATCGTCACCGACACCGCCGGAGTCATTCCGGACTGCGTGTTCGAGGGTGACATCGTGGCCTTCCGACAGGTGCCGATGCCCTACTGAGCCCGGCCAGGTGCGGCAGCAGGCGTCGCCCTGCTGCCGCTCCAACTTGTTCGCGTCACGCGTAGCCCGGCCCGGCGACCTCCGCCAGTCCTGCAGCCGGCGCGGGTGCCGCTACTTCAACTCCACCAGCACCAGCTCCCAGTCGGCCCCGGCGACGTTTTTCGGCAGGTGCTGCCCCCCGGGAATGAACATGACGTCACCCGCGTCGGCCGGGACCTCCTGCGTGCTGCCGTCCGGCATCGTCATCTCGACGAGATGGTCGGTCAGGAACACGGCGACGCTGTCCGGGTGGTAGTGCATGACCGACGCTTCGCCGTCGCCGTAGGCGATCCTGACGACGCGCACCGCGTCGTTCTCGAACTCCGTCGTATAGTGGTCTGCGTCCACGACCGTCGGGTCGGGGCCGCCCGGCGCGGCGCCGCCCGCAGTTCCCGGCTTCAGCTCGATCTCGACGACTTCGAACGGCGCGTCGGAGTTGTTTCGCGGCAGGTGCTCGTTCGCGGGGTTGAACACGACGGTCCCGGCCGGCGCGGACGCAGGTTCGATCGTGCCGTCGGGCAGCACCATCTCGGCATCGATGTCGGTCATGAACACCGCGACGCTGTCCGGGTGGTAGTGCTGCACCGATTCTTCGCCGGGCCCGTAGTTGATCCTGAGAACGCGCACCCTGTCGTTCTCGAACTCGACGGCGTAGTGGTCCGGGTCGACGGCGACCGGGTCGCTGCCGGCGACCTGCCCGGCATCGGCGGCACCCGACGACTCCGCCGGCGTCGACTCGTCCGCCGCCGATTCCGGCGCCGGCTTGGAACAGGCTGTTGCGAAAAGCGCGACTGCGACGCTCGAGACGACCGTAATGAGTCTGCGCATGTTTATCTCCCCCTGTTGTTGTTGGTTTTCGTGCAGCAGTGTAACCGACTCCGCCTGGCCACATGCACGTACGAACCTGATGCCCTGGGATACGGCGCTTGTACGACGGGCTTTTCGCGGACGCCGCCCTGCAGACAGACCGGTCTGCCGCCTGGCGTCGATCGCCCGTGACCGCTTGCCCTCGACCTGGGCCGCGTCCCCTGCGGCGCAGCACGACTTTGCAACGAGCGAAACTTGACGGACGGATTATCGACGTCCACTCCCTGCTCTGCCGGATGCGCTGCCAGGATGCGCACTGCCGGGGTCAGCCGGCCGCCTTCTCGCGCGGCTGCCGCGAGCGCTTTGGCGCGGCGCGCTCCTTGCCGCCGGCGCGAAACGTGACGATCAGGACCGGCAGCAGCGTCATGTTCGCGAGCAGCGCGACCAGCATCGCGACGCCGGTCAGCACGCCGAAATAGATCGTCGGGGTGAACTGCGACAGCGCGAGGATCGAAAAGCCGAGCATGATCGTGACACTGGTGTAGTACATCGCGCGCCCGATCGTGCGGTGGCAACGCTGGATCGCGGCCCAGTACTTTGCGTCCCTGGCGAACTCTCGTCGAAAGCGATGCAGGTAGTGGATCGAGTTGTCGACCGCGATACCGACCGTAATCGCGGCAATCGTGATCGTCATCAGGTCCAGCGGTATGCCCAACCAGCCCATCAGGCCGAGCACCGCGAGCGCCGAAACCACGTTCGGGATGATCGCCGTGATCGCCATCCGCAGTGACCTGAACAGCACGAGAAACATGCCGAAGATCGCCACGAACACGGCGCCCAGCGTGAGGATCTGCGACCGGAACAGGCTCTGCAGCATGTTGTTGTAGAGCACCAGCATGCCGCTCAGGTGGACCTGCTCGTCGTCCAGACCGAAATCGCGTACCAGGTCGCCCCGGATGCGGCTGATGAGCTCGTTGCGCTCGAGCGTGATGTCGGACTCGTACACGCGCACGCTGAAGCGCAGCTGGTCGCCATCCGGGGACAGGTACGGCGTGATCAGGGCTTTCCTGACGTCGTCGGGCATACGCTTGTAGACGATCGACAGCAGCAGGTTGTCGCTAAGCACGCTGTCGTCCAGTTCGCTCAGCAGCTCCGTTGCCGTCGCGACGGAGATCACCTTGCCCGTTTCCGGCAGGCTGTCCAGGTACTCGTGGATCGCCCTGATCTCCGGGATTCGTCGGCTGTTGAACCAGTAACTCGTCGCGGTGATTCCGGCTTCGCCCGGTGGGTCGTCGGCGAAGATATCCTCGAACTCGTCGTCCTCGAACTCGTCCTCGACGTACTCGCCCCCGGCACCGGCGGAACCGGCCTCCATGACCGGCGCGTCGATCACGACGTCGAGCGGCGTCGTGCCGCCGAGCCTGCGGTCGATCAGCACCATGCCGCGGTAGATCTCGGTCGTCTTCTTGTAGTAGTCGATGAAGCGGTTCTCGACCGTGAGCTGCAGGATGCCGGCGACGCTGGCCAGCACGAGGACGACGGCGACGGAGATCGTCAGGCGCGCGCGTCCGTAGACGAGGCGCGCGAAGAAGCCCGTGATGGCGGCGGTGACGTCGCGCAACGACCGTGGCTTGCCGGGCTCCAGCAGCATCAGGCCGGCCGGAAACAGAGTGAACGAAAACACGAGGCCGACGCCGAGCCCTATCACCATCATCCAGCCGAAGTCGATGACCGGCCGGATGCCGCTCACGATCAGCGAACCGAACGCGACCATCGTCGTCAGCGCCGTGTACAGACAGGGCACGAAGATGCGCCTGACGGCTTCCCTGACCAGCGTGAGCTGATCCCCGTCCGGGTCCCTGGCATGCGCCTCGCGGTAGCGCACGGTGATGTGCAGGGTCAGCGCGAGGCACAGGATGATCAGCAGCGACACGAAGTTGGACGACACGATGGTCACCCGCCAGCCTGTCAGCCCCAGCAGGCCCAGCATCACGACGCAGGTCGCGAGGCAGTTCATCAGGGCCCAGAATGCCCAGCGGGGCTTGCGGAAGGCGACCAGCAGGATGACGATCAGGAACACGATCACGGCGACGCCGAAGATGACGAGGTCGTGCTGGATGAACTCGATGGAGTCGGCGACGATCATCGGCACGCCGCCCAGGTGCATGCTTGCGACGTCCCGGTAGTCGTCGAGCACGGCGCGCACGGCCGCAATCGCGCGCCGCTCCTCGTCCAGCTCGCGGCGGCTCGCTGCGTCATACAGCTGCTCGACGAGCTCGAGGGATTCGGCTTCCTCCGTCGTCAGGCCGGACAGGAAGCCCTTCTCGCGCAGCCGGTCGCGGCGGTCGCGCAGCTCGTGGTACTCCTCGTCGCGCAGGAGATTGACCCGCAGCGCCGTCGTGCCGGCGTCGGCGCTGATGATCAGGTCGCGGTACAGCGCGCTTTCGACGAGCTCCCGGCGCGCCAGGCCGCGGTCCGTCCCGGTGTCTTCGAGGCGCCGCACGCCTTCTGCGAAGTTGCGCAAATCGGACGGCGGGCTCTGGATCAGCGGCACGTCGAGGATGCTGACCACGGACGCGACCCGCGGCAGTGACCGGAGCTCGTCGCGCAGCGCTCGCAGCTGGTCGAGCGTCGCATCCTCGAACAGTTCGCCCCGGGGTGCGAACGTGACGATCAGGTAATCGTCGGAGCCGTAGCGTGCCCGCAACGTGCGGTAGTAATCGAGATCCTCGTCGCGTTCGAGCGTCAGCGAATCGGCCGACGCATCGAGCCCGAAGTCCTGCGCGTACCAGCCGGAGAGCGCGACCAGCAGCGCGCAGATCGCGAGGACGACGCGCGGCCGACGCAGGACGAGTCGCTCGTGCAGCGCGCTGATTCGTTCGGCACTGGTCACCGGATTGCGGAAACCCGGCGTATCCGGTTGCCTACCGTTCGATCCCTAATGATGCTTCGAGCCATTTGCGAAGCCTGGCAGACGACGGGAGTGTAGTGTATCCGTATGATCCGCCAGCCTCCGCGCATGGTTCCGGTCGCGGCCCTGACGGGTTCGGCATCGCGTTAATCCGTCCCGTCGCCGTGCGGGAAAGCCATGCCGGGCGTCGCGGGCAGCCGTTCGCGCGGGCCGCGGCGCGCCCGGCCAACGGCTTGCCCGGCCCCGCCCGGGGGCGAGACGCTGCTGGCGTCATCGCCCGGCGGGACGTACCCGATTCCGTATGCCGCGCAGGAAAACCCGAACGGGAGCTAGCGCGCGCCGGTTACCCCGCAGGGACTGCCAAAGGAGTGTATCTCGCGTCTACTGGCAGCCCCCTGACAGGTCGAGACCGTACTCCGCCAGGTACTGGTCGTAGTAGGGCTGCGCTGCGGCCCCGTCTGCGAACAGCGTATTGCTGTTGGAGTTGTTCACGTTGGTCGTGTTCTCGTCCAGGAAATACCCCTCCGCATCACTGCCGTAGGGTGCGACGTCGGTCAGGTTGTCATGGTAGTTGTTGTGCGCAAACCAGACCTGGCCCTGCTGACCCTCATCGTTGATGCGGACGGCTTCGCCGTTGCCCGAGAACTGGCCGCGCTCGTAGCCGTACATCTCGTTGCACACGGCAACGACGGGGCCGAGGAACTCCTTCAGGTCGATGGCGTTTTCCTCGTCGTCGTGCATGACGTTGCCGGCGATGTAGACAAACGCGGGCCCGTCATGCACGCCGCCGACACAGCTGTGGCAGAACTGGATGGCGTCGCCGGAGTTCTGGTAGATGGAGTTCTCGAGTATCCACAAGCCGCTCGTGTTGCCGTTGACGTTCAGACCGTGATGATCCGGACTCGACGGTATGACGCCGTTGTCCCGAACCACGTTGCCCTCGATGAGAATGTCCGTGCCCCCGGGATTGAGTGCGCCGCCGGTCCCGGGCGAGTTGATCTCGCTGTTCCGGACCGCGTACGGGCCGCCGGACAGGCGCAGGCGGCTGTTGAGCGTCGAGTGCTGGACGACGAAATAACTGCCGTTCAGCTCGCAATTGCCGTTCTGGTTTAGCGTCACGACGACCCAGTCATCGGCGGTGCCGTTGACGGTCGTGCCGTTTTCCGAACAGGACGTGACATCGGCCGGATCGCCGAGATCAGGCAGCTGGTCCCGGTACGGATATTCCGGAACCCCGGGGAAAGCACTGCCGGAAACCGGCGGTGGCGGCGGCGGCGGCGGCGGTGGCG
>CALALV010000112.1 GCA_937925605.1 uncultured Woeseia sp.
CCTGCGGCGCGGCCGTGGCCGCGCTCGCGGCCTGCGCCGCCGAGCCGCTGCCCGAGGGCATGCCCGCGCTGCTGGTCGACCCGGACGCGGCGAGCCGCGCCGAGCTCGCAGGCGTCCTGCAGACCGCGCTCGGTGCGACCCGCGTCACGCTGGCGCCGGACGCGCTCACGGAATCCAGCGAACTGACGATCGAGCGGCCCGCGCCGCGCGGCCTCGATGCGCCACCGGCGACGGGGCGGACACTCGGCCGACCCGAGCGTTTCCGGCTCGTGCGCGACGGGCCGCAGTGCGTGCTGATCCAGGACAGCACGGGGCTGCGCTGGCTCCTGCTCGACGCCCGCTGCGAGCCCGAATGAGGTTCGCAGCCGCACTGTCGCTGCTGCCGCTGTTCGCCGCCGCTGCGGCCGCCGGGGCCGAGGCCGACACCGGAGCCCGCTACGCGGTCGCGGGCCTCGAGGCGCCGGCCGAGATCGTCGTCGATCGCTGGGGCGTGCCACACATCTATGCCGGCACGCACTACGACGCGTTTTTCGTCCAGGGCCTGAACGCCGCGCGCGACCGGCTGTGGCAGATCGACCTGTGGCGGCGGCGCGGACTCGGGCAGCTGGCCGAGGCGTTCGGCCCGCAATTCGTCGCCCAGGATCGCGCCGCGCGGCTGTTCCTGTACCGGGGCGACCTGTACCGCGAGTGGCTGGCCTACGGTTCCGACGCCAAGCGCATCGCCGAGGCCTTCGCTGCCGGCGTCAACGCGTGGCTCGACGTCATCGACGCTAACCCTGCGCTGTTGCCGCCCGAGTTCGACCTGCTCGACTACCGGCCGGCGCGCTGGACGGCGGCGGACGTCGTGCGCATCCGCAGCCACGGGCTGTGGCGCAACGTCGAGAACGAGGTGCGCCGCGCGCGTATCGCCTGCCACGAGGGCCTCGACGCTGCGCGCTACTGGCAGCCGCTCGAGCCCGCCTGGACGACCGACGTGCCGGACGGGCTCGATCCCTGCGCGATACCGGACGACGTCCTGGACGTCTACCACCTGGCCACGGCCGGCGTTGATTTCCGCGGTGCAGCGGCCGCGCTCGCCGCGGCGCGCGCCGGCGCGGGCCCCGACCCGCGGAGCCTCGGCAGCAACAACTGGGCTGTCGCGCCGTCGCGCACGACGACGGGTCGGCCGATCCTCGCCGACGACCCGCACCGCAGCCACGCGGTGCCGTCGCTGCGCTACATCGCCCACCTCGTCGCACCCGACCTCGACGTCATCGGCGCGGGCGAGCCGGCCCTGCCCGGCATCTCGATCGGCCACAACGGGCGCATCGCGTTCGGCCTGACGATCTTCCCGATCGACCAGGAGGACCTGTACGTCTACGCGCGCCGCGACGGCGGCTACGTCCACGAGGACCGCGTCGAGGCGCTGACGCGCGTTACCGAAGAGATCCCGGTACGCGGCGGCGAGCCGGTCGCGGTCACGCTCGAGTTCACGCGCCACGGCCCGGTCGTAGCGGCGACGGACGAGCACCTGTTCGCCGTCCGCGCCGCCTGGCTCGACGCCGGCATGGCGCCGTACTTCGGCAGCGTCGAGTACATGCGCGCGCAGAACTGGCGCGAGTTCGTCGCGGCGCTGAACCGCTGGGGCGCCCCGTCCGAGAACCAGGTCTATGCCGATACCGACGGCAACATCGGCTACAAGCCGGCAGGGCTGTTCCCGCGCCGGGTCGGCTACGACGGCCTGCTGCCGGTGCCGGGCGACGGTCGCTACGACTGGGACGGCTACTTCGACATGGACGTGCTGCCGGTCGAGTTCAACCCGCCGCGCGGCTACACCGGCACCGCCAACTCGATGAACCTGCCGCCGGACTACCCGATCGCGCGTTATCCGCTGGGCTTCGAATGGTCGGCGCCGTGGCGTTACCGGCGGCTGATGGAAGTGCTGGCTGAGGACGAGCGGCACAGCGTCGCCGACTCGCTCGCGCTGCAGCGTGACTACCACTCGGTGCTGGCCCGCGAGTTGCTCGCGCAGCTGCCGGCCGGCGACCCGCACCCGGCCGTGCGGCTGCTCGCCGACTGGGACCGCAACCTGGGCCCGGAATCGGCCGCCGCCGCGCTGTACGCGGTCTGGCTGCATCGCCACCTGGCGCCCGCCCTGGCGGCGCTGGTCGCGCCCGACGCGCCCGAGCGGGTCGCGCCGCTGGAGACCACCGGCATGCTCGCGCTGCTCGCCGAGCCGCGCAGCGACGGAATCGTCCGGCGCACGCTCGGGGCGGCCTGGCAGGAGACCGCGGCACTGCTCGGTCCGGATCCGGCCCGCTGGCAATGGGGGCAGCTGCACCGCATGGCATTTCGCCACCCGCTGCTCGGGCACGCCGCTGGCGACCTGCGGGACAAGATGGCGCTGCCGGAGTGGCCGCGCGGCGGCTCCAGCTACACGACGAACAACACCGGTTTCAGCCCGCGGGACTTTCACGTGCGCTCCGGCGCGTCGTTCCGCATGGTGCTCGACGTCGGCAACTGGGATGCGGCGCGCATGACGAACGCGCCCGGCCAGTCCGGTGATCCGCGCTCGCCGCACTACGGCGACCTGCTCGAGGGCTGGGCCAGCGACGGCTCGTTCCCGCTCCTGTACTCGCGCGACGCGGTGCTCGAGAACGCGGTACGCCGTATCGTGCTGGTTCCGCGCTGAGGCCGTGGCCGGCCGCTTTACTTCGGCCCGGCCGGTTGCGAGACTTTCACGGCCCCGCGGCAACCTGGCCGGCGGGCGCCGCCGACCTGCACGGAGATAGCGATGACCCGCTGGCTGACACTTGCGCTTACCTGCACCCTGCTCCTTGCGCTGCCGACCGCGCAGGCTGACAGCCACAACAGCGTGACGCTGTCGCGCATCGCGGACAGCGGTACCTTCCGCATCGGCTACGTCCCCACCGCCGCGCCGATGTCCTTCGTCGACTCGCAGGGTCAACCCACCGGCTACAGCGTCGAGCTGTGCCGCCACATCGCGGGGGCCGTGCAGCGCCGGCTCGGCCTGGAGGAAATGGCGCTCGAGTACGTGCCACTGGTGCTGCCGCGCGAACGCATCGACGCGGTGGTCAACGGCGACGTAGACATCGAGTGCGGGGCCACGACGGTGACGCTTTCGCGCCGCGAGCTGGTCGATTTCACGCTGATGACTTTCATCACGGGCGGCACGGTGCTGTCGACGAAGAAGAACCCGATCGCGTCGCTCGAGGATCTGCCCGGCAAACGCATCGCGGTGATCAAGGGAACGACGACCGAGGAGGCGCTGCTCCGCTTCGGCGAACTGAACGAGTACAGCTTCCGGCTGGCGCTGATTCGCACGCACGACGACGGCATGGAACTGCTCAATGCCGGCGAGGTTGACGGCTACGCCTCGGACCGCGTCATGCTGATCGGCCAGGTATTTCGCAGCGCCGACTCGAGCAACTACGTGATGGCCCGGCGCGTGTTTTCGCGTGAGCCCTACTCGCTGATGCTCCGCCGCGGCGACACCGAATTCCGGCTGGTCGCGGACCGCGCGCTCGCCGAGCTGTACGGTGACGCGCGCATCCGGCGCCTGCACCACAAGTGGTTCGGTCGCTACGGCGAACCGCTGTCGCCGGTAGTCGAGGCCATGTACGAGTTCCAGGCAGTCGGAGAGTAGGCGCGCGGAACTTCCTTCGCCGGGCGCAATCCGAGACATCTGTTTAGCCCCGACCCGTCGCCATGCAGATACCGACCTTGCGCCTCGCCTTACTGCTCGCCCTGTTACCGCTGGCCGCGCCGGCCGAAACGCCGTCACCGGCGACGTTCGAGCACGAAGACCGCGCGCTCGCGACGCTGATCGAGTTCCCGGAACTGCGCGGCGACGCGCGCGCCGTCATACGCTGCGTCGCGGTCATCGAGCGGGACGGCAAGTTCGACCGCAGCGGCTGCTACGAGACACAGCCCAGCGACCAGGTCTTCATTGCCGCGATCGGCAAGGCGACGAAAAAGGCGCGCATGACGCCCGCCCGCTTCGACGGCCGCAGCCGCGAGGTCTACGTGCAATACCGGGTGCTCATGGAGCGCAAGGGCGACGAGAACACGGTGGTGATCTACAACAACCCGGGCCTCACCGAGAACGTCGAAGCCTACGGCGAGGCGCACGTCGCGGCGCAGCGCGCGCTCACCAACGAGGAATGGATGCAGGTCTGCCCGCAGCAGACGCGCTTCCTCGTCTGGGCGAAGGCCCACGTCGACGAGTCGGGCCGGCAAAGCAGCATCAGCCTGATCCCGGGCGAGGGATCGCCGCCGATAACCGAGAAATGCCGCGCCGCCATCGTGGCGACGCTGGAGGCGAGCGCGTTCACGCCGGCCTACGCGGACGGCGAGCCCGTGCCGTCGAGTTTCATCGAGCCCTTCGGCAACTGACGCCGCCCGGCGGCCTGCCGGAGTGGCGCCTTCCGCGTCGCGAGCGTCCGCCATGAACCGGAGTGCCGCGCAGCATGGCTGACTACCTGCTGATCGCCGCCGTCGCGCTGCTCGCGTCCGGCCTGACGCTGTTCTCGGGCTTCGGACTCGGCACCTTGCTGATGCCGGTACTGGCCCTGCTGTTCCCGCTGCCGCTCGCGATCGCCGCTACCGCCGTCGTCCACCTGCTGAACAACCTGTTCAAGCTGGCGCTGGTCGGTCGGCACGCGGACCGGGCCGTGGTGCTGCGCTTCGGGCTGCCCGCCGCGCTCGGCGCAATCGCCGGCGCGCGGCTGCTGATCGCGCTGGCCGAGCTGCCGGTGCTATTCCGCTACGAGTTCCTCGGCGCGACCCGCGAGGTCGAGGGCATCGGCTTCGCCGTCGGGCTGCTGATCATCGCGTTCGCGCTGCTCGAAATGTCGCCGCGGCTGGAGCGCATGAACGTGCCCGCGCGCCTGCTGCCGCTCGGCGGCCTGCTGTCCGGCTTCTTCGGCGGGCTGTCCGGCAACCAGGGCGCGCTGCGCGCGGCTTTCCTGATCCGCGCGGGTCTCGACAAGCAGGCCTTCGTCGGCACCAGCGTCGTCTGTTCCGTGATCGTCGATACGCTCAGGCTCGCGCTCTACGGCGCGGCTTTCTTCGCACCGATCGCTGCTGCGGGCGGGTCGCTGCTGCCGGCAACGGCGGTGGCCGTCGTCGCCGCGTTCTCCGGGGCCTTCATCGGCGTGCGCCTGCTCAGCAAGGTCACGCTGCGCTTCGTGCAGCTAGCGGTGGCGGCGCTGATGCTGGTCGTCGGCGGCGGGCTGGCCACCGGCCTGCTCTGAATCCCCGGTCGCCGGCCGCGGCACGCCCGGCGGCAGCACTGCCTCGATCCGCTGCATGACGTCGAGGCGGTAGACCAGGTCGTGGATGTAGTCGAGCCGGTCCGTCTCCAGGACCAGCTTTTCGCCGAGGTCGTAGCGGTCGATCCAGTCCTCGTACAGCCGGTCGAGGCGCTTCAGGTAGGACAGCGGCACGTCCTGCTCCATCTTGCGGCCGCGCAGCCGGATGCGCTGGCGCAGCGTGCGCATCGAGCAGCGCAGGTAGATCATCAGGTCGGGCGGCTTGATCGCGTCGAGGATGGAGCGGTAGAACGCGCAGTAGGTTTCCCAGTCGCGCCTGTCGATCTTGCGCATGTCGTGCAGCGCCGTGGCGAAGATCTCGGCATCCTCGAAGATCGTCCGGTCCAGCACGACGACGCCTGGCATCCGGTCCAGCTCCTGGTGAATGCGGAACTTGTGCGCGAGGAAGTAGATCTGCGAGTGAAACGCCCAGCGCTTCATGTCCCGGTAGAAATCCGGCAGGTAGGGATTGTCCTCACTCGGTTCGTAGAACGGCCGGATGCCGTAGGTCCGGCTCAGGAACTCGACCAGCGTGGACTTGCCGGCGCCGATGTTGCCGGCGATGGCGATGGAGCGATGGGCTGGCTGCGAATTACGCTCGGGCATCGGGCGCCATCGTACCGGCTGGGCCGCGGCGGCGACAGACCGCAGTGCAGCGACGAGCGCTCAGCTTGTCTTACGCGAGTATCGGGTTCGGTGGATTGCGAAGGCGCGACGCCAGGGAGGGCTTGCCAGGGACGCTGTAAATACGTCCCTGTACGCTCCGGGCTTGGCGTCCTGCCTCGCACGGCCCTGGAAAGCCCTCCCTGGCGTCACACCTTCGCCCGGGCACCAGTGGCGCCCGCAACCGAGGGGCCGAGTGCTCAGTCCGATTCGGCTGCGTAGACGACCTTGCCGCCGACGACGGTGGTCAGCACTTCGACGTCCTTGATGTCGTCCGGGTCCATCGTCAGCAGGTTGTCGGACAGGACCACGAAGTCGGCGAGCTTGCCGACCGTGATCGAGCCCTTGATGTCTTCCTCGAAGGCCGCGTAGGCGGTGTTCAGCGTGTAGGCCTGGATCGCCTGCTCCACGGTCAGCTTCTCCTGCGGGAACCAACCGCCCTCCGGCTGCCCCGACAGCGTCTTGCGGGTGACCGCGGCGTAGATGCCGAGCATCGGGTTCAGGTAGTAGCGCGACGCGTTGGTGCCGGGCGAGTCCGAGCCGAAGGACACGACCGCCCCGGCGTCCCACATGCGCCGGAACGCGTAGGCCCCGCGCGAACGATCGCGGCCGATGCGTTCCTCCATCCAGCGCATGTCGTCGGAAGTGTGGTAGGGCTGCACTTCCATCACGACGTTCATGCGGCCGGCGCGTTCGATGTCGCGGTCGGTCATGACCTGCGCATGCACGAGCCGGAAACGCCGGTCCTTTTCGCCGTTCTCGGCGATGATGCGCTCCAGCATGTCCATCAGGTAGCCGTTGGCCTCGTCGCCGATCGCGTGCACCGTGAGCTGGATATCGTTCGCGTCCGCCTGCAGCGCCAGCCGTTCGAGCCGGCTCTGCATGTCTTCCGGGTTCCACGGGCTGCGCTCGAACGGGAACATGATGTCGCGCCAGATGCCGCGGCTCGACGGGTTGTGCGTGTAGGGCTCGTAGAAGCGTGCCGAGCTGTTGCCCATGATGCCGTCGATCCAGGCCTTCACGGCGCCGAAGCGGATCCACTCGTCGCCGAAGCCTATGTGGATGCCGAGCGCGTCCATCGAGTCCCACTGGTCGAGCGGCGGCCGGTAGCGCACGCGGGCCGTCATCTGGCCCTCGTCCTTCAGCTGCTGGTAGATATCCACCTGGATCGGTGCGGAAGTAACGTCGGAATAGCTGGTCACGCCGACTTGCCTCATCTGCTCCCAGGCACGCAGCGTCTCGGCGGTGCGCTGCTCGCGCGACGGCTCCGGGATCAGCGGGTCGAACAGCGCGCGCACGTTGTCGCGGACCAGCACGGTCGACTCGACCGCGCCCGAGACCGGATTGAACAGTGCACCGGTAGGCTCTCCCGAGCGGTCGCGTTCGACCGCGATGCCTTCCGGGTCGGGCAGGCCCTTGCGGATGCCTGCAAGTTCGAGCGCCGCGCTGTTGGCCAGGTAGACCTTGCGGTCGAAGCGCCGGACCAGCACCGGCCGCTCGCCGGTGAAGCCGTCGATCATGCCCTTGTCCGGCAGGAACAGGTTGCCGTAGAGATCGTCCGGATTGACCTCGCGGCCCGCCTCGCCGACGTCGCCCGCGGCCCAGGTCTCGTAGGCCGACCAGTCGCCGCCGGTGATCCAGGTGCCGGGCGCGTAGCGCTCGTGCACGTCGCGGATGCGCGCGACGAAGTTGCGCTCGTCGGAGACGTCGAGCAGGTTCAGGCCGTACAGCAGTCGGCCGGTGCTCTCGAAGTGTACGTGGTTGTCGTTGAAGCCCGGAACGACGAGCCGGCCGTCTAGGTCGATGACCCGCGTGCCGGGCCCGATCAGCCGCTCCACGTCGGCGTCGCTGCCGACGAACAGGATCCGGTCACCGAGGCTTGCGACCGCCTCGCCCCGCGGCTGCTCCGCGTCGACCGTCCAGACGACCCCGTTGCGCAGCACCAGGTCGGCCTGCTGGGCCCCGGCGCCCGCGGCCGCGAACAGCAGTACGGCCATCGCCGCGAGCATGGTTATTCTCATCGTTCTGCCCCCGTCCCGTGCAGGAAAAATCCGCAGCGGATTGGAACACAGGCGTCGCGGGCCTTCAATTTCGGCCGGAACGGTCGGACCCCGACCGGCTAGTGCGCCATCGGCGTCCAGTCGCAGCCGTCGCAGTCCGGCGAGACGCCGTTTTCCTCGAGCACCGTGAAGATCAGGTCGCGCCAGGTCTCGTCCGGCGTCCAGACGCTGTTCATATCGCGCTTCGCCTCCGCGACCGGCACGTCCTCGTGCAGCACGCGGTACAGGAAGCTGAAGGCCGAGGCCCGGAAGTTGACCTGGCAGTGCAACAGCGTCTTCGCCGCGGGCGCCTGCTGCATCGCGCCGGCGAACAGGTAGAAGTCGGCCGGTGTCGGCGCTTCCCAGTCGACCGGGATGTGCAGGTACTGCATGCCGAGCCCCTTGACCAGCCGGTCCTCGTGCTCGAGCGAGTTCCGATGGTCGGTCCAGGCGATGTAGACGACGCGCTCGAAGCCCGCCGCGCGGATCGCCTCGAACTGTTCCGCGGTCGGTTGCCCGGAGCTGGCGAAGTGCGCCGAGTACTCGCGGTAGTTGCTGATTTCGTCGAGTTCCGCCGCCGCGAGCGGCGCCGCCGCCAGCAGCAGCCAGATCGTTGCTTGTCTCATGTTCGTTTACCCCGTCTCGTCATTCGCGAATGCCGGCGAGCCACAGGAAGAAGCTGTAGTACAGCGCCGTATCCTCGAGGCTCTGGTAGCGACCGGTCTTGCCGCTGTGGCCGGCCTGCATGTCGGTCTTCAGCAGCAGCAGGTTGTCGTCGGTCTTGTGCTCCGCGAGCCTCGCGACCCACTTCGCGGGCTCCCAGTACTGCACCTGCGAATCGTGCAGGCCGGTGGTGACCAGCAGGTGCGGGTAGTCCTGCCGCTGCACGTTGTCGTAGGGCGAATAGGACAGCATGTACTCGTAGTACTCGGGCTTGCGCGGGTCGCCCCACTCGTCCCACTCGCCCGAGGTCAGCGGGATGCTCTCGTCGAGCATCGTCGTCACGACGTCGACGAACGGCACCGCGGCCGAGACGCCGTGGTAGAGCCCAGGCGCCATGTTGATGACCGCGCCCATCAGCAGTCCGCCCGCGCTGCCGCCGCGCGCGTAGAGCTGGTCCGGCGTCGTGTAGCCCTCGTCGACGAGGTAGCGCGAGACGTCGATGAAGTCGTTGAACGTGTTGCGCTTCTCGAGCTGCCGTCCCGCGTAGTACCACTCGCGGCCGAGCTTGGAACTGCCGCGCACGTGCGCGATCGCGAAAATGAAGCCGCGGTCGAGCAGACTCAGCCGGTCGGAATCGAAGCCGGGATCGATCGTGACGCCGTAGGAGCCGTAGCCGTACTGCAACAGCGGCTGGCCGCCCTCGCGGCGCCGGTCCTTGCGCCAGACCATCGACACGGGGATCAGCGCGCCGTCGCGCGCCGGCACGGCGAGCGCGCGCGACTCGTAGTCGGCGCGATCGAAGCCGCCGTGAACCTCGTCTTCCTTGATCAGCCGGTGCTCGCGGATCCGCATGTCGAAGTCGTAGGTGGACTCCGGCGTCGTCAGCGACTCGTAGGTATAGCGAAACAGGTCCGTGTCGTAGGTCAGGTTGTCGTCCGAGTACGCCGTGTAGACGTCCTCCGCGAACTCGATCCGGTAGGGGGCGCCCGCCCCGCGCGGCAGAACCTCGACCTGCACGACGCCCCGCTCCATCGTCGACAGGACCAGCCAGCGCCGGAAGACGTCCAGGCCCTCGATCAGCACGTCCGGGCGATGCGGCACGATCTCGCGCCAGTTCTGCCGGGACGTGTCGTCGAGCGGCACCTCGAACACACGAAAATTCGGCGCGTCGTCGTTCGACATGACGTAGAAGCGGTCGCCGCCGTCGGTCACGAAGTACTCGTGCTCGGGCTCGCGCGGCAGGAACAGGCGCGGCGGGGTCGCGGGCGCGTCGGCCGTCCGAGACCTCACTTCTCTGGAAATGGTCGCCGCGCTACCCAGCGCCAGCATCTGCGCCCCCCGCGACTTCTCCACCCAGAGCCAGTTGGTGTCGTCGGTTTCCTCGTAGACCAGCACATCCTCGCCCTTCCCGAGCTCGTGCCGGTATACGCGGTGCAGCCGCAGCGTGTCCGGATCCTGCTTCGAGTACAGCAGCGTGCGGCTGTCATTGGCCCACTCGAAATTCGAGCTGACGTCCTCGATGCGGTCGTCCAGCAGCTCACCCGTGGCCAGGTCGAGGAAATAGATCGTGTAGAAGCGGCGCCCCTGCGTGTCCACGCCGTAGGCCGCGAGCCTGTGATCGGGGCTGACGGCGAAATTGCGCACGGCGAAGTACTCGTGGTCGCCGGCGATCGCGTTGACGTCGAGCAGCACCTGCTCGTCGGCGTCGAGCGTCTCGTGCCGGCGGCAGTACACCGGGTATTCGGCGCCCTTCTCGTAGCGGTAGTAATACCAGTAGTCGCCGTCCCGGTACGGCGCCGAGCTGTCCTCGTCCGGGATGCGTGCCTTCATCTCGGCGATCAGAGACTCCTTCAGCCCCTGCATCGGCGCCATGACGGCATCCGCGTGGGCGTTCTGGCGTTCCAGCCAGTCGACGACGCGCGGGTCGTCGCGGTCGTTCATCCAGTAGTATTCGTCGACGCGGACGTCGCCGTGCTGTTCTATCTTTTGCGGTATCTTCTCGGCCATAGGAAATTCCTGTGCGTTGCGGCCACACGCGGCGCACAGGACTGCCGTGACGATCAGCGAAATCTGCAACCGCATGTCCTGCTCCGGGCGTGGCTGCGCCGCATTATCACCGTTGCGGGCAGAAAGTCCATGAGCGACCCGGACGGGGTCGGGTTGTGGCCGAAAAATGTGGAATAATGGCCGCAAACGTCCAACAACAATCAACATCAGGGGGCTGCAATGAGCTTTCTCTCCGGGCTGGCACCGCACGTACACTGGGGACTTCGCCTGTCGCTGGCGGCGACGTTCCTGTATCACGGGCTCGGCAAGTTCCCTGTCGGCGAGTTCGCCCAGAACTTCGGCATGCCGCTCGCCGTCGCCTGGGCGGTCACTGTCGTCGAGATCGTTGCCGGCGTCTTCCTGATCGTCGGCGCCTTCGGCCAGGCGATCCTGACGCGCATCGCCGGCCTGATCGTCATCGTCATCATGATCGGCGCGATTGCGCTCGTGCACTGGAAGAACGGCTTTTCCGTCATGAACGGCGGCTTCGAGTTCCAGCTGCTGATGCTGGTCACCGGCCTCTACTTTGCGGCACGCGGCAACGACGTATAGCGCGGGACAGCGGACATGACGGAGACCGGCCCGCGCCGCGAACGCGAACTGCTGCGCGGCATCGGCTTCCTCGGCATCGCGATCCTCGCGCTGAACGGCGTCATCGGCGCGGGGATCTTCGCGCTGCCCGCCGCCATTGCCGAGCGTGCCGGGGCCTTCAGCCCGTGGCTGTTCCTCGTGATCGGCGCGCTCGTGATCACCGTCGTGCTGACCTTCGCCGAGCTGTCCAGCTATTTCCGCGACACCGGCGGGCCGGTCCTGTACACGACGCAGGCCTTCGGCCCGCTGGTCGGCTTCAGCACCGGCTGGATCCTGTTCCTGTCACGCGTGACCGCGTTCGCGGCCAACACGGCCGCGATGGCGACCTACCTCGGCGCCGTGGTGCCCTGGTTCGCGACGACACCGGGCCGCGCCGTGCTGGTCTGCGGCGTCGGCGCCGGCCTGACCTGGGCCAACTACGTCGGCGTGCGCGGCGGCGTGCGCACGCTGGCGGTGCTGACCTTCATGAAGCTCGCGCCGATCGTGCTGCTGATCCTGCTCGGCCTTCAGTACGTCAGCGCCGACACGCTGCTGCCGGGGTCGTTCCCTGCCATCGACGACCTCGGCGGGACCACGCTGCTGCTGATCTACGCCTACGTCGGCTTCGAGTCGACGACGATCGTCTCCGGCGAAGCGAAAAACCCGCAGCAGGCGCTGCCACGGGCGCTGGTCTCGACCGTGATACTGATCGCGGTCCTCTACTTCCTGATCGTGCTGGTCTACATCTCGGTGCTGCCGGAGGCCGACGGCAGCCAGACGCTGATCGACGTCGGCCGCGTGCTGGCCGGGACCGCGGGCGCACTGGTCATCACGCTGGCCGCGGTGTTCTCGATCGGGGGCAATCTCGCGAGCATCATGCTCGCGGTGCCACGGCTGACCTTCGCGCTGTCCGAGCAGCGCATGCTGCCGCGCTGGTTCGGCGAGGTGCACGAGCGCTACGCGACGCCGGCCAATTCCATCCTGTTTCTCGGCGTGCTCGGCACCGTGTTCGCACTGTCCGGCTCGTTCATCTGGCTCGCCGCCGCGAGCTCGCTGACCCGCCTCATTGCCTACGTGCTGTGCATCCTGTCGCTACCGGCCGTGCGCCGCCATGCCGACCCTGCGACGCGTGCCGCTGCATTCCGGCTGCGCGGCGGTTATGCCATTCCGTTCGTGGCGCTGCTGCTGTGCCTGTGGATCATGTTCCAGTCGGAGCTGGACGCGTGGCTCGTGACCGGCGGCCTGCTCGCGTTCGGCCTCGTGCTGTACCGGCTGGCGCGTGAGCGTCGCGAGCGGCAGGCGCGCCGCGAGGCCGGCATCGGCTGAGCGCTTGGCCCGTAGCCGGGCGAGGCGTAAAGTCACGGCTGACAACAACAAGCGGCGCCCGACGCCGCAGCGGGGGGATTGCATGAACCTCGATCGCCGGCGTTTTTTCACCCACTCGGCCGCACTGGCCGCCGCCCTCGCCGCCCCGCGGCTGTCGTTCGCGGCGCTGCAGACGCTGACCGGGGTCGATGATGACGTCCGGGCGGTTACCGGCGACCGCCGGGACATCGTGCTGGACCGGGCCAGCGTCAGCGAGCTTGCCGACGCGCTGCGCGGCTACCTGATCCTGCCCGGCAGCGCCGGCTACGACGAGGCGCGGCAGGTGCTGAATGCATCGATCGACAAGTACCCTGCCCTGATCGTGCAGCCCACGGGCGTCGCCGACGTTCGTACGGCGGTCGATTTCGCCCGCGAGCACTCGCTGCTGACTGCGGTAAAGTGCGGCGGCCACAGCTGGTCCGGCAAGTCGTCGTGCAACGGCGGGCTGCAGATCGACCTGTCGCGCCTGCGCCACGTGCGCGTCGACCCGCAGGCGCGCAGGGCCTGGGCCGCCGGCGGCAGCCTGCTCGGCGAACTGGATCACGAGGCGATGGCGCACGGGCTGGTCACGACTGCCGGTACCGTCTCGCACACCGGCATCGGCGGCCTGACGCTGGGCGGTGGTTTCGGCAGGATAGCACGGCGCTTCGGCCTCGCGCTCGACAACGTGCGCGACGACGACATCGTGACGGCGGACGGCCAGCTGCGGCACGCGTCCGCCGACGAGAATCCCGACCTGTACTGGGGCGTGCGCGGCGGCGGCGGCAATTTCGGCATCGTCACGAGCTTCGAGTTCGAGCTGCACCCGATGCAGCGCACCGTCACCGGGGGCGAGTACATCTACCCGCTGGCGCGCGCGCGCGAGGTGCTGGACTTCTACCTCGAGTTCGGCGCGTCGTCGCCGGACAATCTGTATACCGACCTGATCATGATGAAGCCGCCCGGCGACGCGCCCGGCATCGTCATGCTGCACGTCTGCCATTCCGGCAGCGCCGCGGAGGCGGAAAAGGATCTTGCGCCGGTCGAGCGACTGGGAGCCCCGCTGCAGAGCACGATCCGCGCCGTCGATTACGTCGCGCTGCAGCGCGCGTTCGACTACAGCGACCCGCGCGGCTCCGGCACCTACCTGAAATCAGGCTTCGTGCAGGACCCGGACCGCGCAGTTGTCGACGCGATCGTCGACGGCTTCGAGCCTGACCCTGCGCGCATGACCATGCTGTTCTTCCAGGTCGCCGGCGGCGCCATCGCCCGCGTCCCGGCCGACGCGACGGCCTTCCCGCACCGCTACGCCACGCACACGATGTTCACGACCTCCGACTGGCCGGCCGGCGCCGACGGCAGCAAGCACATGGCCTACACGCGCGCCTACTGGAAGACGCTGGAGCCGTACACGCAGGGCTATTACACCAACGAGACCGCGGACGAGGGCCAGCAGGCGATCAACCGGAACTACCAGGGCAATTTCGCGCGGCTGCAGCAGGTCAAGGACCGCTACGACCCGACCAACCTCTTCCGGCTGAATGCGAACGTGCCGCCGAGCGCCTGACGCCCTGCGGCCCTGGCGGGCCGGTTGAACAAGCCATCCATGGCTTGTGCAAAAGTCGGCTAGTCGCTGACGGCTTCCAGCGCCTCGAGGCGCGCTGCCTCGAACTCGTCGCCCGGGTTCCACTGCGGCATCTCGTCCGAGATCGCGATGGACAGACCGGTCCAGTAGCCGAGCCTTGCGTCCTCGATCATGCCGTCGAAATTCCAGCTGTCGTCGTACTCGTCGCTCGGCTGGTGATAGTGCACGTCGGTGTAGTGATTGACCTGCTCGCGACCCCAGTCGGCCGGCCGGTCCACGAACTCGGTCCCGGTATCGAGGTACAGGGCCGGCACGCCGATCTTCGCGAAGCTGAACTGATCGGAACGGTAGAAGTAGCCGCGATCGGCGAACTGGTCGGGCTTGACCGAGCGCCCCTGCGAGGCGGCGATCGAGGTGACGATCTCGTCGATCGTGGACTTGCCGAGGCCGATGAACGTGACGTCGTGCGTGTGGCCCCAGATGTTGCCGCCGTCGTAGTTGATATTTGCCGCGATCTTGCCCGGCGGGAAGGTCGGGTTGTTGGCGTAGTACATCGAGCCGAGCAGGCCCTGCTCCTCGGCGCCGACGAAGGCGACCAGGATCGAACGGCGCGGCGGCTCGGGCAGCGCCTTGAGCGCGCGGACGATGGCCAGCACCTGCGCCACTCCGGACGCGTTGTCCATCGCGCCGTTGTAGATCGCGTCGCCGGCCTCGTTCGGCGTGCCGATGCCGAGGTGGTCGTGATGCGCCGTGTAGACGACCGCCTCGTCCGCGAGCCCGGGATCGCTGCCGCGCATCAGCCCCAGCACGTTCGCGGTCTCGACCCGGTTCATCGACACGTCCATTGCGACCGACGTGGTCACGCCCAGCGGCACCGGCTCGAAGTCCCGGTTGTCGGCGGCTTCGCGCAGCGCGTCGAGATCCTGCCCGCCGAGTTCGACGAGGCGGCGGGCCGCGTCCTCGGTGACCCAGCCCTCGACCTGGAGGCGCGGCTCGTCGCCGGCCGGCAGCTCGAACTGCTCGCCGGTCCAAGAGGTCTGCACGACCTGGAACGGGTAGCCGGCCGACGGAGTCGTGTGGATGATGATGGCGCCGGCCGCGCCCTGCCGCGCCGCGCTCTCGTACTTGTAACCCCAGCGGCCGTAATAGAGGCGGGTCTCGCCGGCGAACAGCTCCGGGTCCCAGGCGGGGTCGTTGTTCAGCATCAGCAGGACCTTGCCCTCGAGATCCATGCCCTTGTAGTCGTTCCAGTCGTACTCCGGCGCTTCGATGCCGTAGCCGACGAACACGATCTCGGCGTCCTCCACGGCGGCGCGTTCCTGCTGCACCCCGCTCGAGACGATGAACTCGTCCCACTGCCTGAGCGTCAGCGTGTCGTCGGCCGCGCTGAAGGTCCAGGACGGGGGCTGGTCGGTCGTGACGCCGACCAGTTCGAAGCGCTGCTGCCAGCCGCCGTCGGCCGCGCCGGGTTCGAGTCCCAGCGTCTCCATCTGGCGGACCAGGTACTCGCGCGCGAGACGGTCGCCGGCGCTGCCAGGGCCGCGGCCCTCGTAGCGGTCGTCTGACAGCTCGACGATGTGCTGGCGCATGTAGTCGGCGGTGATCATGTCCGCCGCGCGGACGGCCGGGTTGTCGGCGTTGTCGGCGGGGGCATCGGTCTCGCGCCCGCCGCCGCAGGCGGCGAGCAGGCAGAAGCCCAGGCAGGCTGAAAGTGCAATCGGTCGGTTCACAACGGTCCTCGCGGATTTCGGCAGCCGGGAACCATAACACAGTGCCGGCGCCCGGGCCGACCAATAATTCAGATCATATAGTTCTTTCTAATTGTTGTTTTTACTGAATATATCTGAGAAGAAATCTCGCATGCTGCGCAGCGCGCGGCGCTCCGCGAGCGGGTCGTAGCGCAGCCCGGACGCGATGTCGTCGGCCGCCGGGTTCGTGAACGCGTGCAGCGTGTTGCCGTAGGCGTGCAACTGCCAGTCGGCGCCGCGCGCGCCGAGTTCGCGGCCGAGCGCCACGACCGCATCCGGCGTCGCCATCGGGTCGTCCCAGCCGTGCAGGACCAGGATGCGTGCGCCGATCGGGCCGTCCTGCGGCTCCGGCGGTGCGCCCAGCAGGCCGTGGAAGCTGACGACGCCGGCCACGTCCGCGCCGCTGCGCGCAAGGTCGAGGACGCACAGGCCGCCGAAGCAGAAGCCGATGGCGCCGATCTGCGCGGGATCGACGACCTGCTCGGCGCGCAGCGTGTCGAGCGCGACGTGCAGGCGGCGGGCCAGCATGGCCCGGTCGTCCAGGAACGGCTGCATCAGCTTCGCGTTCTGCGTCGCCGATTCGCCGAGCACGCCCTTCCCGTACAGGTCGAGCGCGAAGCCCGCGTAGCCCAGCTCCGCCAGCATCCTGGCCTTGTCGTCCTCGAACCCGCTGCGTCCGCGCCAAGCGTGCGCAACCAGGATGCCTGGGCGGCGCCCGGCGCGTGCATCGTCCCAGGCCAGCGTGCCGCGGAGCGCGGTGTCTCCGTCGGCGAAGTCGATCGATCGGGTGCGGACGGCCATCGCGTGCTGCTCCGGGCGGACGAGGCCGCCATGCTAGCAGAAGCGGCCGGCGTCAGTCGGCCGCGACTCCACGGAAGCGGGCCAGCCAGGCGCGCGCTTCCCGGCGTGCGGCGATAATGTCGTCGAGGTCCATGACACGCGCCGACGCGACGCGATTGTGCTTGCCGGACTCGTTGCCGAGGCGCTCGGCGATGTAGAACCACTTGTAGGCCTCGACCGGGTCCTCGTCGGCGCCCTCGCCGGCGAAATACAGCGCGCCGAGGTTGTTCTGCGCGACCGGGTTGCCCTGCTCCGCGGCCAGCCGGTACCAGTGCAGGGCGAGCGCGTTGTCTTCCGCCACGCCTTCGCCGGCGTCGTACATGGCGCCCAGGTTGTTCTGGGCATCGGCATCGCCCTGCTCGGCGGCCCGCCGGTACCACGAAACGGCCAGCTCGTTGTCCTCGCTGACGCCCTTGCCCTCGTCGTACATGAGGCCGATCGCGTACTGCGCATGCGCGGAACCCTGCTCGGCTGCCCGCAGGTACCAGCCGAGTGCCGCGCCGAGATCGACGTCGGTGCCCTCGCCGTTCTCGAGCATTACGGCAAGATTGACCTGCGCGGCTTCGTGGCCCTGGGCCGCGGCGGCTTCGTACCAGCGAAGCGCGGCGGCGTTGTCCTCGGGCGTGCCCTCGCCGAGGTCGTACATGATCGCGACGTTGAACTGGGCGCGCTCGTGACCGCGCTCGCCCGCCTCCGTGTACCACTCGACCGCGCGCCCGTCGTCGACCGGCACGCCGTCACCGGTGTCGTGCATGAGCGCAATGGCGAACATCGCGTCGGCGTCGCCGGCCCGGGCGGCCTTGTGATACCAGCCGAGGGCCGCGTCGTTGTCCTCGGGCACAATCTCGCCGACGTCGTACAGGTAACCGAGATTGAACTGCGCCGGGACGTAGCCCTGATCCGCGCTCAGCCGGTACCAGTGCAGCGCCCGCTCGGCATCGATCGCCGTGCCCTCGCCGTTCGAGTACATCACGCCCAGGTTGAACTGCGCCTGCTCGTCCGCCTGGCTGGCGGCTTCCTCGTACCACTTGAGTGCCCGTTCGTTGTCTTCCTCGACGCCGTCGCCGAAGTCGTAGATCGTCGCCATCGTGAACTGCGCCGAGATGTCGCCCTCGATGGCGGGTTGCCGGTACCAGTGGAGAGCGAGTTCCTTGTCCGGCTCGACCCCGAGTCCCTCGTCGTAGATCAGTGCGACGTTGTACATCGCGCTCAGGTCCCCGGACTCGGCGAGCGGCAGCCAGGTTTCGAGCGCGCGGGCGTAGTCGCCGTCGTTGAACGCGGCGAGGCCGCTGCGGAAATCGGCATCGTCGTCGCCATGCGCGGGCAGCGCGGCGGCGAGCAGCGAGACGGCGAGAACGATCGGCGGGCGCAATGACATGGCTCGAAGTGCCGCCGTCGCGGCACCGGCTACCCCGTGGCTTGACGTAATGCCCCGAGATTACTCAGCCAGGCGGTCCAAAACAATGAACCAGTCGACAACCCGAAGAGCCGGGGCTTCAGGCCGGGTACGGCTCCCTGCGGTTGAAGGGCTTGGCGATCAAGAGCTGGACATTGCCGATGGCGCGCTCGATGAAGGCGCCTTCGCAGTAGCCGAGGTAGTAGGTCCAGAGCCGCTGGAAGTCGTCGGTGTAGCCCAGTTCGCGCACCTCGTCGAGCTTCGCCAGGAAGCGCTCGCGCCAGCGAGCCAGCGTGGTCGCGTAGTGCGGCCCGATGTCCTCGCTGTGCACGACGCGCATGTCGCTGTGGGCCGTGAGCGCGCCGGTCAGCGCGGTCAGGGACGGCAGGAAGCCGCCCGGGAAGATGTAGCGCTGGATGAAGTCGACGGATTTCAGCGCACCGGCGTAACGCTGGTCGGCGATCGTGATGGACTGCAGGCACATCAGGCCGTCGCGCTTCAGGAGGCGGCTGCAGGTATCGAAGTATTGTCCGAGAAAACGGTGGCCGACTGCCTCGATCATCTCGATCGAGACGAGCTTGTCGAACGGCTCCTCGACGTGATGCTCGAGATCGCGGTAGTCCTCGAGCAGCAGCGTGATGCGGTCTTCGAGGCCCGCAGCCGCGACCCGCTGCCGGGCCAGTTCGTACTGCTCGCGCGAGATCGTCGTCGTCGTTACGTGACAGCCGTAGTGCTTCGCCGCGTGGATCGCGAAGCCGCCCCAGCCGGTGCCGATCTCGAGCACCCGCTCGCCGGGAGCCAGGTCGAGCTTGCGGCAGATCCGCTCCAGCTTCGCAGTCGATGCCTGATCGAGACTCATGTCCGGACGCTCAAACACGGCCGACGAGTACATCATGTTTTCATCCAGCCAGAGCGCGAAGAAGTCGTTGCCGATGTCGTAGTGCGCCGCGATGTTGCGGCGGCTGCCCTTGCGGCTGTTCTCGTTCAGCCAGTGAAACGCCTTCTGCAGCGGTTTCGTCAGGCGCGCGAGCCCGGTTTCGAGGTTTTCCAGCACGTGGCGATTGCGCAGCAGCAGACGCACGACCTCGGTCAGGCGCGGCGAATCCCAGTAGCCGCGGATCCAGGCCTCGCCGGCGCCGATCGAGCCCGCGAAGGCGACGTCGCTGTAGAAGCGCGGATCGCGCACGGTGATCTCGGCCTGCGGGCCCTCGCCGGACCCGTACACGCTCTGCCGGTCGCCCTCGCGCACGGTGAGCCGGCCATCGGCGATCCCTGCCAGTCGCGTCAGGACCTGGCGGCGGGCCAGCCGGTCGAGGCCGCTCGGTTTCGGAGTGCCTGCGAGGAAGCGCGGAGAGGTCAGCGAGAGATCGTTCATCGTTGGGATACCGTCTTGATGCGTTTTGCCGGATGGACGTGGAAAGGCACGCGCTTCAGCCAGAGGCGAAAAGCCTGCCAGTGGATGCCCGTGATCACCTGCAGCGTCATCAGCGGGTAGCGCAGGAGTACGCGGGCCAGCGATGCCGAAGAAATCTCGCGCCGCTCGAGCAGAAGCCCGGCGTCGAAGATTCGCTTCCCGTCGCGGTCGTTGGCCATGTAGACCCTGAGCTGCCGGCCGGGCGTCGAGAAGCTCCAGTCGTAGTCGATGTCCATCTCCATGAACGGGGAAACGTGCATTGCCTTGCCGGGGCGAAAGCGCAGCTGGCCGTCGTCCGCGGCTTCGCTCTCGCTGGCCGGCAGTACGTAGCAGTGACGCTCGCCCCACGGAGTATTGGTGACTTCTACCACGACTGCCTCCACGCGCTCGCCGGCCTCGTCGAAGCAGTAATAGAAGCTGGCCGGGTTGAAGCAGTAGCCGAAGTAGCGCAGGTGAGTCAGCAGGCGGACCGGGCCGCGCGGCCGCCGGCCCGTGCGGCTCTCGACCAGCGTTCGCACTGCTTCCGCCAGGGGCACGTCGGGGTCGCCGGCATGGTCCTCGCGCCGGAAGCGGGCCGGCGCGGGGCGGGTCGCGGACCACAGCCAGTACGGGGCGAAAAGCCCTGGCAGCTCGTCGAGGTCGAGGTACATCATGTACAGGCGGTAACTGAAGCTGTGACGGGCCGGCGATCGCCGGCCGTGCCTAACCCGCCCTTCGAAGATGCAGCTGTCCACCGGCCATCGCCTCCCCGAAATGGCGGACCGCGTCGATCGCGCTGACGACGCCGTCCTCGTGAAACCCGTTGCGCCAGTAGGCGCCGCAGAAAAACGTCCTGTTCGTGTTCAGCTCGGACTGCCGCGCCTGCGCCGCCACCGATTCGCGCGAGAACACCGGGTGATCGTAACGGATACGGCGCAAGATCGCGTCCTCGCGGACCTGTTCGCTGCTGTTCAGCGTCACCAGGTACTGTTCCGGCACGGGCAGGTGCTGGAGTATGTTCATGTTGTAAGTGAGCGTCGCCGTGGCGGACGGCTGCGCCGGCAGGTGGTAGTTCCAGGCCGCCCATGCGCGCCGCCGGCGCGGCATCAGGCTCACGTCGGTGTGCAGCACGGCCTCGTTCTGCTGGTACGGGATCGCACCGAGCACCTCGCGCTCCTCGGGCCCGGCGTCACCGAGCAGGGCGAGCGCCTGGTCGCTGTGGCAGGCCATGAACACGGCGTCGAAGCGCTCGCGGCCCGCGGCCGACCGGATCGTCACCCCGTCACCGTCGCGCGTGACGCGATGCACGGGGCAGTCGAGACGAATGCGCTCGCGGTGTCCGGCCGTCAGCAGCTTCACGTACTCCCGCGACCCTCCGCGCACGACGCGCCAGGTCGGCCGGTCGGAAAGCTGCAGCAGGCCGTGGTGCAGAAAGAAACGCACGAGGAAATAGGCCGGCATGTCGCGCACCGAGCCCGGTTCCGCCGACCAGATGGCGGCCGCCATCGGCACCAGGTAGTGCGTTTCGAATTCGCGCCCGTAGGCGTTCTCGTCCAGCCACGCGCCGAGCGTGACTCCCTGCTCGCCCGCCGCGAGCAGCGCCGGCGCCTCGCGGTTGAAGCGCATGATGTCGCGCAGCATGCGCCAGAATCGCGGTCTGAACAGGTTGCGGCGCTGCGCGAAAAGCGCGTTGAGCCCGGCCCCGTTGTACTCGAGTCCGGATGCCTCGCAGCGAACGCTGAAACTCATGACGGTCGGCACCCAGGGCTGGCCGAGCGTCTCGAGCAGTCGATTGAACTGCGGATAGGTGCGATCGTTGAACACGATGAACCCGGTATCGACCGGAAGCGGCCCGGCAGAACTGGCGACGTCGACCGTGTTGGTGTGGCCGCCAACGTAGTGCGCCGCCTCGAAGACCGTGATCTCGTGCTCGTCACGCAGGAGGTAGGCGGCGACGTTGCCGGCGATGCCGCTGCCGACGATGGCGACCTTCACGGCGTCACCGCCAGCTCGGGGCCCGTCACCACTGCTGCGGCACCTTCTTGAGCTCGCTGACGTCGTAGCCGACGCTGCCGATGAAATCGACCAGTTCCCGGTACTTCGCCTCGCTGATTTCCGGCTCGCGCGCCATCAGCCACACGTAGTCGCGCTTGTTGCGGCCGATGATCGTGATCGAGTAGTCGTCGTCCAGGTAGATGATCCGGTAGTCCGCCTTGATCGGCCAGATGAAGCGCATGCCCCAGATGGCATTCGACGGGTCATCGCGCACGAAGCCTTTCGGCGTGAAGGTCTCGAGATCCCCGTCGAAGCTGCCGTCGCGGAACTGGAACGTGGTCGCGATCGTACCGTCGTCATTGCGCTCGTAGATCTCCACTGCGTTGTGGGCGCCCTTTTCGAGGAAGGTGGGGATGTTGGCGATGACGTACCAGCGACCCATGAACTTGGGCAGGTCGACGTACTCTACGGGTTCGAGTTCAGGCATGTTGGATCCGCAGCCGGCCAGCAGCAGGCACAGGACCGCCACCGTTTTCGAGGATTTGAGTCGCGACGCCAGGGCGCGCATCAGGTGAGCTCGTAGCGCAGAACGCGGCCGCCCTTGACGGTCGACTGCAGCGCCAGCCACTCGTTGTCCTGCGAATACCAGACCTCGAGGTCCATGTCCTTCGCGGTGACGCGGTAGCGCCGGGATTCGCGCGTTTGGCCGCGGACGGTGAGCGTGTCGGAACCCAGCTCCTCGACGCTGACGTCGAGGAATTCACCGGTCTGCGGGTTCAGCAGCCGGTTTTGCTCGAGGAAGTCCGGGTTCCAGTAGGCGAAGGTCATGATGCAGGACGGCAGCTCTACCGTCTCGCCGGGACGCTCGACGATGAACTTGTCGCCTTCCTTTTCACCCTCGACGGTCAACGTGTCGCCGTTGCGCACCGTGCGCGCGTCGATCTCGACCAGGCAGTCGTCCGACCAGGCCTCGGTGTTTTCGTGACGGTAGCGGAACGCGGTGAAGAACAGGAACTTCACGTCGAACTTCGCCTGGCTCTTCAGGAGCTTGCGGGGGCCCTGGTTCTCGAGCTCGAAACGGTGCGAACCGATCTCGGAGCCGTCGAGCAGGACACGGAACTGCCACTCCTTCGCGGACGTGGTCGTCGCGGCGAAGGCGAGCAGCAGGCACAGCATCGATCGGGCGATGGCGGTGGTCATGATCAGGCTCCGTTGTCAGCCGCGGTCTTGGGCGGCATCGGGATGAAAGCGCTGGTCCGCTCGATATAAGCGGCGTACTCCGGTCGCCGCTCGCCGATGGTCTTTTCGAGCATGGCTACGCCGGAGACCTTCAGCAGCAGGAAGGTCATCAGCAGCGGCGCATACACGGTCCACCATGCGCCTGCGGCGACCGCGAACAGCCAGTAGGCCCACCACATGCAGGCCTCGCCGAAGTAATTCGGATGACGGGTGTAGCGCCACAGACCCGTGTCGAGCACCGCCTTGTCGGTGTCGCGCTGCTGGAAGCGCATCAGCTGCCAGTCGCCGCCGGCCTCGAAGACGAAGCCGACCAGCCACAGCCCTGCCGCGACGAGCTCCAGGCCGCCCACGCTGCCGGCGCCGCGGATACCGAACAGCAGCGGCACGCAGATGATCCAGGCGAGCAGGCCCTGCAGGCCGAAGACGATGTAGAGGCTTTTGAAGCGAAAGCCCGGCTGGTTGTTCTCGCGGATCTGCTGGTAGCGGCTGTCTTCCGGCTCGCCCCAGTTGCGCACCGTAATGTGCAGGCTCAGCCGCAGCGACCAGGCGACGACCAGCGACAGCAGCAGGACGGCCGCCGGCGCCAGCGGTGCGGCCGCGAGCGCGAACACCAGCGAGGCGGCCAGGAAAAACAGGGACCACAGCGAGTCGACGAAACTCACGTCGTCGGTCACGAGGCTCGCGAGCCACGCGCAGACTGCCATGACCGCGATCACGGCGAGTGCGAGCGAGTAGCTGTCCGGGAGGAAATCCATCAGTCGAGGATCCAGCCCTGCGGCGTGCCGGCGCGCTCGCCCGCGCGTCCGCAGCGGTCCGCGAGGCGCAGCAGCAGCGGCATCATGACGGCCCATCCCAGGCCGAGCGCCACGAGCGCCGCTGTCGGCTGCACCAGGATGATGCCGCCCAGCTTCTCGCCGGTGAAATAGGCCAGCGGGCCGCCCGCGGCGCCGAAGGCGATAGCGAGCCCGTCGCGGCCCCTGAGCCAGCCGAGCGACACGTTCAGCGTGGTCGCGAACAGCATCCACATGCCGACGATCCAGTAGGGCGCCGCGAACGGGAGCAACATGCCCGACGGGTAGCTGACCCAGCCGAACGCGACGAGCAGGCTGTCCCAGGCACCGCCTAGGACCCCGCACGCGCCGACGAGCAGGGCTTCGGAAGCCGGCCGCTGCGCCCGGAACAGGTGCAGGGCAATGATGCCGGCCATGATCAGCATGCCGACCCAGGGCTGGCCGGCCGCCGCCGAGAGAACGGCCGCGAACCAGCCGATCTGGAAAGCCACGAAATTGACGAAAATAGCCATAGCGACCGGGGCGCCCTCAGCGCCGCTCGAAGAGATAGTGGCCGACGTACCATTCATCGCCGCCGTTGAAGTCGAACAGCTCGGCACAGGCCATGAAGAAAATCCGCCAGCGCACGAACCAGGTGTGCGCCTGGGCGGTCCCGTAGGTGTCACGGAACACCGGCATGATCAGGTGGCGGCGCTCGTCCATGCGTGCGAGCCAGGCATTCGCCGTGCGCGCGTAGTGCGTGCCGTTCCAGCGCCAGCGCTCGACGATCTTCAGGTCATCCTGGAAATACAGCGGCAGGTCGTTGCTCGGCATGATGCCGCCCGAGAAGAAGTGCCGGCTCATCCAGTCCTGCGGACCCTTGTCCACGAACTCGTAGGGCGTCGTGCGGTGGCAGAAGATGTGCATGAAAAAGCGGCCGCCCGGCTCCAGCCAGTCGGCGACGCGCGAGTACAGCAGCCGGTAGTTGCGCATGTGCTCGAACATCTCGACCGAGACGACGCGGTCGAAACGCTCGCCGGCGTCGAAGTCGTTCATGTCGCAGACCCGGACCTCGAGGTTCGACAGGCCACGGCTCTCCGCTTCGCCCTCGATGTAGTCCCGCTGCGACCGCGAATTGGAGACGGCCACAACCCGGCAGCGCGGGTAGCGGTTCGCGATCCAGAGACTGACGGAGCCCCAGCCGCAGCCGAGATCGAGCACTTTCATGCCGTCCTCGATACCCGCGCGCTGGCAGGTGATCTCGAGCGCCGCCTGCTCCGCGTCCTCGAGGCCGGTCGCATTCGGCCGCCAGAAGCAGCAGCTGTACTTGCGGTGCGGTCCCAGAGCCTCGCCGAAGAAGTCCGCGGGCACCTCGTAGTGCTGCTCGTTCGCACGCTCGGGCAACAGCGCGACGGGCGACTCGTCCATCATCTCGACGAAGCCGGACAGGGCCGCCGCCGACATCTCGATGTCGTCGGCATGGACCTCGCGAAGGCGCGCCTTGAGCAGGCGACGAATACCGGCACGGACGAGCGTGTCCGGCAGGATGCCCGTCTCCGTCAGGTCGAGCGTACGCGCTGCAGCGGTCTGCAGGGCCATGATCAATCCCCGGCGCGGAGGCGCCATCAGAAGCTTGGGGGGACTGTAGGCAGGCCGCGGAACCTAAGCAATATCACGCACTTAAGTTGTTACAATCCATTACACTTCGCACACGCCGCGATACAGCGACGACGCATCGCGAGACGATTCGGGGTCGCGTCACGGCGTCTCCACGCGAATGTCCCACATGTAATCCTCGTGCCGGTTGCAGATCGACGCAGCTTCGCGCATCGCGCGCTCGCTGCGCCGGCCGCCGAGCTCCTCGAGGATGTCCGCGCGCGCGTGCGCCAGCGTCTTGTGGTCCGGGCCCGTCATCGACAGCAGGCGCCGGTGGGTGCCGCCGACGTTGTGCTTGAGCCAGGCCCAGGACGTCAGGCCGCCGGACTCGACGTAGCGGTTGTAGACCGGCGCAAAGACCTCGGCGACGATTTCGTCGGCGCGCTCCTCGCGAGCGATATCACACTCCATGTAGACGGAAAAGCCGGCCGGGCCACGCTCACCGCCAATGATGCCGCTCGCCACGCCGTCCACCGTCTCCCAGATGTAGTCGACGTGCTCAGGACAGACCTCGGTGAACGCGCGGCCGGCTTCCGGCGTCGTCTCCTCGATGACCTCGCCGAGCGCGCCGGACGAGTCGAGCAGGTCGTCCATGTTGGTGGCCGCGATGACCAGGGCGCGGCGCCATTCGCCGCCCACGAAGTGCGCGAGCCAGCTCCACGACACCAGGTGGCCGCTCTCGACGGCCGTGTCGTAGTGCGGCTTGAAGTTTCGCGCGATGATCTCGTCGGCGCGCGCCTCGCCCGCCGGATCGCAGATGAAGTAGCTCGCGTAGACGTAAGCGGTTTGCGGCGCGTCTTGCTGCGCCGTCGCCAGTCCCGGCGCCAGCAGGCACGACAGGACCCACACTGCGGAACGATACCGTCTCATGACCCCCTCCCCGATGCTGTGGGCGTTACCCCCAACGCCCGGTTCAAGCTTAGCAGTTTCGCGCGGAAACGCCGGGAGTCAGAACCAGAAGCGCACTCCCGCGACGAAGGCGATCTCCGACGCATCGCCGCCGTCGGCGCGGACCAGGCCGGCGGTCGCACCGTAGGCACGCTCCCACTCCAGGCCGACATAGGGTGCGAATTCGCGCCGCAGTTCGTAGCGCAGCCGCAATCCGAGTTCGCTGCCGTTCAGGCCGCGGGCGACACCGAATTCCCGCGCATCGTTGAGCGCAGCATCCAGCTCGAGCCGCGGCTGCAGGACGAGGCGCTGCGTCAGCAGCAGGTCGTACTCGGCCTCGAAGCGCAGCGACAGGTCGCCGTCCTCGCTCAGGTACAAGCCGGCATCCACTTCGAACTCGTAGGGCGCCGCGCCCTGGATGCCGGCAACCGCGAAGCTGCGGCCGTCGCCCGGTTCGAAATCGTGGCGCAGACCGAGCTGCCACTCCCAGTACGGCGCGAACAGGCGGCTGTAGAGCAACTGCAGCTCCGCGTCCTCGGGCGACTCGCCGTGTTCCCCCTCACCCTCGGTCTTGAAGCGCAGGCGTTGATAGTCGCCGCCGTACCAGCCCTGCAGGTCCCAGGCATAGCTCTCGTGACCGTCGGTAAAGGCGCTCTCGAGCCGGTCACCGAGCAGCATCCCGTAGGGGCCGGGCACGTGCATCGGCATCGGCCAGTCCGCCGGCGTACCGGCATTCTCTGCCGCGTGCACTAGCTGCGCGCCGGCGAGCAACGCCGCCGCGAGCAGGATTCTCGTCTTCATCGCGTTCACCTCAGCTGACCCGCACGACGCGGAACATGCCCATCTCCATGTGGTACAGGAGATGGCAGTGAAACGCCCAGCGCCCGGGCGCATCGGCATTGACCAGCATCGAGACCCGCGAGGCCGGCATCACGTTGATCGTGTGCTTGCGCGGGATGCGGCGCCCGTTGCCGTTCTCGATCTCGAGCCACATGCCGTGCAGGTGAATCGGGTGATTCATCATCGTGTCGTTGACCAGCGTCAGGCGCAGCCGCTCGCCGTAGTTGAACTCGATCGGGCTGTCGACGTGGTGGAACTGGACCCCGTCGAACGACCACATGTAACGCTCCATGTGCCCGGTCAGGTGCAACTCGATTTCCCGCGTGGGCGGCCGTTCGTCGAAGTCGTTCGCGAGGCGCTTCAGGTCGGTGTAGACGAGCACGCGATGCTCGACGTCATCGAGGCCGGTCGGGCGTTCGCCGAGCCGGTTGCGCTGCAGCGTGGCCACGCCGGCATTGCCGGGGCCGTGTTCGTCCGGCCCGTGACGGGCGACGACCGGGCCGGCATCGGCCGGCATGGCATGGCCGGCATGCGCGGCCGCGCCGTGCTGCATGATGCCGTCCCGACCTTGATGTGCAGCAGCGTCGTGGCCGTTCGATCCGTGGTCCATGCCCGCGTGCGTGCCGGAATCGTGGCGCATCGATCCGTGGTCCATGCCCGCATGTGCGGCTGAACCATGGCTCGTCGATCCGTGTTCCATGCCCGCACGAGCGTCTGAATCATCGCCCATCGCACCGTGATCCATGTCGGCATGCACTGCCCCGTCGCCGGCCGTGTCGCCGTGGTCCATTCCGCCGTGTCCCATTGCGCCGTGGTCCATGCCCATGTCCACCATCGTGAGCCTGGGCGGCCTGCGCATCGCGGGGATCTCCGCCCGCATGCCGGCGCGCGGCGCGAGCGTGCCCGCGGCATAGCCGCTGCGGTCGATCGACTCGGCCATGATCGTGTAGGCACGCTCCTCGCGCGGCTCGACGACGACGTCGAAGGCCTCGGCCGTACTGACCTGGAACTCGTCCACCTCGACCGGCTGCACGTTCTGGCCGTCGGCGGCCACGACGGTCAGCGGCAGCCCCGGTATGCGCACGTTGAAGATCGACATCGCCGAGCCGTTGATAAAGCGCAGGCGCACCCGCTCGCCGGGCCGGAACAGGCCGGTCCAGTTGCCCACCGGGTGCAGCCCGTTCATCAGGTAGGTGTAGGTGGCGCCGCCGACGTCGGCAATGTCGGAGATCATCATCCGCATGCGGTCCCAGGCGAGTTTCGTCCTGAGCGCCTCGCGCCGCGTCATTCCCGTCGGCGGATCGAGTATGTCGCCGAGCGTGTACTGCTGGTAGTTGTAATAGTGGCTCTGCAGCTTGAGCTTGCGCATGATGTCGTACGGGTCTTCGAAGGTCCAGTCCGACAGCATCACGACGTAATCGCGATCGACCCGGACCGGGTCCTCGTCCTTCGGCAGCACGACCAGCGGCCCGTACACGCCGGTCTGCTCCTGCAGGCCCGAGTGGCTGTGGTACCAGTAGGTGCCGCTCTGGTTTACCGGAAAGCGGTACTGGAAGGTCGTGCCCGGCGCGATGCCGCGGAACGTGACACCCGGCACCCCGTCCATTTCGAACGGCAGGATGATGCCGTGCCAGTGGATCGAGGTGTCCTCGTCCAGTTCGTTGCGGACGTTCAATACCACTTCGCGCCCTTCCTGCCAGACGAGCAGCGGCCCCGGGACGGTGTCGTTGATCGGCGTGACGAGGCCCTCGCCCCCGGCGATCGCCATGCGTTGCGCGGAGATCGCAAGGTCGAAGACCTGCGGCCCGCTGTCCCCGGGCGGCGCAAGCACGGCCATGTCGCGGGCCCAGGCGGGCACGAGGCTGTCGATAAGCGCGAGCAGGCCGGCGCTGCCGGTCGCTCGCAGGAATCGCCGTCTCGAGACGGCGCGGGGGTCGGGTTTGTCCATGGATCCGGTGCTTCGTGGTCGTGGAAACGGGGACGTCGGCTGCGTCCACGAGGCCGCGCCTGCGACGGCTGCGCGCGCAGGTCGGCGAGACGGCGCGCGCACGCGCCGCCTATCGGATCGGGATCGGAGGTCGGTACGGGGTGGCGAGCGCCGGTATGGCCGCGGGCGCGTCGGATCGCGGCGCTCGCATCGACGATCGCTCGCTGACGAACGCAAGCGGCCGGGCCGGCGCCGTGCCGGTCACGGCGGCAGGCGCACACGCGACGGCGCAGTCCTCGCAGCCGCCGCAGTCAAGCCGGCTACCGGCATCGTGAGCGCCGTGCCCGGCATGCTCCGTGCCGTGCCCCGCATGGACCGTTGCGCTGCCGGCGGCCTGCGCGGGTTTTGTCGCGGCGGCCGGCGGCGCACAGTCGTGCGTCGCGGCGAAGCCGCTGCCCACGAGCCCCGCGAGCGCGAGCAGGACGCATGCACGGTGCAGGAATGTGGTGCCGGTCGGTGTCATGATTGGAGGGAGTGTCGCAAATTCCGCGCCGGTTCCACAAATTGCCCCGGCGGCGGCCAGGCCACGAGGTATGCCGCAACATGAACGATCGACCCGCCCTGCCCGCGCGTATTGCCGTCATTACCGGCGACCCGTCCCTCCCCGACCCGACCAAGCTCGGGCAGAGCTACGGTCCCGAGGACCTGAAGGTCCACGAGGAAATGCGCAAGGCCTTCGCGACGATCGCGGGGCTCGAGACGCGCGTGTTCGAACGCCATGCGTCGCTGTTCGACGACCTGCGCGCGTACCGGCCCGAGCTGGTCGTGAACTTCTGCGACACCGGCTTCGAGAACCGTCCCGAACAGGAGATTCACGTCGCGACCCAGCTCGAGCTGCTGGGCCTGCCGTACACGGGCGCGCCGCCGCGCGGCATGTTGCTGTGCTTCGACAAGCAGATCGTGCGGCTGGTCGCCGAGGCGCTCGGCGTCGCGGTCCCGGCGGAACGCTACGTCGATGCGGCGGACGTGCGCGACGCCCGCATCGAGACGTTTCCCGCGCTGATCAAGCCGAACGCAGCCGACGGCAGCGTCGGCATCACGAAAGACGCAGTCGTCGAGAACCCCGAAGAGGCGCGCGCCTACCTTGCCTGGCTCGCGGAAGCGCTGCCGGGGCGGGACGTGCTGGTCCAGGAGTACCTGCCCGGGCCGGAATACGGTCTCGGCGTCATCGGCAACGCGGACAGCGGGCTTGCCGCGCTGCCGATGCTGGAGGTCGACTTCTCCAGACTGCCGGAAGGCTGCGCGCCGATCCTGTCGTTCGAGTCGAAGGCGGACCCGGGCTCGCCCTACTGGCGCGACATCCGCTACCGGCCCGCCGGGCTGGCGCGCGACGCGCAGCAGGCGCTGGCGGACCGCTGCCGGCGCCTGTTCGAGCGCCTGTCGCTGCGCGACTACGGCCGCTTCGACTTCCGGACGGCCGCCGACGGCCGCGTGTGCCTGATGGAAGTCAATCCGAACCCGGCCTGGGCTTACGACGCGAAGCTCGCGATCATGGCCGACATGAACGGCTGGAGCTACGCGCAGCTGCTCGAGCGGCTGGTCGCGACGGCCTGGGCGCGGGTCAGACGAGGCGCCGCGGCAGGCTGAGGTCCCAGGCGCGGCTCGCGAACGGCTTGCCGCCCTCGGTCGCGTGCAGCTCCCCGTCCAGGTGGAAGCGGTCTGCGTCCGCGGTCAAGGTCATGCGAAAGTCAATGAGGATCTTCCAGTCGCCGCGGGCCAGCGTCGCGCGTTGCTCGATCGTCTCGGCCGCGGACAGCGGGTCGTCCTCCTGGATCGCGTAGCGCTTGCTCAGCGTGTAGCCGACCTTGAGATCGATGTCCTCGAAGTGGACGAGGCTCGCGTCGTCGAACTCGCTGCCCTCGAGCTCGTAGCGCAGCACGTTCGTCGTCAGGTCCATCGACAGGCTGCGCCGGAAGCGGTGCGGGCGCAGGCGATTGACGGGCAGCCCCGCCGCCATGTCGGGCGGCTCAAACTCGCGCAGGCTCGCGTCCGACGCGCGCGGCTCGCGCACCGGCAGCTCGAGCCGGCTCACGCCGGTGACGATGCCGAGCACGTCGGCGGTCGGGCCGGGCCAGATCGTCGGCCAGTAGGTCGTCGACAGCGCGATGCGGATGCGGTGGCCGGCCGGGAACGCGTGGCCGATGTCGTTGAGCTGCAAACGCAGATCGTAGAACTCGCCGGGGACCAGCGGCTCCGGGTGCTCGTGGCCGTCGCGGTGCGCGAGGTTCAGGACGGCGTAGCTGACCCGCAGCGAGGTGCCGTCGGGCGCCACGTCACAGAGCCGCGCGCAGAGGTTGCCCTGCGGGTGGTCGGCGCGCAGCCTGAGGCGCAGGACGGGCGCGCCGAGAATCTCGAGTCGCTCGCCCAGCGGTTCGGAGTCGAACTCGAGCGAGAAGCCGTCGTCGGGTCGCTGGTCGCGCGGCATCTCGCCGTCCGAGCCGAACGCGCACCATTCGCCGCCGCGCAGGCCGCAGGTCTGCGGCGACAGCAGCAGTCGTTCCGATTCTGCGCCGGCCGCGTTACCCAGTCCCTCCGCGTTCAGGTACAGGGTCGAAGGCTCGATCAGCGCCGACGGCCAGCCGTCCTCCGCGACCCAGCGGCCCGGCATCGTCTCGTACTGCGGTTGCGGCTTGACGCTCTCCTGCAGCCACGCTCGGAACTTCGGCTCACGGTCGATGCCGTTGTCCACGCCCTTGAGCCAGCGGTCCCACCAGCGCACCGCTTCCTGCAGGAAGCCGATGCGCGGACCCGGAATGCCGAGGTGCGGGAACGTATGCGCCCAGGGGCCGATCAGCCCCTTGCACGGAGACCTGAGCGACGCGACGAGCCGCGGCACGGCATTCGAGTAGCCGTCGGCCCAGCCGCCGATCGCGTACACCGGCACCCCGATGCGCTCGATGTGCTCGCAGACCGAGCCGGCCTTCCAGTACTCGTCGCGCCACGGATGCTCCATCCAGTGCGCGGCGAAGTTCGGAAGCGCCTCGAGTCGCTGTCGCCACTGCGCGCGCCAGCCGTCGCCGACGACCTCGGGGTCGGGCGGCAGCGCCTGGTTGAGCATGAAGATGGCGCCCCACTGCAGGTTCTCGGTCAGCAGGCAGCCGCCCATGTAGTGCGCGTCGTCCGCGTAACGGTCGTCCGAGGCGCAGAGGGAAATGACCGCCTTCAGCGCCGGCGGCTGGCCGGCGGCGACCTGCAGGGCATTGAAGCCGCCCCAGGAGATGCCGAACATGCCGACGTTGCCGTCGCACCAGTCCTCGGCCGCGATCAGCCCTACGAGTTCGCAGCCGTCGGCGCGTTCTTCGGCGGAGTACTCGTCGTACAGGAGGCCTTCCGAATCCCCGGAACCGCGGATGTCGACGCGCAGGCTCGCGTAGCCCTGCTCGGCGAAGTAGCGGTGCATCGGTTCGTCGCGCGCGCGGGTCAGGTCGCGCTTGCGGTACGGCAGGTACTCGAGAATGGCGGGGGCGGGGCGGAGGCGAGAGCCGGGCGGGAGGCGGAGTGGGGCCGGGGAGGCGGCGGCGTGCGCGGGGGGGGGAGCGGCGCGCCTGATCGGGGTCGATGGCGGC
>CALALV010000113.1 GCA_937925605.1 uncultured Woeseia sp.
GCGCACCTGCTGGCCTGGGCGCACCAGTCCGGGCTGACGGTCGCGCAGATGCTCGAGAGGCCGTTCTATCACCCGGTCGTCGAAGAGGGGCTGCGCACCGCGCTGCGCGACGCCTGCGCGCAGCTCGGCGAGTGCCTGCCGCGGGCGGCCTGAGGGCTTTTTCGCGGCGCACACATCGCGCTACCCGCTACACTGTCTCCCGTGGGGAACCGTCACGGGAGAACAACTATGAACCCGAAGATCATCGTCGCCGGCGGACTGGCGATGTACGTCGCGCAGTTCGTCCTGTCCTTTGCCACCGGCCCGCTCGTGCACGAGGGTATCCTCGTCGAGGCCTACCGGGCCAACCAGCAGTTCTGGCGACCCGAGCTGAACGCGGTGCCGCCCGACATGGTGGCGCTGCTGCCGCTCTGGATCACGACGGGCATCGTCGGTTCGCTGGTGCTGGCCGGCATCTACGGCGCCATTCGCGACGGCATTGCCGGGCGCGGCTGGCTCAGCGGCTTGAAGTTCGGCCTGCTGGTCTGGCTCATCCAGGTCGTCGCGATGGCCGGCTGGTCCGGCGTTTTCAACCTGCCATACGAGATCTGGCTGTGGTGGGGTGCGGAGCGCGTCGTCGACATGGATGTCGGCGGCACCACACAGGGACCCGTCCCGGAGAACCTCTCACCGCGGGCGGCGACCGGAGGGCAATGTAACGCGCCCGGTCGCCCGCTTCATGCCCACTCGGGAGAAATCCATGCTCAGCAAATCGGACATACTGATTTTCATCGGCGTTGCCGTGTCGTTCTGCCTGGGGGTCTACCTGTTCTTCACGGGTAATTTCCGCCAGGCCGTGTTCGCCGCGACCTGGGTGCCGACGCTGCTCTGCTTCGGCATCTATTTCAAGCTCCTGGTGAACAGGCCGGGCTCGTGAGCAACGAGGCCTTCCTCTACTGGGGCATGCTGGTGACGGTCTTCCTGCTGCTGGCGGCCATCGTCACGGCGCGCGAGCTGCTGGAACAGCACCTCGAGCGCCGCGCCAGGCGCTCGTCCGCAAAGCCTGACTGATCAGGGCACCGCGACGACCGAGTAGTCGTCGTCGCCGGGCGCTCGCTTGCGGACGATGAGCGCGCTGGCCTCGTCGAAGATCGCGATCAGCTCGGCTTCGCGGCGGGTAACGTCGTTCAGGTAGCGGATAGAGTTGAATACCGCGAGGTCGAGATGGTCGGCGGACAGGTTCTGCGGACTGGTCAGCTCCGCCGTGCCATTGCGCACGTCCTGCTCATAGCGGTTCTGCATGCTGTAGGTCAGCGACAGCGCCGCGACGATTTCGTAGTCCATCTTCGCCAGCGCGCCGGTCGCGAGCGCTGTATCCCACGCAGTCGATTGCAGCACGCTCGGCGAGTAGCTCTCGACGACGCTGACGAACTCTGCCACGTTGGTGATACCGCCTTCCGCGTGCCGCCGGACGAGCACGTCGCGCAGCCCGTTGTTGAAGGGCGCAGCATCCTCGACGCGTTCGCTGTTCTGGCGGATCTCCAGCAGGAAATTGTCGAGGGCCTGCTCGATCATCTCTTCGTTCTCGCGGTTCTCGCGCCACTCGTCGAGCGCGAGCGCGGCAACGATACTGACCATGATCAGCATCGACTCGAACAGCACCCGCGAAAGCCAGACGGATGTCGGCTTGTCGGACATGCCGTGCCCCCGCTCGATTCCCGTCCCCGTTCGCCAGTATACAAGCGCCGGTGGCCCGCATAGCAACGCGCTGGCAATGCGAGTAGTATCTCCCGACGGATCTGATCGGCCGTGCGGTACCCGATAACAATGAAGAGCCGCCTTTCCCTCGTCATCCTGGTGACCGCCGTCGTCTCCCCCGGCCTGTGTGCCGGACAGCCAGTCGACACCGGTACCACTACGCCCGAATTCAACGTCATGGGCTTCGGCGACATCAGCTACGTGTCGCGGGACGGCACGAACGAAGACGGTTTCGTCATCGGCCAGGCAGTCGCGCATCTCAGTGCCCTGCTCGGGCCTTCGTTCAGCGTGTTCGGCGAATTCAGCGCGACGGCGCGCGACGACGAATACGCCACCGAAGTGGAGCGCCTGATCGTCAAGTACGATTTCTCCGACCGCTACAAGCTGTCGGCGGGCCGTTACCACACGCCGATCGGCTACTGGAACTCCGCGTTTCACCACGGTGCCTGGCTGCAGACGACCGTGAGTCGCCCGGAGATGGTGCGGTTCGGCTCGCGCGTCATGCCGATACATTTCGTCGGCGTGCTGCTCGAGGGCAACCTGCCGAGCGGCGATCTCGGCGCAAATTACAAGGTCGGCTACGGCAACGGTCGCCATTCGAACATCGCCCGCGCCGGGGATGCGGGCGACGTCAACGGCGACAAGGCCTGGATGCTGCAGCTGGCTTCGCGCTCGCGCCGTTACCAGGGGCTGGACGTCGGCATCGGCTTCTACGCCGACGAGATCGAGTTGCCCGGAGAGCCGCCGATCGACGAACGGACGGTGTCGGCTTACCTGGCCTGGACCCGCGAGGACCCGGAGCTGCTGGTCGAGTTCCTGAGCGCGGACCACGACAACGGCGCACAGTCCGGCACGACCACGGCCTGGTACGCGCAGTTCGCCTACCGGCTGCCGGGCGAGCGCAAGCACTTCAAGCCCTATGCCCGGCTGGAAAGCATCGACGTCGATGCGTCCGACCCGTTGCTGGCGCCGTTCGACCTGGACTACGACGCCGGCATCGTTGGTCTGCGCTGGGACTTCAATCCGTACGCCGCGTTGAAAGCCGAGTTCCGCAGCGAGGAATTCGCCGGCGGCGGCCGCGAAAGCAACGCCAGGCTGCAACTGTCGTTCGTGCTGGCGAGGCTGCATTGAACGCGCTTGCCCGACGGCTGGCGATCGTCACCGGCGCAGCCCTGCTGGTGTTGGCGCAACCTTTGCGCGCTCAGGATGCGCCGATTGCGATCGTCGTGCACCGCGATGCGCCGGTCGAGTCGCTGAGCATGGACGAATTGCGCAGCATCTTCCTCGCCGATCGACAGTTCTGGGCAGATCGCACCCGGATCAGCCTGCTCGTGCGCGCACCGACGTCCGACGAGCGTACCTTCGTGCTCGACCGCATCTACCAGATGAGCGAGGCGCAGTTCCGCCAGTACTGGATTGCGAAGATGTTCCGGGCGGAGATTCCGCGCGGCCCGAAAATCGTCTTCAGCACGGACATGACGCTTGAGCTGGTGGTCGCGGTGCCCGGCTCGATTTCGTTCATGCGCGCAAGCGAGGTGACCGACGCCGTCAAAGTCGTACGCATCGACGGCAAGCTGCCGAGCGACGACGGCTATCCGCTGCGCTAGCGCGATTAGCTGCGCGCGCGCCGGCCTCAGTCGTAGCCTACCGAGCGTACGATCAGCGTCCGCTCCCGTTCCGGAATGTCGAGCTTGATCTCGTCGCCAACCTGCTTGCCGAGCAGCGCGCGCGCGAGCGCGGAGTCAATGCTGATCGCGGCGCTCGCCGCGTCCGCCTCGTCCGGACCGACGATCCGATATCGCTCGCTTTCTCCGTTTTCGTCTTCTACTTCGACGGTAGCGCCGAAGAACACCGCGTCGGAGTTAGCGAACTCGCGCACGATCGTCAGCGCGGGCAGGCGTTTCTGCAGGTAGCGGATGCGCCGGTCGATGCCGGCCAGTTCCTTCTTGCGGTAGATGTATTCCGCGTTCTCCGAGCGATCGCCTTCCGCGGCGGCGTCCGCGAGCGCGCGAACGACCTCCCGCCGGCGCAGCCACAGCCCGTCGAGTTCTGCCTGCAGCGCGGCAAAACCCGGTGCCGTGATGTAGGGTGATGACTTCGGTGCGGGCGGACGCCAGCGGCCCATCGGGCGACTCCTTGGACGGGGCTTGCGGGTGCGGCCAGTCTACCGGTCCGGCCGGCGCGGTCGAGTCCCGCGGCCGGACCCACGGACCCGGAATTCGCGGCCGCGGGCGCGGTCCAAGGCCGGCCGGCGCCGCTTGCGTCCGGCCGTCTTTTTTTCAGGAGTTATCCGATGTCAGCAGGAAGTATGCGCAGTTCCATGGTGCTTGCCGTCCTCGCGGCCTGTCTCGCGAGCGTCGCCTGCGCCGACGAACACGGCACGAGCCAGCGCGCCATCGCCGTCAGCGGCCATGGCGAGGCCTCCGGCCGCCCGGACCAGGCCAGCGTGAACGCCGGCGTGCAGACGATGGCCGCGACGGTCGTCGAGGCATCGCGCGAGAACCAGGCTGCGATCGAGCGAATCATGCAGGCGCTCGAGGCGGAAGGGATCGATGAAGAGGACATCCAGACCTCGAACTACAGCATCTGGCCGGAGCAGCGCCACGACCCGGAGCGCACGCCAGAAGTCCGCATCGTCGGTTACCATGTCTCCAATGTCGTCAACGTCACGGTCAAGGACATCGACCGCGTGGGGCGCGTGCTGGCCGCCGTGACCAACGCCGGCGCCAACTCGATCCATGGCATCAATTTCGGCGTTGCCGACACGGCGGAACTGGAAGAGCGCGCGCGGGCAGCGGCGATGGCCGACGCGCGGCGCCGCGCCGAGTCGCTCGCCGAGCTTGCCGGCGTCGAGCTCGGCGACGTGTTGACGATCTCGATGGTGCAGGGCGGCGGCCAGCCGGTCCCGATGATGGGCGGCGGGCGCATGGCGATGGCGGAGGCCGCGCCGGCGCCGGGCATCTCGCCGGGGCAGCTCAGCGTCTCGGTGCAGGTGCAGGTGAGCTGGGCGATTCGCTGAGGATGGCGCGCCCCGGCCCGCGTCACCGACCGGGGGCGCGCAGCGCTCGCGGCCTACGGCACGATGTTCTGGTTCGCGTTGAAGAAGTTCGTCGGGTCGTACTTACGCTTCACGTCGATCAGCCGGTCCAGGTTGGCCCGGTAGGTGGCCTGCACCCGCGCCGCGGTCTCGTCGTCCGTCATGTAATTGACGTAGCCGGCGCCGGTCGCGTGCACCTTCAGCGCGTCGCCGAACGCGCGCGTCCAGCGAATATTTTCCGCGTCGTCCGCGGCGTCGGGCCAGCCGGCGAGTATCGACACGTTGTGTTCCGCGCCGCGATTCGAAAACGCCGTGTCGTGGTCGCCGAGGTCACGGATCGCGCCGCCCATGTGTTCCAGCAGCACCAGCGTGCCCGGGCCGCGCAGACCGTCCTCGGCCTGCTCGACGATCCGGTCGATGACCCCGTCCGGCAGCCGCGCCAGGAAATTCGAACGCCAGTAGTGCCGGTTGCCGGTGGCGCCGGCGGCTTCGAACATGCCCTGCTGCGCGAGATAGGACATCGGCCCGATGCCGCCGAGGGCCGGCTCGCCGAAATCGCGGATCGGCTTCAACAGGCTCTCGCCCCGCTCGGTGGGCCCCGCGTGGCAGACGGCGATGAAGCCGGCGGCCTGGCCCTCGAGTGGGGTTCCCGGCGGGCCGTTCAGCGCGCCGGCCATCGTCGTCACGGCGTTCGGCAGCTCGCTCGTGTAGTCGCGGTAGAACTCCAGCAGCTCGCGCAGGCGCGCCTGCGGGTACAGCGCCATGCCGCCGATCACCGGCTCGACCGGGTGCAGCGCAAACTCGAACGAGGTCACGACGCCGAAGTTGCCGCCGCCGCCGCGCAGGGCCCAGAACAGGTCCGGGTTCTGGTCCGCGCTCGCGACCAGGAACTCGCCGTCCGCGGTGACGACGTCGGCCGAGACCAGGCTGTCGCAGGCGAGGCCGTGCTTGCGCATCAGCCAGCCGAGACCGCCGCCGAGCGTCAGTCCGCCGATGCCCGTCGTCGAGACCGTGCCGCCGGTGCTGTACAGGCCGAAGGCCGCGGTCTCGTGGTCGAAGGTGCCCCACAGCGCGCCGCCGCCGGCGCGCGCGCGGCGCGCGGCCGGGTCGACCCGGACCGTGTTCATCGGTCCGAGGTCGATCGTGATCGCGTCGTCTTTCAGGGCCTTGCCCGCGACATTGTGGCCGCCGCCGCGCACCGAGGCCGGCACGCCGTGCCTGCGCGCGTACTTGACGACGTCGATGACGTCGGCGACGCCGGTACAGCGCGCGACCGCGGCCGGCCGCTTGTCGACCATGCCGTTCCAGACCTGGCGCACCGAGTCGTAGGCGGGGTCGTCCGGCGTGATCAGTTCTCCGCGCAGCCGGGCTTCGAGTTCGTCCAGCGGCCCGGCCGATTCCGCGACGGCGCGGCCGCTGGCCTGCGCGAAAAGCATCGACGGCGAGCCGAGCATTGCCAGGCCGCCCAGCGCGGCGCCGCGGCCAAGCAGCGCGCGGCGGGTCATGCGGGTCATTGTCTCTTTCATAGCTTGGTCCCCCGATCAGCAGTGCCGCCATACCCTAGTCAATTCCTGCACCGGGGATCAAACGAGCGGCCGCCAGCGGGCTGTGCCGCTGCGTGGTCCCGAGCTGCGTTCAGGTAGCGGGGCAGCGGTAGGGGATGTCGCGAATGTCGCCGACCGCCACGTCCTCGCCGGCGAGGCGGCTCGCGAGATAGGGGTAGTCGCGCGCGTCGAAATGCCCGTAGCCGAGGAAATCGGCGAGTTCGCCGATGCCGGCCTCGTTGTCGAGCGGCGCGAGCACCGCGTGCGCAGCCTCCCTGTCACCCAGGATCTGCAGGCTCAGCCATTCGATCGAGCGCTCTTCCTCGAGCGGCACCTCGCGCGTCGCGCGATAGCGCTCCGCGAGCTGCCGGGCATCTGCGCTGCGGCCTTCCGCGCAGGCCTGGCGCAGGCGCGCAAGAAACTTCGTACTCTGTGGCATGACGCTGTTCTCTATTGCCGGTAGCAGGCGGCTGGCCCCGTCGACGTCTGCTGCGTAGAGCAACGTGCGGTGCGACTGGTATTGCAGGTTGGCCGCACCGGGAAAGCGTGTGAGTACGCGCTGCACCAGCTCGCGTCGTTGCGTGTCGTCGCCGGCGTAGCGTGCGGTCTGCAGTACCAGCGTGTGCAGGATCGGGTCCGGGTTGCCGTCGCTGACAAAGTCGATCGCGACATCGAGCGCCTTGTCGAACTGCCGCGTGTCTTCCAGCGTGAACAGGTAGTCGATCTTTGCGTCGACGTCATTCGGGCGCCGCGCCAGGTAATTCTCCAGCACGCGCAGGCGATGCTGCAGGTCCAGCGACGGCGCGGCACGCAGTGCCTGGTAGCGGAGTATGCTGGTCGGGTCTTTCTCTGCCGCAATGGCCCGGTCGAAGGCCTGCTGCTGCTGTTCAAGCATCTGCCGCTCACTGAGTCCGGTAACGCCCGACACAATCAGCGCGCTGTTCAGCTGGATATTCCAGAAAATACCGAGCTCGGCCCAGGCCTCCGCGAACTCCGGATCGATCTTGACGGCCTGCTCGAAGGCCTCGCGGGCGCCGAGCGCCTCGTAGATGTCGCCCTCGGCCTGGATGCTGACGTCGTGCGCGAGTCCGCGCAGGTAGGCCTCGTAGGCCGGCACCGAGCGGGTGCCGGCGGCCATCATCGCGGCCAGCGCTTCCGGGTCCATCGCGGTTTCCAGCGCGCGGGCGATCTCGATCGCGATTTCTTCCTGCAGCTCGATGACGTCGTCGAGCGTGCGGTCGTAGGTCTCCGACCAGAGGTGGAAACCGTCACCGGCGCGGATCAGCTGCGCCGTGATGCGCAGGCGATCGCCGCTGCGCCGCACCGAGCCCTCCAGCACGTGGTCGACGCCGAGTTCCTCCGCGATCTGCGGCAGTGGCTTGGTCGTGTCCTTGTACCCGAATGACGAGGTGCGCGACGCGACCAGCAGATCTGGCGTGCGCACCAGCGAGTTCAGCAGCTCCTCGGTCAGCCCGTCCGCAAACCAGGCCTGCGCCGGGTCCGCGGACAGGTTGACGAATGGCAGCACCGCGATCGAGCGCGGGCTGGCAGTTGTCGCGTCGTCCGTGGTCTCGTCGCCGGCCGCAGGTTCGCCGGCCGCCGGCGCCGCCGCCACCTGGCGGCTGGCCTCGATCAGTCCCTGCCGTTCCCAGATGAAGTAGCCCAGCGCGACGACCAGCGCGCCGATGATGACGAGGTTCAGCTTGCGCCCGGTCGAGTGTGTCAGCGACGCCGACAGGTCGACTTCGCGGGTTTTCTTGATGCCGTCCGGCGTCAGTTCGAAGGCCCAGGCGAACAGCAGCGCAAACGGCAGGCCCAGCACGATCAGGACGATCAGCGTACGCAGGACCCAGGCGGGGGTGTCGAATGCCGGTAGCACCGTCTCGCCGATCTGCGCGACCAGCCAGCCAACCACTACGTAGGCGAGCCCGACGCGCACGACGTTGCGGCGCCTGAGCTCGCCGAAGAATTTTCGCATGCAGCCTCCCCCGTCTGCACGGTCGCTGGCGGCAAACGATATCACCAATGCACGCAGTCCGCGCAAGGCGCTTGCCGCCCAGGCAGTCCAATTCGTGTCGGGAATCTGGCAGGCTTGGGCCGGTCCCGGTTGGGTGGACGATGAAACGGGCGGAGCAATGCGAGCATTCCTGATCAGCGGCGCGGGTGCGGCCCTCACCGATGCCGACCTGCCGATGCCGGAGCCGGTCGGCGCGGAAGTGCTGCTGCGCACGCTTGCCGTCGGCGTCTGCCACTCCGACGTGCACCTGCACGACGGCGGCTTCGACCTCGGGCAGGGCAAGTCGCTGCCGGCCGGCCGCGAGGGCCTGGCGCTCGGCCACGAGATCGCGGGCGAGGTCGTCGCGATCGGTCCCGACGCCGTCGGTACCGCCGTCGGCGACCGGCGCGTCATTTACCCGTGGATAGGCTGCGGCGATTGCGCGCTCTGCGCCGGCGGCCGCGAGCACCTCTGCGACCGCGGCCGCGCGCTCGGCGTACACGTGAACGGCGGCTTCGCCGAGTACGTGCTGGTGCCCGACGCGCGCTACCTGTTCGACCCCGGCGATACCGGCAACGCGCTGGCCTGCACGTATGCCTGTTCGGGCCTGACCGCTTACAGCGCGCTGAAGAAAGCCGGGCTGCCGGGGATCGACGGGCCGCTGCTGCTCGTCGGGCTAGGCGGCGTAGGGCGCAACGCGCTCGGGATCGCCCGCGGCGTGTTCGGTGTGGTGCCGATCGTCGCCGACATCGACGACGAACGGCTCGCGGCCGCGCGCGACGAGGGCGTCGAAGTCGCGCTCAATCCGTCGCGGCCCGACGAGGCGCGCGCCGCGCTGAAGGCGCAGGGCGGCTGCGCTGCGGCGATCGACTTCGTCGGTTCCGAGGCGTCGAGCGCGTTCGCACAGCGCGCGCTCGGCAAGGGCGGCACGCTGGTGCTCGTCGGCCTGTACGGCGGCACCTTCAGCATGCCGCTGCCGCTGATCCCGATGACCGAGCGCGCCGTGCGCGGCAGCTACGTCGGCAGCCTGGCCGAGATGGCCGAACTGATGGCGCTGGTGCGCGCCGGCCGGGTGCCGCCGATGCCGATCGAGCGACGCCCGGCGAGCGCGGACGCGGCAACGACTGCGCTCGGCGACCTGCGACGCGGTCGGGTCAGCGGCCGCGCCGTGCTCTGTTACGACGACGCCGCGGATTAGCCGCAGGTATCAGGGTATCCGGTAGTCGAGGCGCTGCGCCGCGCCGCGTCCCTGGCCGAGCCGTTCGACCAGCACCGGCAGGCATTCCGCGAGCGCCTGCGGCAGCGTGTAGGGCGGGTTGACGACGAACAGGCCGCTGCCGCGCAGCCCGCCGCCGTCGGCGCGCGCGGCGTCGACGTCCAGTTCGACCTGCAGCCAGCTCGGTCCGGCAATGCGCTGCAGCGCCGCCGGCAGCGCGGCCGCGTCGCGGCGGCCGAGCAGCGGGTACCAGGTCGCGTAGATGCCGGTCGCGAAACGCTCGAGCGCTGCCGCGAGCGCGCGCTCCACGCGCCGGTAGTCGTTCTTCACCTCGTAGCTCGGGTCGATCATGACCAGCGCACGCCGCGGCGCCGGCGGCAGCAGCGCGTTCAGCCAGTCGAAGCCGTCGCGGCGTTCCGCGCGGACGCGCCTGCCGGCCGTGGCCCGCTGCAGTTCGTCGAAGTCCGCCGGGTGCAGTTCCGCGAGCCAGGCGCGGTCGTCGGCACGCAGCAACTGCCCTGCGATGAGCGGCGAACCCGGGTAGCGGGCGAGGCGGCCGTCGGGATTGTGTGCGCGCACGAGTGCCAGGTAGCGCGCGAGCGCGGCGGGCGCTGCGTGCAGGTCCCAGAGGCGTGCGATACCGTCCCGGTACTCGGCGCGCCGGCCGTCCTGCTCGCCGGCCAGCCGGTAATCGCCCGCGCCGGCATGCGTGTCGATGTACCAGTAGGGTTTTTCCTTGCTGCCGAGGTAGCGCAGCAGCTCCGCGAGCACGACGTGTTTCAGGACGTCCGCGTGGTTTCCGGCGTGGAAGGCATGGCGATAGCTCAGCATCCGCGCGAGCCTAGCGCGTCCGCCGCGCCGGCGGAATCGCCGGCCGGGCCGTCGCGGCTCAGCCGGCCTCGGCCGCCCCGTATTTGCGGTACAACAGTTCGCGCGCCTGGCCGATCCAGTCGTCCTGTTCGAGGCGGCCGCGCAGTTCCTTCAGCTCGCGGTTGATGCGGGCCACGTCGGCCGGGCCGAACGCGGCGATCTGGCGGAAGCTGTAGACGCCGAGGTCGTTCAGCGCGCGCTCGAACACCTTGCCGATGCCGACGATCTCCTTCAGGTCGTCGACTTCTCTCGGTGCGGGGGCCGCCCCGTTGCCGTTGCCGCTGCCGTTGCGGGCCTCGCGCAGCGCCTTGCGGTGCTGGCTCTCGATTTCGGCGAAGTGTTTTTCGACTTCGTCCAGCCGGATCTCCAGCGTCTCCGAGCGCTTCTCGGTCTCGTGCGCCTGTTCGCGATAGCGCCTCGCGTCGCTCTCGTGCTGGCGGCGGCTGGCCTCCATCGACTCGAGGCAATGCGCGAGCTCGCGGTTCTGCACCTTCAGTTCCTCGAGCTCCGCGATGTCGCGCCTCAGGGACTCGATCTCGCGCTGCGCAAGCCGGGCGTCCTGGTTCAGCTGCGCGTTCTCCGCTTCCAGGCGGATGACCTCGTGCTCCAGTTCGTCCATGTCGGCGAGCCGGTTCTGCGCCGACGTCAGCATCCGGTTGATGGCTTCCTGCTCCGTGCGCGACGAGGCCAGCAGGTTCGTGAAGGACGCGTGCTCGGCCCGCGCGTTGTCGAGCCGGGACTCCAGGTCCTTGCGTTTCTCGAAGGCTTTCCGGAGCTGGCCCTTGTAGAACTCGCGCGACTTCGCGAACTCGGTCTGCAGGTCGATCGCCTGCTGCTTGACCTTGCCCAGCGCGGCCTGGAACTGCGCGATCCTGTCCTTGAAGTCCTCGCGTTCGCCGCGCAGCGTGAAGATGTCTTTCTTCAGGTTTTTCTCGCGCTCGGCGGCGGACTCGAGCGCCGTGCGATAGCGGGCAACGGCCTGCTCGCCGCGGTGCAACCTGCCTTCCTGCTCCTCGAGGCGCTCGCGCTGCTTCGCGGTCTCGGCCGCGAGCCGGTCGCGCTCGAACGCCAGCTCCTCGAGCCGGGCGCGGCCGCGTTCGCGCACGTCGTCGGTGGCGCGGCGTGCGCTCGACTGGCCCAGCAGCCAGCCGCCGGCCACGCCGGCGACGAGGCCGGCCAGCGCCCACGCGAGAATTGCAGGATCGAGAGTTGCCATCGACTGCCCCTGGCGCCGCACGGCCCCTGTCCCTGGCGGAACCGGCCACGGCCTGATCCTGGCGAGTATCGCCCGGCGCCCGGCGCTGCACCTTGACCGGTTCCACAGAAACCGGGAAGCGCGCGGCCCCCGGGGTCTCCCGTGGGAATTCCAGACCTCTTGCGAGGTCCGGCCGGCTCAGGCGTAGCCGCCGAGCAGTTTCCCGAGGTCGCCGAGCAGGCGGCGCAGCGTGCCGGTAGCCAGCGCGAAGCCGGCGTCGAAGCGGGCGAGTTCGTCGTCGCCGTCCTCGGCCGCGTCGTCGACGCCCAGGAAGCGCAGCTTGCGCAGAACGCCCTTCTCGTCGAGTACGCAGCCGAGCAGGTTGTCGTACTCGATCGCGAGGTCCTTGAGCAGCATGCCGTCCGCGACGTGATCGCGGATCGATTTCTCCTGCAGGTCGAACTCGCTCCAGCGCACGATCGCGCCCGGGTCTTTCGCATCCTGCATCCGGCATTCGCGGCCGAGCGCGAACTGGCGCGGGGCGTTGCCGAGAAAGATGCGCGTCAGCAGCCCGCGCACCGGCTCGCGGAAATCGAGCGGCTTGACCGGCAGGTCACCGAAGGCCGCCTTGAGCCGGCGCAGGAAGCGCTCGGCGACGGCCTCCTGCGCGCTGTCGATGCCGATGATGCGTTCGCCGGGATCGACGTAGCCCCAGATGCGATCCGATTTCAGCATGGCCTGCGGCAGCAGGCGGTCGCGCGTCTCCGCCTTCAGGCGGCGTTTCTCGCGCGCGCCCGGGATCTCGCCGGTGCGCGCGCGGAATTCCTCGACGCGCGCCTCGAGCGCCTCGTTGATCGCCGCGGCCGGCAGGACCCGTGACTGGCTGCGCATGAGCAGCAGGTCCGCCCCGGCAACGCGGCGCGCCAGGAGCTCTCCCGCATCCGGCCGGACGGGCACCCAGCCCGAGCTGCGCTCGGTCAGCGGCCCGCAGGCCTCGAACGCCGCGTTCCCGAGCGCATCTGACACGGCCTCCTCGGTGGCGGGCCAGTCGGCGTCGAATCGGAAATAGCGCAGGTTGCGGAACATGCTGTCGTGGCCCCGGAAAAGCGCGGGAGTATCCGGAACCTGCCGGCGCAAGTCACCCTTGAAATTCCCGCCCGGTGCAGGCAGCCGGGGCAGTACACTGGGAGACGATGGACGTCGCCAGCCTGGAAAGATTCTGGGGCCCGCTCGTAGCCGGCGGGCTGCTGCTCGTCGTCGCGCTGGTCGTGGCCGCGACGCTGTTGCGCCGGTCCGCGCACGGCCAGTTGCGGGCCCGGCGCCGGGAACTGGAAGCCGCGCGCCGTCGGGCGCAGCAGGCGGAGCGCGCACTCGCCGCGGCGCGCAGGAAGCTCGAGCGGCTCGACGCACGCGCGGACAAGGTCAGGCCGAGGAGCCTGACCGAGGCGAGGGAGGCCGTGGCCGATGCCGAGGCGCTGGCGAAGATCACGAGCGACCGGGTCCTCGTCAGCGCGAACCACCTGCGCCGGGTCATCTTCGAGGAGTTCCCGCCGACGCGGCACGAGGCGCTGCGGCGGCGCTACCTGCCCGACGACGGCCCGGACTCGCGGCCGTTCAGTTTCTGAATTCGCCGGCGTGCAGGCGGACACGAACGACGCGGGGCCCCCGGTGAACACGGAGCGCAACGACAACCTGCGCGGCATCGTGCTGATGCTGCTCGCGATGGCGGCACTCGCGGTCATGGACGCCGCCATGAAGGAGTTGGTCGGCCGCTACCCGGCGATCCAGGTCGCGGCGCTGCGCGGCTGGGTATCGCTGCCGTTGATACTGGGCTGGGTCCTGTGGAGCGAGCGCAGCCTCGCGACGCTCGTGAGGGTACGCTGGGCCTGGCAGATCGGCCGCGGGCTGCTGGCGGTCGTGATGCTGACCAGCTTCATCTACGCGCTCGGTTCCATGCCCCTGTCGGAAGCGTACACGCTGTTCTTCGTCGCGCCGCTCATCATCACGGCGCTGTCGGTGCCGCTGCTCGGCGAGCATGTCGGACCGCGGCGCTGGGCGGCGGTCGTGATCGGCTTCGTCGGCGTCATCGTCGTGCTGCGCCCCGGGGCGGTCAGCATCAGCCTGGCCACGGTCGCCGTGCTGGTCGCGGCCGTCTGCTACGCGCTGAACGCCGTCAGCGTGCGCATCCTCGGCCGCACCGATACCACCGCCGCGATGTCGTTCTGGTTCATCGGCGTCGTCGCGGTGGCTGCGGGGCTGCTGGCCCTGCCGGGCTGGCAGCCGGTGCGGGCCGCGGACGCCGGCTGGCTCGCGCTGATCGCCGTCACCGGCGCGCTCGGGCAGGTCTGGATCACGGCCGCGTTTCGCTGCGCGCCGATCTCGGTGATCGCGCCGTTCGAATACTCGACGCTGTTCTGGGGCGTCGCGCTCGACGTCGCCATCTTTGGCGAGCTGCCGCCGCCGATCGTGTTCGCCGGCGCCGCCGTCATCGTCGGCAGCGGCCTGTACCTGATACACCGCGAACGACGCGCGACGCTGATCGTGCCGCCCTGAGCCGGCCCGTGCGTCGGCCACGGACTTGCGAAGCCCGCGACCCGCGCTGTTAGACTCGCGCGATGTTCATCATCGTAATCGCTGCCCTGCTCGGCGCGATCTTCGGCGGGTTGACCGGCCTGTTGATCGGCGGCGCGCTCGGCTACCTCGTTACCTGGGGGCTGCGCCGGTCGATCATCGGCAGCCTCGCGGTCGCGCAGAACACGCTGCTCGACTCGACCTTCGCCGTCATGGGGGCGCTGTGCAAGGCGGACCGCGTCGTGACGCGCGACGAGATCCGCGTCGTCGAGGGCATCTTCGCCCAGCTGCGCCTCGGGCCCGAGCAGCGCGAGGCGGCGAAAGCCGCGTTCACGCGCGGAAAGGCGCCGGACTTCGATCTCGATGCCGCCGTCGACGAGTTCGGCGCGATCGCCCGCGGCCGCTCGCCGCTCGTCCGGCTGTTCCTGCAGCTGCAGGTCATGGCCGGCGCGGCCGACGGCGAAATCCACCCGGCCGAGCACGAGATGCTGGGGCGCGTCGCACGCAGGCTCGGGGTCAGCGAGCGCGACGTCGCGCAGCTCGAAGCGCTGATGCGGGCGACGGCCGCAGGTCCCGGCGCGGGTGCAGGGGCGCGACCGCCGCAGCAGCGGCTTGACGACGCCTACGAGGCGCTGGGCCTCACGCCCTCGGCGAGCGAGAGCGAGATCAAACGCCGCTACCGCAAGCTGATGAGCGAAAACCACCCCGACAAGCTCGCCGCGCGCGGCCTGCCGGAGAGCATGCGGGCCGTTGCCGAGGAACGCAGCCGCGAAATCAACGCGGCCTACGACCTGATCAAGGAAGCGCGGGGGATTCGCTAGGGCGCCGGCCCGCTGTCCGCGACGCGCAGCAGCCAGGCGCCGGCCGCGGCCGTCCAGGCCGCGTGCACGGCATAGACCACGAACGCGACCTGCACGTTCATGCCGTAGCCGCCGGCGAGCAACGCGCCTGCGGGCAGCACGCCCGCGGCAACGCCCGCCGCTCCCAGCAGCCGGGCGCCGCCCCGGCGTTCGCCGAGCAGGTCGACCGACCAGCAGAGAAACGCGATTCCGATCGCGACGACCGCGAGCAATGCCAGCGCCTGGTTGCTTTCCCAGGCGAGCAGGAAGACGTCGTGGCCGGGCTCGGCGCCGTCGCGCGCCGCCAGTGCAGGCACGACGAGGCCGTTGATCGTCGCGGCGCCGATGTTGGCAAATGTGCTGATGGTGTAGGCAACGAGGCCAGCCAGTACCGCGAGCCTGCCGAGGCCGCGCACGGCTGCGAATACCGTGAAGCCGGTCAGCAGTACGAACAGCAGGAGCAGCATGCCGCCGTGCACGAACACGCCCAGCGAGCCGTGCGCGGCAACCGAGGTCGGGTGGTGCGACATGAGCGCGACGCTCAGCACAGCCGCGACGATCAGTGCCGCTCCGCTGCGGCGACGCGCGGACTCCGCGATCTCGATCCTCATCTGCGATACCCCTGCCGCATGCGCGCGGCCCGGCCGACCGGGGTCGAGTATCGCACGAGCCGCGGGGCGCGCTGCCCGCCCGACCGGCGGGCGCCGACCGTCGCGCGGCCGGCGCCCGTGGCTCAGCCGGCGTGCAACTCGTCGACCAGCGGGTTGTCGACGCGGTCGACCGCTTCGGCCAGCGCTTCCTCGTAGCAGTCCTTTGCGCGCGCCGCGATGCGGATGTTGCCGGTCTCGCGCACCGACCTGACGTCGCAGACCGCGCGCGATGCCTGCTTCAGCCGCGCGTACAGCGCTTTCGCGCCGGCCGTCGTGCGCACGTCGAGGTCCTTGTAGGAGACCTTGACCGCGGCCTTCTCCGTTTTCTGCGGCGGCGACGCGTTCGCGAGCGCCGGCAGGGAGCAAGCGAGGGCCGCCGCAGCGACCAGGGTGCCCGTGCGTAGCGTAGAGGTCTTCATGTCATTCTGCTCCTCTCGTCGTGAATACCGTCGGCGCATCGGCCGACCGTTCACAAACTTAGGTGCACGGGCCGGGGTTTTGGTTGCAGGCTTGCTGCCAACGATTCGTTATAAAGCGGGAGCGAACTTATCGGCCCGGAATTGTCGGCGTCAGTCCGCATCGACGGCGTGCAAGCGAAGTCGCAGCGGGACGCGCGCCTCGCGCGGTGACCGTGCGGCCTTCTTGCAGCAGCGCGTGGCGGCCCGATACCCGGCGCGAGGATGTGTGGCCGGATTTCAGGGAGTCGTTCCCGCGTCGCTTCGTTCCCGCAGTGGCGGTACGCGCCGCTGCAGCCATGGCCGGACCCGCAGGAAGCCGCGGTAGGCGCGCTCGAGCAGCCACAGCACCGGGCGGACGCGCGCGGCGAGGCCGAGTGGGCGCAGCAGCGGAATGGCGCGCCACATCGCCGCGAACGCGGCCGCGCCGGACACGATGTCCCTGCCGGCCTCGCGCGCGTGGAAGCGCTCGAGCAGCGTCGCGGGGTCCAGCGGACAAGCTGCAGCGTCGGCGATGTCGACGAAGCACACGCGGCGGCGCCGGTCGAGGCGACGCATCAGCGCGATCTCGCGCACGCACAACGGACAGCCGCCGTCGTACCAGACCGTCACCCGCGGCTCGTCCGGACCGTTGCATGGGTTGTTCGTCATGAACACGAAACTCGCGAAGACATCGCGAGCAATCTAGCAGTGGCTCGAACCCGAGTGGAGTACTCGGAGAGTCGCGTTACAACGGGTTACAAGTGCCGGCGATTCGCATCACGGGAACGAGTGGTCCATAATCACCGCACCAACGAATCGTGCCGTCGCGTAATTTGACATAACTTAAAACAGCCAGCCGCGGCGCATTAACAAGAAAACTCGTGCATTGGGGAAGTCTATGAAATCGCGTAGCCCGTTACGTTCGTGTCTCGCGGCCGTGCTCGGCCTGTTCTTCATCGCCGGCGCGGCGCAAGCCGACGGTCCGCAGTACCGGACTCTCGCCGACCAGTACATCATCACGTTCACCGACGACGTATCGCGCGAGGAAGCACTCGCGCTGACCCGCAAGCTGACGGCGGATCATCGCCTGCGCCTGCGCCATACCTACAAGGACACGATCCGCGGCTTCTCCGCGGTGCTGCCACCGGGCGCGCTGGAAAAACTGCGCAGCCATCCGTCGATCCAGCTCATCGAGGCCAACGGCGTCTGGTACCTGGAAGGCCAGGACCCGGGCCTCGACACGGTCGACGCGCCGACCAACCTGACGGTGACGCCGAACGGTGACTCGCAGCTCGATCTCGCGTGGACCGACAACGCGACGACCGAAAACGGCACGATCATCCAGCGTTCCACGACCGGCACCGGCGGACCGTTCACGCGGGTCGCGCTGCTGCGTGGCGCGAACATCACGAGCTGGAGCGACACGGACGTCGTCGTCGGCCAGGAATACTGCTACCGCGTGCGCGTCGGCGAAAACGGCGCCGTGCTCGGCCCGTTCTCGGCCGTCGTCTGCGGCATCATCGAAGACAATCCGCCGACCGATCCGCCGGCCGCCCCGACCGGGCTGACGGCGACGACGGTCGACGACCAGCGCATCGACCTGGCCTGGGTCGACAACGCCGACAACGAGACCGGCTTCCGCGTCGAGCGCGCCGAGGGGCAGGGCGGCGCATTCAGCGAGATCGACCTGACCGGCAGCAACGTGACCGACTACGAGGACACGGGGCTCGCGGCCAACACCGAGTACTGCTACCGCGTGCGTGCCTACAACGGCGTCGGCGACTCCGCCTACACGGCCGAAGTCTGCGCGACGACGGACTCGGAGCCGCCGCCGACCTCGCCGCTCGGTGCGCCGACCTCGCTCGCGGCCACGGCGCCGACCGATACCTCGGTCAGCCTGACCTGGGTGGACAACGCGACCGAGGAGAACGGCTTCGAGGTGCAGCGTTCTTCGTCCGGCATAGGCGGACCGTACTCGTTCCTCGCGCTGCTGCGCGCGGCAAACCAGACCGCCTACACCGACAACACGGTCGTTTCCGGCACCGAATACTGCTACCGCGTGCGCGCGGGCCGCGGGCCGGGCGACTTCGGCGAGTTCTCCGCGTCCGCCTGCGTAACGCCGGGCGACGTGACGCCGACGGACCCGCCGGCGGCGCCGAGCGGGCTGACCGCGACGACTTTCGATCACCAGCGCATCGATCTCGCCTGGACCGACAACGCGGACAACGAGGACGGCTTCGAGGTCGAGCGTTCGACCGACGGCGGCGCGACCTTTACGCAGATCGACGTCACGGGCCTCAACGTCGTCAGCTACCAGGATTCCGCGCTCGCGGCGACGACCGAGTACTGCTACCGCGTCCGGGCCTACAACTCGATCGGCGAGTCGGCCTACACCGCGACGGTCTGCGCGACGACCGACGAGGAACCGCCCCCGGGCGAGTGCGTCGACGCCGGCAACCACGACGACGTCGGGCTCGACTGGGGCCTGACGCAGGTCAAGGCCGACCTCAACCTCAAGTGGCAGGCCGCGCAGGATCCCGACTGCGCGCTCACGCCGTGGTACTTCGGCATCGACTCCGGCGTCGACAGCGACCACCCGGACCTGAACGTCGTCGAGAAGATGGGCTTCATCGCCGCTGATCCCGGCGACGACGGCGAGGACGGCAACGGCCACGGCACGCACACGGCCGGCACCGCCGCCGCGATCGACGGCAACGGCGGCGCCGTGGGCATCGCTCCGGGCGCCGACATCTACGGCTTCAAGGTCTGCGACGATTCCGGCTCCTGCGCGATCGACGACATCGTCGCCGGCGTGGACGAGGTGACGGCGCGCAAGAACGCGAACCCGGACCAGCCGATGGTGGCCAACATGAGCCTGGGCGGCGGCGTCAACGCCTCCAGCGACACGGCGGTGCGGCGCTCGGTCAATGCCGGCGTCGTCTACACGCTGTCGGCGGGCAACGGCCTGCTCGGCGCCTGCATCTTCCCCGGCGACTCGCAGAACTTCTCGCCGGCGCGGACGGGCGACGACCTGATCAATGCCTCGGACGGCAGCGACGGGGACACGGCGCAGGTGAACGGCGTGATCACGGTGACGTCGAGCGACGTCAACGACAACGACGTCAACTGCAACTTCGGCAACCCGGTGACGGTGGCCGCGCCCGGCGACCTGATCTTCTCGACCTGGCTCGACGGCGGCACGGCGACGATCAGCGGCACGTCGATGGCGGCACCGCACGTGGCCGGCGCGGCGATCCTCTACCTGCACGACAACCCGACGGCGACGCCGACGGACGTCGAGCAGGCGATCATCAACGAGCTGGATCCGTGGTTCCCGGACGACCTGCCGAACGCGGACGGCCGACTCGACGTCGAGCCGCTGTAGTACCGGCCCCCGCCGGGCGCGCGAGCGCCCGGCGGGGCATTTTCGCCGGGCGGGTCCTGCCCGCGGCACCTACAGCCGGGCCACGGCCCGCGCACCCGTCACTGCCTGGCGGCGGCTCTCCCGCCAGATGATCAGCAGGTTGGACACGATGACGATCGCCGCGCCCGCAAACACCCGCGGCAGCGGCCAGTCGTTCCAGATCAGCCAGCCGAGCAGCGTCGCCCAGACGATGCCGCTGTAATTGAACACGGTGACGACCACGGCCGGTGCATGCCGGAACGCCGTGGACAAGAGCCACTGCGCCGCGGCGCCGGTCAGCCCGACGCCGGCCAGCAGCGGCAGCTCCGCGGCCGTCGGCCGCACCGCCACGAACGGCAGAGGCAGCGCCATCAGCACCGTGCCGATCAGGAAGAAATAGAAGCTGACCGTTTCCGGCCGCTCCGTGCGGCCGATCTGGCGCAGGATGATCTGCAGCACCGCCTGCATCAGCGCGGTCACGAGCGCGACGCCGGCGCCGAGCAGGTAGAGGTCGCCGCTCGGCCGCAGCATCACCAGCACGCCGGCGAAACCAATCGCCACCGCACTCCAGCGCCACGGCCCGACCGGCTCGCCAAGGAACAGCACGGCGAGCACCGGCACGAACAGCGAGGCCGAGAACAGGAAAGCGGTCGTGTCGGCCATCGGCATCAGCGAGTAGGACGTGAAGGTCATTGCCAGCGTCAGCGTGCCGAGCACGGCGCGACCGCCCACCTTGCGCGGCTGGCTGTGCACGACGAGCAGGTCACGGCGGCCGAAGCCGAAGATCAGCACGAGGAACGGCAGGAGCGCGATCAGGTTGCGGTAGAAGGCGATCTCGAACACCGAGTGCTGCTCCGCGAGCAGCTTCGCGAACGCGTTCATGCAGGTGAACATGAAGAACGCGCCAAGGCCGGCAAGCATGCCGAGCACGACGTGCTCGCGGTGCGGGCAGGTGCCGGTTTCGTGTGCCGCGCCGCCCGGCGCTTGCCCGGGTACCTCGTTCACCGCGCCGCGCTCAGCGCGTCGCGGTGACAACGGCGGCCTTGACGTTGCGGTAGCGGGAGCGGAAGAAGCGGCCGATGTCGTCGGCGATCATGATGTTCGTCGGCACCAGGATCAGCGTGATCAGCGTCGCAAACAGGATGCCGAAGCCGAGCGAGATCGCCATCGGGATCAGGAACTGGGCGGAAGACGACTCGTCGGACAGGAGCGGCAGCAGGCCGAAGAAGGTCGTCAGCGAGGTCAGCATGACCGGCCGGAAGCGCACGACGCCCGCGCGCTCGACCGCGGCGCGCAGCTGTTCGCCTGCCGTGCGGTGCCGCTGGTTGATGAAGTCGACGAGCACGAGGCTGTCGTTGATCACGACGCCGATCAGCGCCATCAGCCCGAGCAGCGACAGGATCGTCAGCGTCTGGCCCATGAGCCAGTGGCCGATGACCGCGCCGATGATGCCGAACGGGATCACCGACATGACGACCAGCGGCTGCGTGTAGGATTTAAGCGGCAGTGCGAGCATGCAGTAAATAATGAACAGCACGACCATCAGGCCGAGCTGCAGGCTGCCGAAGGTCTCCGCCTGGCGGCGTTGCTCGCCCTCGAGGGTGTAGCTGATGCTCGGGTAGCGGACCAGCAGGTCGTCGAGGAACGCACGCACGTCGTCCAGCAGGACCGTCATGTTGACGGTGTCCTTGTCGATGTCCGCGGTCACGTTGAGCACGCGGTAGCCGTCGATGCGGCGGATCTGCGACGGGCCGCGACCGGGCCTGATCTCGGCGACGTTGGCGAGCGGGATCTGGCTGCCGGTCGGCGTCGTGATCAGCATCTCGTTCAGCGAGGCGATGGTCGAACGCTCGCCGATCGGGAAGCGCACCAGTACCCGGATGTCGTCGCGGCCGCGCTGGATGCGCTGCGCCTGCAGGCCCTTGAAGGCCTGCCCAACCTGGTTGACGATGTCCGAGCGCGTGAGCCCGAGCAGGTGTCCCTGCGGCGACAGCTCGATCTGCAGCTCTTCCTTGCCGTTCGACAGGCTGTCCGCGATCTCGAAAACGCCGGGGTAGGTCGCGAGCTGGGCCTTCAGCTGATCGCCGACGGCGGTCAGCGTCGCGAGCGAGTTCCCGCTGAATTGCACGTCGATCGGGTCGCCGGCGCGGAAGAACGACGCGCGGAAGTTCAGGCTCTCGGCACCCGGTATCCGCCCGATCATCTGCCGCCACTCGTTGTTCATCGCGTTGACCGAGAGCTCGAGCGTGCGGTCCTGCCGTGGCACGGTCTCCATCTGCACGGAGGCCGCGCCCGGGCTCACCGTCGTCAGGATGTTCGTGACCATGCTCTCGCCGGTCTCCGGGTCGGTGTACTTCTCCTGCAGCTCGAGTGCGGCCGCGTAGATCCGGTCCGCGTGCCGGTTCGTGACCTCGAAGGGCGTGCCGGCCGGCATCGTCAGCGTCGCCGTCGCGGTCTCGCCCTCGATGCTCTGGAAGGTCACGAACCGGGTCCAGCCGCTCATGATCAGCGCCAGCATGATGACCAGCACGCCGCCGAAGATCGCGATCGTCGAGTAGCGGTGCGCGAGCGCCGTCTTCAGCACCGGCTGGTAATACTTCAGGATGGCCTGCTCGAAGCCGTCGGCGAAGCGCGTCTGCCAGGCCTGGAAGCCGCTGGCCTTGTTGTCGTGCTCGTGCAGGTCGATGTGTTTCAGGTGCGCCGGCAGGATCAGTTTCGACTCGATCAGCGAGAACAGCAGTACCGGGATCACGACCATCGGGATCTGCGCGAAGATCTCGCCGAGCCGGCCCTCGATGAAGATCAGCGGGCCGAACGCGGCAATCGTTGTCAGAATGCCGAACGTGACCGGGATCGCGACTTCCTTCGTGCCGTGGATGGCGGCCGACAGGCCGCTGTCCCCGCTGCGCATGCGGGAGTACACGTTCTCGCCGGTGACGATCGCGTCGTCGACCACGATGCCGAGCACGATGATGAAGCCGAACGCGCTCATCAGGTTGAGGCTGATGTCGAACAGGTACATCACGATGAACGCGCCGAAAAAGCTGATCGGGATGCCGAGGAACACCCACATCGCGATCGCCGGGCGCAGGAACAGCGACAGCAGCAGGATCACGAGCACGCTGCCCTGGATCGCGCTCGAGGTCATGATGCCGAGCCGGTCCTTGAGCCGCGCGGAGTCGTCGTCCCAGTAGCTCAGGCTGAGGCCGACCGGCAGCGTGCCCTGGCGTTCATCGATGTAGTTGCGGACTTTCTCGGCGATCTCGATGGCGCTCTGGCTGCCGACGCGCGAGACTTCCACGAACGCCGCGTACTTGCCGTTGAAGCGCGTGCGCATCGCGTCCTCGACGAAACCGTCTATGACGGTCGCGACGTCGCCGACGCGCACGATGCTGCCGTCGGGATTGGTCTTGACGACGATCGACTCGAAGTCGGCGCGCCGGTAGGCCTGCCCCTTGGAGCGGATCAGCACGTCGCCGCCCTCGGTGCGCACGTTGCCCGCCGACAGGTCGACCGAGCTCGCGCGGATCGCCTGGCCGATGTCGGCGAGCGTCAGCTGGAACTCGCGCAGGCGGTCGGGCGAGACCTCGATCGCGATCTCGTACTGGCGCACCGCGTCGAGCTCCGCCTGCGTAATGCCGTCGATGCGCAGGATCTCGTCGCGCACCTGCTCGGCGAACATGCGGATCTCTTCCTCGCTGTAGTCGCCGGCGACGACGACGTCGATGACGCCGAAGCGGCGCGTGCGCAGGCCGATCACCGGTTTCTCGGTGTCGGCCGGGAAGGTGTTGATCGCGTCGACGCGGCTCTTCACGTCGTCGAGCAGTTCGCGCGGGTCGTAGTCCGAGGCGATCTCGATGAAGACCCGGGTCGCGCCTTCGCTCGAGATCGACAGGATGCGCTCGATACCCTCGAGGTCCTTGACGGCCTCCTCGATGCGCACGGCAACGCCGAGCTCGACGTCCTCCGGGGTGGCGCCGCGCAGCGGCACGCTGATCTCGATCGTGTTCGGGTCGGACGGCGGGAACACCTCGAGACGGATGCCCTCCAGCAGCGACAGGATGCCGCCGAGCAGGATCGTCACCATCAGCAGGTTGGCGGCGACCGAGTTGCGCGCGAACCAGGAGATCATCGCGAGTCACTCCGGCCCGCGGCATTGGCGTCCCCGCCCCCGCCGCGGCCGCCGGTCGCGGTGCCGCGCTCGTCGTCGCCCAGCACCGACACGCGGATGCCCGACGTGACCTGGCCGAGCGCGGTGGTCACGAGCCGGTCGCCGGCGGCGAGCCCGGCGTCGACGATCGCTTCGTCGTCGTTCTGCCAGGCGATGTCGATGTCGCGACGGCGCAGCAGGCCGTCCTCGACCACGTAGACGTAGGTGCCCTGGTAGATCGCGTTGTTCGGCACGACCAGTGCGTCGGCAATCGTCGTGCCCTCGAGCTCCGCGGTCACGTACTCACCGATTTTCAGCGGGCTGCGGCCGTCCCCCGGGGCGCCGAACGGGTCCTCGATCTGCGCGATGACGTGCAGCTGCCGCGCGGTATCGTCGATCGCACCCTCGGTCCGCACGAGCTCCGCCTGCCAGGTCGTCTCGCCGGCGAGCTCAGAGCGGATCGTCACGCGTCCGCCCGTGTTCTCGACCGCGTCCGAGTAGCGGTAGGCCTCCGGCAGGTCGATGAAAGGCAGGTCGCGATTGCGCAGCGGCAGGCGAATCTCGACGACGTCGGTCGCGTAGATCTCCGCGATCTGCGCGTTCGTCGAGACGACCTGCCCCAGATCGACGAACTTGCGCAGCACGCGGCCGGCGAACGGCGCCTCGATGCGGGTGCGCTCGAGGTCGAGTTCCGCTTTCTCGAGCGCCGACTCCGCCGAGCGCACGCGCGCGCGCGCCGCCTCGAGTTGCGGCATGCGCAGCACGAGGTCCGGCGGGTCGCCCTCGTTGCCGAGGCGTTGCCAGTCCTCGCGCGCCTGGTTGGTGCGCGCTTCCGCCTCGGCCAGCGCCTGGCGGGCGTCGGCCAGCGCCGCTTCGGCGATGCGCACGTCGGCCGCGTAGTCGCGCGAGTCGATAGACACGAGCACGTCGCCGCGCTCGAAAAAGCCGCCGTCGCGCAGGTTCGGATTGACCTCGACGATCTGGCCGCCGACCTGGGCGACCAGCATGCTGCGCGTGCGCGGCTGGATCGTGCCGTAGCTCTCGAGCGTGACCCGGTAGTCGCGCGGCGCCATTGTCAGCGCCTCGACCGTGATCTGCGGGCCGCCGCCGCTGCGCCGCTCCGGCGCCTCGGGCGGGTTCCTCAGGATCAGGAAGGCCGCCGTGAGGAGCACGCTGAAGATGGCGAGAGGGAGCAGTTTTTTCTTGAATGCCATCGCGTAGCTCAGGGTGTCGTCGTGCTGAAATCGCCGCCAAGCGCCAGGTACAGCGCAATGCGGTTCTGCAGTCGCTGGTTGCGCAGCGAGACGACCGTGGCCTCGGCGTCGAAGGCCTGTCGCTGCGATTCCAGCACGGTCGTATAGCTGACCAGTCCGCGCTGGTACTGTTCCAGCGCGAGTTCCAGCGCCGCCCGGGAGTTCTTCTCCGCCTCGAGCAGCGCAGAGTAACGCGCCGTCAGCGAGGCTGCGCGGGAAATCGCGTTTTCGACCTCCGCGAAGGCGCGGTAGGCGAGGTCGAGGTAGGCCTGCTCGGCAATGCGCACGCGTGCCAGCGCCTGCTGCTCGAGCGCTACCAGCCGGCCGGATTCGAACAGCGGCTGTGCCAGGCTGAAGGCCAGCGACCAGGCGCCGGCGCCGTTGTCGACGAGGTCCGAAAATTCGCCCGCGGTCTGCCCCGCGCTGCCGACGAGCGACAGGCTCGGAAAGCGCGCCCGGTGCGCGGCGGCCAGCTCCGCGTCGGCGGCGAGCAGGCCCAGCCAGGCTTCCTGCAGGTCGGGCCTGCGCGTCAGCAGGTCCGACGGCAGGCCCGCCGGGATCGGCGCCTCGAGCACCGGCAGGTCCGGCAGGTCGCCGACGACGCCGTCCGGGTAGCGCGCAAGCGTCAGCTGCAGGTCGGCGATCGCCTCGAGGCGGTTCTGTTGCTGCAGCGCCAGGTTGGCGCGTTCGCGCTCGACCTGGTTGCGCGCGAGGTACAGGTCGAGCGCGTCGTTCAGGCCCTGGCGATAGCCGCTCGCGACGATGTCGCGGCTCTCGATCGCATTGGCCAGCCGCCGCTCGGCGACCGCCAGCAGCTGGCCGGCCTCGAGCGCAGCGAAGTACTGCGCGGCCGTCGTGCCGGCGACCGCGCGGGCGAGGGCGGCGTAGCGCGCTTCCTGCGCGGCCAGCGCCAGCTCGGCCGCCTGCTGCTGCTTGCCGAGCCGTTGCCAGGGGTCCAGGTCCCAGCGGCCGCCAAGCGCCAGCTCGTAGCTCTCGGTCACGAGGCTGCCGCCGCCGGCCAGCTCGCTCGACCGGCGCGAGCCGTCGACGCCGATTTCGAGCACGGGCAGGCGCCCCGCGCGGGCAATGACCACGGCCTGCCGGGCCGAGGCTACCCTTTCGCTTTCCTGGCGCAGGCTGAAGTTCTGCTCGATGGCCTCGCCGACCAGCGCTTCGAGCCGCGGATCACCGAAGGCCTCGAGCCAGTCGGCCGCTACCTCGCCGGCGTCGCCGCCGCGCGCCCAGTCGGCCGGCACCGGCAGCTCGTCCGGACGCGTCGTGATGCCGGTCCCGGCGCAGCTGGCGAGCAGGGCGGTCAGCAACAGTGAAGGCAGGGAGTGGCGGGGCATGCGGGTCGCAGTCGGGGTGGCGGCCGAACGAACAAGTATCCCAGTTGGGTGGATTCGGATAAAGGCATCCGGGAGCGGAAAAAAAACCGGGCGCCGCGCGCCCCGGCGGAGGGGAGCAGTGCGCGCGGCGGGCCCGGGATCGTGCACTTCGGTTCGCGTCGTCGCCCGGCGCGTGACGACGCTCGCACCGTTCGCGTATCAGCGTCGCCCGCAAGCAGGGCGGAAGCGAACCGTCCGGACGATCTACCAGCTCGACACGAACCGGCCCGAGGTCCGGCATCGGCCTCGCGATCACGGCGCGCGCCACAGGGCGCCTCAGCGGCCTCGTAGTAGCGCAGAAGCTGCAACTTTCCGCCTGGTGGGGCTGTGCCGACGAGAAATATGAGAATTACAGACTATACTTGACGCAAGAGCCGGTCTGACGTCTGCTTGGACGACTGCCGGGAACCGCGAGGAACCGGCCATGGACATCCGCAAGTCCCTGCGCGACGCGGCCGACACGGTCGGAGACACTGCAAAGTCCATACTGAATCTACCGGTCGTCGATCCTATCTGGGGGTTCGAACGAAAGCCCATGGTGGCGTGGTTTTCGCCGAAAGTTCTCGCGAACGCCGCGTTACGCGCCGCCCTCACGTCGACCATCAGCCAGTTCGGCGATCGCAGGGACTCGCAGGGCTCGCTCGGCGACCCAGTCCCGATCGACCTCTCCGGCGACGACACGATCACCTTCGACTTCGTCGCCGATACCGGTGACGGCTTCGAGTCCACATTTGCTGTCGCCCGGGTCATGGCCGAAGAGCGCCTCGAGCTGCGCGACGACGACTCCCCCGACAAGCGAGTTTGCCTGCCGGCCTCTTCGCTGATCCTGTTCGGGGGCGACGAGGTCTACCCTGACGCACACGAGAACGCGTACGAGGACCGTTTCATCGGGCCTTACAATGCGGCGTTTCGTCATCGCAGTGCCGCGGAATTGCAGGCCGTCGCCATTCCCGGCAATCACGATTGGTACGACGGCCTGATGAAGTTCATGCTGTATTTCTGCCGCTCGAAGCCGGACGGCACTTTCGAAAATATCGCGACGCCGCAGCGCCGCAGCTACTGGGCGGTCAAGCTGCCGCACGACTGGATGTGCCTGGGCCTCGACTGGCACGTCGGCGGTGCGATGGACCTCCCCCAGTGGGAATACTTCGAAGCCATCGTGGACGCCGTGGAGCAGCCGACGAATTTCATACTCGTCGTGCCCAATCCCGTATGGGTGCAGTACTTCAGCGGACGCCGGCAAGGCTACCGGGAGCTGTCGCATTTTATCGAGCGGGTTTGCCTCGACAGCAAGACGTCCGGCCATCGGGTTTCGCTCGTTCTGTCCGGCGACCTGCACTGCTATGCGCGCTACACGGTCGAGCCCGGCGATGCGGGCGGCGACCGGCAAATGATCATGGCCGGCGGTGGCGGCGCCTACCTGTATCCGACACATGGCTTGCCGTGCGTTTCGCGCCGGCGCATCGAAGATGGCTGCAAGCTCGCCCTGGACAACGGCGCTGCGTCCCGCCGCAGGCACCGCATTCGGCCGCGCGCTGCGCCGGCGGCGGGCGGAGACGTGGACTACATGCGCGCCGCGAGCGTTTACCCGGAACCCGGGGTCACGTCCCGTACGGCCCTTAAATCCATAGGGCTCGTCGTTTACAACCCGGCCCTTGCAATATTCCTCGTCGGCCCGCTGTACCTGCTGCTGAACTACGCCTTCCGACGAACGGACGGCGCATCGGGGCCGACTGCGCTGTGGAAAGTCTGGGATTGCGCGGTGCTGACACGGGCGTCCGCGCTACAGTCCCTGGAGACCTTTTTAAACTCACTCTATACGCTGACGGGTCTCTCGACCGCCACGGCACTGCTCGTAGCACTCGTCGTCTGGGCGCATGAGTCATCCGCTACGGACGACGGCATAGGTCGCTTCCGTGGACCGATCGTGACGCTCATGGGCTTGCTGCACGCTGCCTTCCATTTCCTGCTCGCGATGCTGTCGGTCTGGTTTATCGCCGCCTTGCGCTCACGCTTCGATGGTTCTTCGCTCCTCGCGACCTTCGACGTAGTTTTCGTTCTTGCCCTGGTCTACGGAGCAGTCGCCTACCGGTTGCCAAAGTCCATGGTCATGGCGGTGGCCCTGTTCCAGGCGATGCTTCTCGCGGGACTCGTGTTTTACCCGGTCCAGACGCGCGTCGTTCTGTTGTCGGAGCAAGTCATCGTTTTTGCGGGCGTAGCCGGCACCTGCCTGCTCGGGCTCTACCTGGTACTCGCCAATCTGCTCGGCGGACACTCGAACGACGTACTGGCTTGCCAGTCGCGCTCTACCTGCAAGAATTTCGTCCGGATGCAGATCGACGCCGAGGGCACGCTGCACATCTGGCCGATCGGCATCGACCGGCCGCCGGACGAGGATCGCTGGCAGTGGCAGGACGATCGTTTCGTGCTACGGGACGGGGAAGGAGAAGAGCCGGTCGACATCGGGTCGATTGCCCGCCTTATCGACGCAGAGGTCCCGTCGATTTCGGGCGCATCTCGCCGGGCAGGGGGCTAGCTCGTCGCGCGCGGCCAGCTTGACTGCGATAGCGGTCAGGCCGCGTTCGACGCGTCGTTCGCGCTCGCCCGCTCCGTCGAGAAGAAGCGCACCAGCCCCATCAGCGCGCGAGACTGACGGCCCATCGACTGGCTGGCCTCGGCGGCGGCGTCCACGAGCGCGGCATTTTGCTGGGTCATGTCGTCCATCTCGGTCACCGCCTTGCTGACGATCTGGATGCCGTCCGACTGCTCCTGGTTGGCACGCGCGATCTCGCCGACGATGGCGCTGGCCTGCTGGACCGAGCGCACGATCTCGGCGAGCGTCTCGCCGGACTCGTTGACCATGCGCTCGCCCTCGCGGACCTTCGCAACGCTGTCGCTGATCAGGCCGCTGATTTCCTTGGCGGCGGTCGCGCTGCGGCCGGCCAGGTTGCGCACCTCGCTCGCGACGACTGCGAAGCCGCGTCCCTGCTCGCCGGCGCGTGCCGCCTCGACCGAGGCGTTGAGCGCCAGCAAGTTCGTCTGGAATGCGATTTCGTCGATAACGCCGGTGATCTCCGCGATGCGCTTGCTGGCCTCGGTGATCGCGCTCATCGCGGCGACGGCGTCGTTGATCACGATGCCGCCATGCTCGGCCTGCTCGCGGGCCGCCGTCGTCAGCTCGTCCGCCCGGGCCGCGTGCTGTGCGTTGGTCTGCACCGCGCCGGTCATCTGCTCCATGTTCGCGGCCGTTTCCTCGAGGCTTGCCGCCTGCTGCTTGAAGCGGTCGGAGAGATTGAGATTGCCGGCCACCAGGTTCTCGGCATCGTCGTTGACCTGGGCCGCCATTCCCTTGATCTCCTGCACCGTGCCGGTCAGCCGCGCGATCGTCGAGTTGAGGTCGGTCGTCAGCGCGCCGAACTGGCCGTCGTAGCGGGTTTCCACGCTGCGCGTCAGGTCGCCTGCGGCCAGCGCCGAAAGCACGCCCGAGCACTCGGTGATGACGTTGTCGGCCACCTCGACCAGCCGATTGACGGCTTCGCCCAGCGTCGCGAAGAAGCCGCTGGTCTGCTCGAGCGAGATGCGGCGGCTCAGGTCGCCTGCCGATGCCGCGCGGACCATGTCGTGGACCTCGCGCTCGATAACGATCTCCTGCGTGCGGTCCTCGTACTCGACGATCGTGCCGAGCCGCTCGCCGTTGTCATTGACGACCGGGTTGATGACGACGTGGAACGTGCGCCGCCCGACCTCGAATTCCGTCTCGTGGGTGTCGGCCAGGTCCCGCAGCCGGCTCGCCGTCTCGTCCGGCAGCAGCGCCGTGACCGGCTGGCCGATGAGACCGCCCGCGTCTATCGTCACGCCGACGGTCGCGAAGTCGGCCGCGGCGTCGCGGAACAGCTCCTCGGCGCTCTCGTTGCATTCCAGGATGTCGAGCGCGCGGTCGACGATGACGACGCTGGCATTTGCCTTGTCGAGCGCGATGCGCACGGCGACGTTGGCGTTCATCAGGTCCAGCAGTTCGTTGACGACGCGGCCCTTCTCGTTTTCGCAGTCCATGCGCAGCGACAGGTCACCGGTGCTGATCACGCGGCGCAGGGCGTCGAGCACCTCGAGGTTCTCGTGCGCCTCGCGCACGTCGGCGCAAAACTGCTCGGTGACCTGCAGGATGATATGGCCGATGAACACGGCCTCGAAGACGACGAAGGCCGCGTGCAACAGCACGATGTCGAGCCCGGTGCCGTAGTTGAAGACCATGAGCGGCGCGCCGAACAGGCTGAGCCCCGATTCCTGGCACAGGCTGAACACGAGGTGGTGCGTCGCGATCGTGACCACGGCGGCGAGCAGCGGGCGCAGGTCCTTGTAGCGGATCAGCAGCGCGAGCGCGATGAAGACGTGGAAGTGGTACTCGATGCGGCCGAGGCTCTGCTGGATGTACAGCGCCGAGAACAGCATCAGGCATACGCCCATGAGCATGCGCGAGTAGACCGTGCCACGCAGGTGGCGGTAGCCGAGCCAGGCGATGCCGGTGATGACGGCGCCGCCGGCAAAGCCGGCGAGGTAGAATCCCTGCGCCAGGCCCATGACGCTGGCGGCCAGCGCCCAGTGGGCCAGCACGACGCGCATCATCAGCGTGTCGGTCGCGTCGAAGTCCCGCTGCAGCGCGTCCTCGATTGCGGCTTCGCGCCGGGGTGGCGCAACGACTGACATGATCCCGGTCAACATGCTCGATTCCCGTCAGGCGATGGTCGCTACCAATTCGTGCAGGTCGTTCGCCAGCCGGCCGCTAGCGGGCAGCCGTCGGTAGATGCGCTCGATACGCCAGCCGTTCGCGGCCCGCGCGAACACGTAGACGTAGCCGCTGTGGGCCGCGGCCTGCCCGTCGCTTGCGAAGCTGCCGAGCGCCAGCGCCCGGTACACCGGGGCCGCGTCCTCGCTGGTCAGCGAGTAGGCGCGGAAGTCCGGGTGGAACGCACGGGCGTAGGCCTCGCTCTGCGCGGGCGGCGTGTCGCGCTCGATATTCACGAACAGCAGGCCGAGCCGGGCCCGCCGGGCGGCCGGCAGCGCGTCCGCGGCGGTGCGGATCGTCGCGAGGCTGGCCGGGCAGATCGTGCCGCAGCCGGGGTAGCCCGCGAACGCAACGACGACCGGCGGCATGCGCTCGTCGAGAAACGGCAGATCGAGACCGACCGGGCCGCGCGTCGGCAGCAGGGCCACAAGCCCGAGCGTGGCGAGGCCGAGCGCCAGCAGCGACGCTCCGGCCGCATGGCGGCCGGGCGTCAGGCGTGCCCTCGCGCCGCGCTCAGTCATGGCCGCCCGTCCGGCCGTGTGTGCCTTCTCGTCCACATGGCCCGTTTATCGGCCGGGCGGCCGGAAGCTTGAGGGCGCGACGCCGCCGGGAGACCCCGGCGGCGGGGTTCAGAAGCGGACGGTCAACCCGACCGAGGCGAACCAGACCTGCTCGGTGTCCTCGATGTCGAACCACTCGATCTCGCCGCGCAGCGCGAGGCTGTCGCTCAGGCTGAATTCCAGCCCGCCGCCGAACGCGGTGTCGTTGCCGTTGTCGTCCTCGCTAATCAGGATGGCCGGTCCGACCGGCGGCTGCACGACGGCCGTCGCCTCGACGTCCCAGAACACGAGACCGGCCTTGCCGAACAGGCGCAGCGGCCCGGCCGGCACCGACAAGACGGCCATCACGTCGTAGCCGGTCAGGTTCGCGTCGATCGTCGTCCGGGTCAGGTCGAACTCGGTCGCGAGGCCGTAATCGCCGAAGTCGTTGTAGCTGGCCTCGACGCCGAACCAGTCGTTCGCCTGCACGCCGGCGAAGGCCGACCAGGACGTCTCGTCGTCGTCGAAGTCGAGGTTGAAGTCGCCGAAGTCCGTGTCGACCGACGTGTTGCCGATCGTGGCGCCGAGGTAGACGTCGCCCGCGGCCGTGGCCGGCAGGCTGCAGGCCAGCCCTGCGATCAATACAAACACCTTGTTACGCATCGAATTTCTCCCCGAAGGATGCCGTGCGCGGCGGATCGTGAAGGGTGGATTATTCGGCGGGCGGGCTGAAGCGCAGCTGAATGCACGCGGCCAGCGCACCTATAATGCGCCGATCGGCCGGCGAGCCACCCGGGAGACTGCGCATGGGCTGGTTGATCAGCGGGGTACTGGTATGGGCCGTCGTGCACCTGTCGCCGGCGCTGGCGCCGCGGCTGCGCGAGCGCCTCGACCGCGACAAGGCCTTCCGCGGGCTGTTCGCGCTCGGCGTGTTCGCTGGCCTCGCCCTCGTCATCGTCGGCTGGCGCAGTGCCGTCCCGCAGCCCGCGTACGCACCACCGGCCTGGGGCGCGACGCTCGCATGGCCGCTGATGTTTGCCGCCGTCTGGCTGTTCGGCGCCTCCCACGCGAAGGGCAGCGTCGCGCGTCGCCTGCGGCACCCGCAGCTGATCGCGGTCCTGCTCTGGTCGGTCGCGCACCTGCTGGCGAACGGGGATACGCGGTCGCTGGTCCTGTTCGGCGGCCTCGGGGTCTGGGCGCTGCTCGAGATCCCGCTGCTCAATCGCCGCGACCGCGACTGGCGGCCGCAGCCTTCGCGCGCTGCCGCGCGCGAGCTGCTGGGCCTCGTCATTGCCGGCGTGCTGTTCGCCGCGCTGGTGTACCTGCACCCGTGGTTCGCCGGCGCGCGCCTGTTGCCCGCAGGGTGAAGCAGCGCAAAGGGCGGCGGCTCAGCCGGCCGCCGTGGACGGGTCGATGATCTCCCGTACCGGCGAGATCCGGTTGGCAGGGAAACCGCCCAGCTGCGCGTGGCGCCGTATGATGTCCTCGTCCGTCGCCGAGTAGACGCAGTACACCTTGTCGTCGGTCACGTAGCTGTGCATCCACTGGATCGAGGGCCCCAGCTCGTCCAGCACGCCGCAGGATTTCGCGCTGATGGCGCGGAGTTCCTCTGCCGTCAGGTTGCCGGCACCGGGGATGTCACGCTCGATCACGTAGTTTTTTTTCTTTGCGCTCATGCTCGTCTCCTTGATCGTGGACGCCGGGTGGCGTGACCGTCAGCGAAGCAGCTGTCGCCCGGATTCTCAATGAACCCCGCATGATCTTTCGCTGATCAGCCAAATTGCCTTCCAATCAATTACTTGTGGCTGGTCCTGAGCGCGAGTCGGCAGGCTGCATGCTAGACTTTCGCCGACGCAGGGAGACGGCACGCGGTGACGGTCCGGCATTTCGGCACCTACGAGTTCGACGACGCAGTCCCCGAGCTGCGCGAGCGGGGCCAGCGCGTGCCCCTGCAGGACATGCCGCTGCGGGTGCTCGGACTGTTGCTGCAGCGTCCGGGCGAGCTCGTTTCGCGCCAGGAGTTCTTCGGCACGCTGTGGCCCGACGACGACAGCGGCATTCTCGACGACAACCTGAACACGGCCGTCCGCAAGCTGCGCCTCGCGCTCAACGATTCGGCACACCATCCGCATTACATCGAAACGATTCCGAAGCGCGGCTACCGCTTCGTCGCACCCTTGCACTCCGGGCAGCACGCCGGCGGGGCCGCCGAGGACGCGAACGGCGATGCAGGCGCGAGTCCCGCGGCGCCGGTGCGCGCCGTCGCTGTGGCGCTGGGCCTCGTGCTGGCGATCGGCGCTGCCGTCGTGCTGCTGCGCGCGGGCGGCCAGGCGCCGCCGGCGTTCACTGCAGCACCTTCGACCGTGGCCGTGCTGCCATTCGCCAATGCCGGAAACGATCCCGAAGACCGTTATTTCAGCGACGGGCTGAGCGAGGAGATCATCGACGAACTCGCGCGCGCCGGCGCCAGCAAAGTCGTGTCGCGCACGTCCTCGTTCGCGGTCGACGCGGACAATCGCGACGCGCGCGAGATCGGCGAACTGCTGGGCGCGGATGCGCTTGTCGAAGGCAGCGTCCGGCGCGACGGCGAGCGGCTGCGTATCAGCGTCCGCCTCGTCGACGCGACGACCGGGCTGCAGCTGTGGAGCGAGCGCTACGACCGGCAGTTCGAAGACGTATTCGCCATTCAGCAGGAGATTGCCCGGGCTATCGCGACCACGCTGCGGTCGACGCCGGGCGAGGAGCGGCAGACCGCGCCGCAAGCGACGATCGACCCGGTCGCCTACGACCACTACCTGCGCGGCCGCTATGCGTGGCATCGCCGTAGCGAGGAGGGACTGCGCACGGCAGTCAGGCACTTCCGCGCCGCGGTGGACCGGGCGCCCGGCTACGCGAGTGCGTGGACCGGGCTCGGCGACGCGTACGCGGTGCTCGGATTCTACGATTACCTCCCGCCCGCCGAGGCGTTCCCGATGGCCCGGGCGGCCGCGCTGCGCGCGCTGGAGATCGTGCCCGACAACGCCGGCGCCGAAGCGACGCTCGGCTACGTCGCGCTCTACTACGACCGGGATTTTCCGACTGCCGAAGCGCATTTCCTGCGCTCGATCGAACTGCGCCCGGATTTTTCGCAGGCGCACCAGTGGTACGGCAACCTGCTGACCGCGGCCGGGCGCTTCGACGAAGCCGAGGCAGCGATGCGGCGCGCGACCCAGCTCGATCCGCTGTCGCTCATCGCCAGCGCGGCGCTCGGCTGGACGCGCTACTTCGCCGGGCGCTACGACGAGGCGCTGGCGCAGCTCGCACTCACCAGGGAACTCGATGCGGATTTCGAACTGGTCTACCTGTGGAGCGGCTGGGTCCTCGAAGCACAGGGCCGCCTGCCCGACGCGCGCCGCATGCTCGAGGAAGCGTTGTCACGCTCCGGCGGCAGCGGTATCGCCACCGCGGCGCTGGCGCGCACGCTGGCTCTGGCGGGCGACACGGAGCGCGCGATCGCCATGCTCGAGCAGCTGGCAGGCTCGGACGGCTACGTCCCGGCTTACGAGATCGGCAAGGCCTGGTTCGCCGCGGGCCGACCGGATACGGCGATGGCCTGGCTGGAACGCGCGCTGTCCGAGAGCTCGCACTCGCTCGTGTTCCTGCGGGTGGACCCGCAGCTCGCCGACGTCCGCGAGTCGCCGCCGCTCGCCGCGTTCATCGGGCGGGCGCTGGACTGAAGTGCAGGACTCCGGCGGCTTCAGCCGTCGCCGGCTGCGTCGCGATAGCGGCGCAACGCGAGCGCCGGCGGCAGCAGGATGGCGAGGAACAGCGTGTTGCCGACCAGGTTGAGCGGCGCGCCAGTGCCCACGGAGGCCAGGCCATCGAGGACGTACCAGGCGACGAGGCCGCTCGCCGTCGCCGTGCCGACGGCCCGCGCGTCCAGCGCGTCGAGCCTTGCTGCGAGCAGCGCGATCATCAGCCCCCAGCCGGCCATCAGCGCACCGGCGACCCCGGCGAGCAGGCGCGCCGGGGCATCCAGTGCGACGCTGCCCGCGAACACCAGCGACACGAACGGTTCGAGCAGGGCGGGGCGCAGCGAGCCCGCGACGAGGCCGACGCCGGTCACCGCGGTCGCGAGTGCCGCGTAATACAGAAGGCTGCGTGCATTCATTGCGTTCCTCCCGGCCGCCAGGCCGTTGTGCATGGATGTCCGCGCTGCGCTCAACCCGGCCAGTCGAGCCCCAGGTCGTCGAGCACCGAGGCGAGATGGGCGAGCGCCTCGTCGCTCGGGCCGGGGTAGGCACCGCTGATCGCGACATTGCCGGTGTAACCGATGTCGCGCATCCCGGCGTCTGTCGTGTAGTACGCGCCGGCCGCAACGAAGCGAAAGCGTCGGAAGAACTCGTGCTGCGGCGCGAGGCCCGCGTCCGGCGCGGCTGCCAGCCGGGCGACGATCGCTGCCTGCGTGCCGGCATCTGCGGCAGCAAAGGCCTGGCCGGACGCTGCCCTTGCCGCGTCGTCGAGCCAGCCGAATCCGGCGAGGAAAAGCTCGCGGTCCGCGCGCTGCTGCGGGTAAGGGGCGCTGGCCCACTCGTCGATGAAGTCGGCGATGCCGAGCTCGCTCGCGGCCGGCGAGCGTTCGTCGGCCGGCAATACCAGGTCGCACAGTGCCGCGGCAGTCGCCAGCTGGGCCGAATTCAGCGTGCGCGGCCAGGGCACGGCCGGCTGCATCAGGTCCGGGTCCTTGCCGTAGCCGGCCGCCGCCGGATCCGCGGACGGAATCTCGCTGCCGACGAAGGGCTCGTCCCGGCCGCAGCCCGGCTGGCTGGCTGCGATCGTCGCGGCCAGCCACTTGAGCGTCGTGCGCCGGTCGACGCGTGGTAGCCCGTCGTCGCTCACAGCTCGCGCCTCGCCAGGCGTTCCGCCAGGTGGTCGCTGCTCCGCCAGGCGAGGGCCATGATGGTCAGCGTCGGGTTCTTGTGCGCCTTGCTCGCGAACACGCCGCCATCGGCGACGAACAGGTTGTCGATGTCCCAGCACTGGCCGTAGCCGTTGGTCACGGAGTGCTCGGGATCGTCGCCCATGCGGGTCGTGCCGACCTCGTGGATGATTTGCCCGCCCTTCGAAATCGCGTCCTCGGCCGCCGTGTCGCCCCATTGCAGGCGGCCGCCGAGACGCTCGATCAGTGCCTTCGTGGTCCGCTGGAAGTGCCGCACCATGTTCAGCTCCTGCTCGCTCCAGGCGAAGTGGAAACGCAGGACCGGAATACCCCAGCGATCGGTGACGCCCGGATCGATCTCGCAGTACGAATCCGGGTTCGGGATCATCTCGCCGCGACAAACGAAATGCATGAAGCTGCCGTAGTAGCGGCGCATGTCCGCTTTAAGCTGCGCGCCGTGGCTGCCGGCGAAGTTCGCGATGTTGCCGATGCCCATGTTCGGCAGCGTGCGCCCGTCCGCACCGAGCTCGTAGTGATAGCCGCGGGCGAAGTCGAGTTCGCCGCGCGCCTGCTCGCGGTAGAGCCAGAACGGGATGTACAGGTGCATGCCCATGGCGCCGTCCTCGTTATAGACCGGACGGTTTTCGAGCGCCGGGAACTGCGCACCCATGGCTGCGCCGACGGTGTCCATCAGGTTGCGGCCGACCTGGCCGCTGGAATTGGCGGCGCCGTCCGGAAAGCGGGGACTCTTCGAGTTCAGCAGGATGCGCGCGGTCTCACCGGCGCTCGCGGCGAGCACGACCGTGCGACCGCGGGCGATCTCCTGCTTCCCTGTTGCCTTGTCGATGTAATGCACGCCGGCGGCGCGGCCGCGCTGGTCGAGCAGCACCTCGAACACCATCGCGCCGGTCACGATCGTGAGCCGGCCGGTGGCCAGCGCCATCGGCAGGAACGACGTCGTCGTCTGGAACGCTGCGCCGATCGAACAACCGCGCCCGCAGGGTGTCGCGTAGAAGCAGGGCCGGCGCTGGCCCAGCGGCCGGGTCAGCACCGCGCGCCGCGCCGGCACGCAGGGCATGCCGAGATCCGCGCAGCCGGCCTTGACCAACAGTTCGCCGACGCGCGGCGCCGGCGGCTCGTGCAGGATCCCCGGCGCCGAGTCCGGGTGATTCTCGAGGCCATCGTTGCGGCCGTAAACGCCGACCAGCGCCTCGGTGCGGTCGTACCAGGGCGCGAGGTCGGCATAGCTGATCGGCCAGTCGACCCCGCGACCGTCGCGCGAATACGGCTTGAAGTCGTACGGACCCATGCGAAAGGAATTGCGCGCCCAGTGATTGGTGCGGCCGCCGAGCATGCGCGATCGCCACCACATGAACTCCGAGCCCGGTGCCTGCGTGTACGGCTCGCCCGGCATTGCCCAGCCGCCGTCCACGGTGGCGTCGTAATAGCCGAACTCCTTGTCCGGCGTCCCGTCGCCGCGCAGCGGCGCCTGCGCGGCGCCCGCGAACATCGGCGTTTCCGCCTGCGGGTCGTAATCGCGGCCGGCCTCGAGCATCAGCACCCTGAGCCCGCGTTCGACCAGCACCCACGCCGCGGTCGCGCCGCCGGCCCCGGAACCGACGACGACGGCGTCGTAGCGCTCGGAGGACACTAGAGTTCCCTGATCCGGATGTTGCGAAACCAGACCCGGTCCGAGTGATCCTGCAGGCCGATGTGGCCGTGGCGATAGCGCGCGAAATGCCAGCGGTCCGCGAACTTGGAATCGGCGACGCGCGCGTTCCAGTCGTCCGAGCCGATGACGTACTCGACGATGCGCACGCCGTTCAGCCAGTGCTCGACGCGCCGGTTGTCTACCACGAGGCGCACCTCGTTGTACTCGCCGGCCGGGCGTACGACGTCGGCGACCGGTGCGTACAGTGCGTAGCAGGCGCCGGCGCTGGTCAGCGGACTGTTGCCGTCCGGGTGTCGCTCGTCGTCGAGTATCTGCATCTCCACGCCGCTCGCCCAGGCCGCGTCGTGGCGGGGGATTTCGCGCACGCCGAAGAACAGGCCGCTGTTGCCGCCGGGCTCGATCTTCCACTCGAGCTCCAGCTCGAAGTTGCCGAAGCGCTCGACCGTGATCAGGTCGCCGGCCGTGACGGTATCGGTGTCCGGCCCGACGTCGAGCACGATCGCGCCGTCCTCGACGATCCAGCCCGGGCCGGGCGCGGCGCTGCCGTAGCCACGCCAGCCGTCGAGCGTCCTGCCGTCGAAGAGCGCCCGCCATTCGCCGTCCGCAGGGGCCGGTGTGGAACCGGCCGCGCCGGGCGCGAGTTGCGGGACGATCAGCAGCAGCAGCGCGCGTACTCGCATGCGTTTCCTCGTTGTGGCTGGCGGCGGCGCGCGCTCGCGCGCCTGTCCGGATTCTATCGCCGCGCCGGCTGACGGCAAGCAGGGGGGGCTAAACGCGCGACGCGTCCGCGGTATCCAAGCGTTGCGCTGTCCGGGCGGGGGCCGATGCAGGTCGCCGCGTGCCGCAGCGTATAATCCGAGTCCTGCCGCACCTGGCCTTCCCGCGATGTCCCTGTTCACCGAGCTCAAGCGCCGCCACGTCTTCCGCGTCGCCGCCGCCTACGTGGTAGCGGGCTGGCTCGTGACCGAGGTGCTGACGACCGTGCTGCCGACCCTCGGCGCCGCCGACTGGGTGTCCCGCGCCGTCGTGCTCGTGTTCGCGCTGGGGCTCGTGCCCGCGCTCGCGTTCGCCTGGCTGTTCGAGGTGACGCCCGAGGGCATACGGCGGCAGCACGAGGTCGATCGCGATGCATCGCTGGCGCCCGCGAAGGGCTACCGCCTCGAGATTGCGACCATCGCGCTGGTCGTCGTCGGCGTGCTGTTCCTCGCCGTGTTCGGTTCGCGCACGATCGAGCAACCACGGCCGGCGCCGGACGGCGCGCCGTCGGTCGCGGTCCTGCCGTTCCTCAACCTGTCCGACAACCCCGACAACGAGTATTTTTCCGACGGCCTGACCGAGACGCTGCTGCACATGCTGGCGCAGGTACCGGACCTGAAAGTCGCGGCGCGCACATCGAGCTTCTCCTTCAAGAACGAGAACCGGCCGGTGGCGGAGATCGCGCGCGCGCTCGGCGTCAGCCACGTGCTCGAAGGCAGCGTGCAACGAGCAGGCGATCGCGTCCGCATCACGGCGCAGCTGATCCGGGCCGACGACGGGTTCCACGTCTGGTCGGCCAACTACGATCGCACGCTCGACGACATTTTCGCGATCCAGGACGAGATCGCGAACGAAGTCGGCGGCGCGCTGACGCGCTCGCTGCTCGGTGAGCGCAGCGACGGCGGCGACGACCGGCTGGCCGGCATCAACACGGAAAGTCCGGATGCCTACGACCTGTACCTGCAGGCGCTGAAAGAGCGCGCGACCTTCTCCTTCTGGGGTCTGCAGGCGGAGGAGGACCTGCTGAAGGGCGCGCTGGCGATCGATCCGCAGTTCGTCGCGGCGAAGAACGCGCTGGCCTACAACCTGTTGCGGCAGGCGCAGACCGGGCGGCTCGGCGAGGCCCAGGCGTTCGAACAGGCGGCGGCGCTGGCCGCGCAGGTCGCGGACGAGCGGCCGCACGATGCCGATGCGTCGGCCATCCGGCTTTACATCGGCGCGGCCGAACAGGCCCGCGGGGCGACGGCCGAACGCGTGCAGGAGGCCGTGACAGGGCTCGGCCGGCTGGTCGCGGACGAGCCCGACCGGGACGAAGTGCGCCTGTTGCTGGTGCGACTGCTGGGTCAGCTGCATCGCCACGATGACGCGAAGGCATTGCTCGAGGCCGCGCTCGCCGACGACCCGCTGAACGCCTACCTGCTCTTCGAGCTGGGCGGCGTGCATGCGGACCTGAACGAATGGGACGCAGCCGAGGCGGCGCTCGACCGCTCGCTGGCCATCGAGCCCAAGCAGCCGAACGCTTACGCGACGCTTGCGACCGTGCGGCTCAATCGCGGCGACGGCGTCGGCTACGTCCGCGAATTGCTGCGGGCGATCGAGGTCGATCCGGCCGATCACGAGCTGTCGGCGGTGCTGGCTGCGTTCCTGTACCAGCTCGGCCTCGTCGAGGAAGCGGACGACTTCCGCAATCGCGTGCGCTCGATCGCGCCGGTGAGCCCGGTCGCCTACCGCGTCGAGATCCTGCGCGGCATCGCGACCGGCAACGAGGAGGCCGCCGAAGAGGCGGCGCGGCGCGCGATCGAAAACGACATCGCCAACCGCCAGGATGCCTACGTGGACGCCGTCCGCTTCCTCTTGCGCCGGGCGGTCGCCGCGGGCAGCGTGCCGGCCGAGCTCCGCTGGATCGAGACGCACGCGCCGGGCATCTTCGACACGGACGCGGACGGGCTGCCGCAGAAGTACCGGGCGGCGCAGTTCGCGGCGCTCGGCGCGTGGCAGGTCGTGCTGCCGCCTGCCGAGATGCGCGCGCGCCTCGAGCGCGTGGTCGACGCGGCCGAGGGCTTCGGCCCGCCGCTCGCCGACAATCCCGCCGCGCGGCTCACCGTCCTCGCGCTGCGCGGAGATGAACAGGCCGCGATTCGCGTGGCGCTGGAATCGGTGACGGACGGCAGCGCGTTGCCGCGGCTCGGTTGGCGCCGGACGCTGGCGCAGCCGGCCCTGGCGAGCGTGGCGGGGGATGCACGGGTCGAAGCGCGGCTGGCTCGCTGGGCCGAGGAAGAGGCAGCCGCGGCCGCGCGCATCCGCGACTTCTTCGCGGGGCTGCGGGCCGCGCGGGTGGCGGACGCGCGCGCCGGCGAACGGCGGCCCGCTGCGGGAACCTGAGCGCCGGTCGCAACGCGCAGGCGCCGGCGACCTGCAGGCCATCGAGGCCGGCTGCTGGCCGGCGCCCGAGGTGGCGGAGAACCTGTCCGGCGCCGGCGCGGACCCGCTCGCGCCCGGCCTCGGCGATCTCGGCCTGAGCGACGCGGAAGAGGACCTGATCGTGGCTTTCCTCGCGAGCCTCAGCGACGAGTTCACGGCGCGGCCGCCGCGGGCGCAGCTACGCGGAAAACGGAACGGGCGCTAGCCGGCAGCTTTCGCGGCGCGCAGTTCCTCGCGCAGGCGGGCGGTCTCGGCCGCCCGCGCCGTCGAGAAGCGCGCGAGCAGCAGGTATAGCGCGGGCGTCAGGTAAAGCGTAAACAATGCGGCGAGACCGAGGCCGCCGAACACGACCCAGCCGATCGACGAGCGCGCTTCGGCGCCCGCGCCGCCCGACAGGATCAGCGGCAGGCCGCCGAGCACGGTGGACACCATCGTCATCGTGACGGGGCGCAGCCGGATCGCGGCTCCGCCCTCGATCGCCGCGCGCACGCCGGCGCCGCGATCGCGCAGCTGGTCGGCGAATTCAACCAGCAGCACGCTGTTCTTCGCCATCAGCCCGATCAGCAGTACCAGCCCGATCTGCGAGTAGATGTTCACCGACGTGCCGGTCAGGAACAGTGCGACCACCGCGGCGGCCACGCCGAACGGGACGATCAGCGTCACGACCGTGGCGCTCATGAAGCCCTCGAACTGCGCAGCGAGCACCAGGAAGATCACCGCGAACGCGATCAGGTAGGTGAGTGCGACCTCGCGGGAGGTTTCCTGCAGCGTGGCGGCTTCGCCCAGCATGATCAGCGAGACGTTCGCCGGCAGCACCTCGTCGGCCAGCGCCTGCAGGTCGTCGACCGCGGACTGCAGCGGGTGGTTGCCGACGAGCTCGACGTCGATCTCGATCGCGCGCCGCTGGGCCTGCCGGTCGAGCTGGGTCGCGACGCCTTCCTCGCGCAGCGACACGATGCTGGACAGCGGCACGAGACCGCCGCTGTCCGTCGACACGTACAGGTTGACGAGGTCGGTCGGGTCGTTGATTTCGCCGCTTGCCGACTCGAGCAGGATCGGCACGGCCTCGTCGGCGATATTCAGGTCGATCACTTCGTCGCCGTCGATCATCGCGCGCAGCGTGGCCGCGAGGCCAGCGAGATCCACGCCGAGATCGGACGCGCGGCGCCGGTCGATCTCGACCGACAGCTGCGGCTGCGTCGGGTCGTAGGAGATATCCGGACGCGACAGGTTGGGCAGGCGCTCCTCGATCGCGCGCGTGAAGGTCTTCGCGGCCTCGAAGATCGTGTCGTAGTCGTTGCCGGTCAGCGCGACCTCGACGTCGCCGCCGAAGCGGCGCAGGTTCAGGCTGTTGCCGCTCCAGACCGAGACCCGCGCGCCGGGTATCTCTGACAGCGGGCCGGATAGCGCGTCGGCGATCTCCTGCTGGCTGCGCTCGCGTTCGCTCCAGTCGGCGAGCGGCGCGTTGACCCGGCTGCGGTTCGGGTCCCAGGTGCCGACGACCGTGAACAGCCCCTCGGCCTCGCCGCTCTCGACCAGCGGTGCGAGGATGTCCTCGATTTTCACTGTCTGGCGGTCCATGTAGGCGATGCCGACGCCGTCCGGGCCCTGCGCGGCGACCGTGATCATGCCGCGGTCTTCGGGCGGTATCAGCTCCTTCTCCAGCGAACGGAACAGGAGCGCGGCCGCGACCGCGAACACCAGCGCGCCGACGACCGGGATCCACGGGCGGTCGAGAAACGCCGAGAGCGAGCGCAGGTACGCGGCCTTCAGCGCCGCGCCGGCGCGCGCGATGGTGGCCTGCACCCCGCCGCCCGGGCGGGCCGCCAGGCGCGAGGCGGCGGCCGGTACCAGGCTCAGCGACACGAAGCTCGAGATCAGCACGGCGACCGCCAGCACGACGCCGAACTCGCGGAACAGGCGACCGGCCGTGCTCGGCAGGAAGGCGATCGGGACGAACACCGAGACCAGCACGGCCGTCGTCGTCACGACGGCGAAGAACACCTGGCGGGTGCCGAGCACCGCGGCGGCCCGCGCGCCGATGCCCTGGGCGCGGCGCCGCTGGATGTTCTCGAGCACGACGATCGCATCGTCGACGACGAGCCCGGTGGCCAGCACCAGCGCCAGCAGCGTCAGGATATTGATCGAGAAGCCGAGCAGCCAGATCGCCGCGACGGTGCCTATCAGCGCGACCGGGATCGCGACGCTCGGCACCAGCGTGGCGCGCAGCGAGCCCATGAACAGCCGGATGGTCGCAATGACGATCGCTATCGTCAGCGACAGCGTGATCAGCACCTCGCTGATCGCGCTGCGTATGAAGAGCGCGCGGTCATCGGTGATCGTGATGTCGACGTCGCGGAAGCGCGCGTCGAGTCGCTCGACCGCGGCGTGGATGTCGTCGGAAATCGCAACGGTATTGGACTTCGCCTGGCGCACCACGCCGAGGCCGATCACCGAGCGGCCGTTCAGGCGCGTGTAGGTCGTCGCGTCTTCCGGGCCGAAGTAGACATTGGCGACGTCACCGATGCGCACCGGCTCATCGATCACGATGTCGGCGACTTGCTCGGCGGTCACGACGGACGCGTCGGCACGTACGATCAGTTCCTGGTCCACAGAGCGGAAGCTGCCCGCGGGGACATCGAAGGGCGCGCGCCTGAGCGCGTCCGCCACGTCGGTCACGGACAGGCGGTAGCTCGCGAGCCTAAGCGGATCCGCGACGACACGCAGCATGCGCCGGCGGTCGCCGAACAGCTGTACGTCGGCGACGCCGTCGATCGAGACCAGTTCGGGAATGATGTCCTGCTCGACGACGCGGGTCAGCTCCTCGGCGAGCAGTGAATCGCTTTGCACGGCGACGTTGACGATCGCCTCCGAGTCGTCGTCGGCCTTCACGACCTCGACCTGCTCGACGCGCTCCGGCAGCTCGCGCATGACCCGGCTCACCGCTTCGCGCACGTCGGCCGCAGCGCTGTCGAGATCGGTGTCCGGGCTGAACTCGATGCGCATGCGCCCGGCGTTTTCCTCGGACGCCGAGTTTATGTTCTCGACGCCGGAGACTCGCGCGACGGCGCCCTCGATCAGGCTGATGACCTCGGCGTCCATCGTTTCCGGCGACGATCCCGGGTACACGGCGCGCACGCTGACGATCGGCCGGTCCACGTCCGGCAACTCGCGGGTCTCGACGCCGAGGATAGCGGCGATGCCGGCCAGCACGATCAGCAGGTTCAGGACCAGCACCAGCACCGGGCGGCGCACGCTGACGCTCGGCAGGTCGTTGACGCCGGCCGTCGACTCGTCGCGGTCGTCCTCCTGCGGGGTGGGGGCGCTCATGTCGTCGCTCAGTCCGCTTCGGGCAGGCTGGCGGGTCCGCCGCCGCTGGCCAGCGCCGACGACTCGTAGCGTACGTCGACGCCGCTGCGCATGCGCTGCGTGCCCTCGACGACGATCAGCGAGCCCGGCGGAAGCTCCGTATCGATCAGCACGCGGCCTTCGCGTCGCTGCACGACGTTCACGGCCTGCCGTTCGGCCCGGCCGTCGACGACGGACCAGACGAAGGGACCGTCGGCGCCCCACTGCACCGCGGTCTCGGCGACGACCGGGAAGGCCGTGCCCGGAATATCCACGGTCACGCGGAAGCTCATGCCCGGGCGCAGCGTGTCGCTCGCGTTATCGACCCGAGCGCGCAGCTGGAAGGTTCGCGTCACCGGGTCGATGCGGCTGTCGATGTCCTCGATGAGGCCGGAGCCCGCCGAGCGCCGGCCGGTCCAGGTCTCGATGCCGACCTCGGCGCCTTGCGTGACGCTGTCGATCAGCGTCTCGGGCGCCTCGAAGCTGACCAGCAGCGCACTGCGATCGTCGAGCGTCGTGATCATCGTCTCAGGGCCTATTCGGTCGCCCGGATCGACTTCCGTAATGCCGACGTAGCCGTCGAACGGCGCCCGCAGCGTGCGGAAGTCGAGCGCGACCCGTGCGCGCTCGAGCTCGATGCGCGCCGACTCGACCGCGGTTGCGGCCGCGTCGATCGTCGTCGGCAGCACGGCGCCGCTGTCGCCGCTGCGCCGGTAGCGGTCGTAGAGCCGCTCCGCGTCCTCGAGCCTGACCTGCGCGAGCGAGACCGCCAGCTCCTGTTCGCGTCGCTCCAGCTCGACCAGCACCTCGCCGCGCGCGACGCGCTGCCCCGGCCGGAAGCGCACGTCGATCACCTCGCCGGACACGGCCGGGTACAGCTCGATCGAGCGCAGCGCCCGCGACGTGCCGACGGCCTCGAGGCGGGTGCGGGCCGTGTCGACGCGCAAGGTGTCGACTATCACGGGCACCGCGGCCGGGCCCGCGCCGCCGCCGCCGGCGGGCGCGCGCTCGCCGCTGCAGCCGGCGAGCAGGAACGGGACGAGCAGAGACAGTCTCAGCGTCGATCGGGTCATGGGAATCACGGTGGATGGCGCGGGCCGGCGGCGCGTTCTGCGCCGGGGCGGAATGCAACATGCCTTGAAGCATACGGCAACGCCGGCGCAGCGGCAGCCGCCGGCAGCCTCAAAAAGGCTCGCTGAAACCAAATGTTACAGCTGCCCACGGCTGCCGGCCGGCCGCCGGCCGGCCTTCGTGTAGACTGGCTGCTCAGCCGGCGGACGTCGCCCGCCGGAGCGAGGACGTGTCGGACACCGAGCAGCGACGGGGCGGGCACGGGCGGGGCAGGCGGCCGGGAGGGAGGCCGACGGCCTTGAGCAGGCCGAGCTCCTTGATCCGCTCGAAGACCGCCATGAGCATCGCGTTCGCCAGGAGAATCGCGATCGCGACGTACACGATGAAGAAGACGATGAACATCGT
>CALALV010000114.1 GCA_937925605.1 uncultured Woeseia sp.
CCGGCTGCAGGCTCGTCAGTTGCTCTCGTCCACGAGGTCGACGAGGCGTGACGCGACCGAGGCGAACGCCGCCTGGTCGATGCGGGCGCTGCCGCCCGAGTCGTTGTTGCCCATCGCGACGACGACGAACGCGCCGCGGCTGTCGCTCTCGAGCAGCCAGCCGTAGGTCAGCACGCGCAGGCCGGTGCCGTCGTCGAGGCTGCCGCCCTTGAACCAGACGCGTTCCCACTTGTCGCGCAGGTTCACGACCGCGGTCTCGGCGCCGTAAGCCTGGTCCGTGACGATGAAGCCGTCGCTGACGTCGTTGAACTGGCGCAGGCCCGCGATGGCGTTGCAGACGTCGTTCGGGCTGCCCTGCCAGGTGCCGCTGACCAGCACGTCCGGGTTCGAGCTGCTGAAATCGGTGACCGGCCCCAGCGGTTCGAGCGTGTTGTTCACGTAGTCGCGCTGCTCCTGCTCGGTGCCGGCGACGTAGTCGAGCGCCTCCTGCAGCGGCACGGTGAAGTACAGGTGGAAGGCCTCGTTCATCGACAGGAATGGCAGCATCAGGTCCGGTGCCGCGTAGTTGAACTGCGCCAGGATCGCTTCGTTGCGGTCCCGCCCGACGAGCCGGAACAGGTGCTCGGTCGCGGTGTTGTCGCTGATGCCGAGCATCAGCGCAGCCATGTCCGTAACCGTGAACATCGTGCCCAGCGGTTCGCTGTTGATCGAGCCGCCCAGCACCTGGTCATTCGCGTTCAGCGCGATCAACTGGTCCGGCGCGATGACGCCGTCCTCGATCGCCTGCGCCAGCGCGCCCATGACCCAGACCTTGAAGATCGAGGCGGTGGCCAGCGGCGTCGCGGCGTTGCGGTCGAATACCGGTACGCACTGGTGGTTATCGTCAATCTCGGCGACCAGCACGCCGACGTCCTCGGCCAGCGTCTCCAGCTTGTTTGCCGCGCCGGCGTAATCGAGGGCCTGGTCAGCCGCGCCGGTCGAGCTGCCGTTCAGCGGGAACGTGACGGAGCCGAAGGACGTGATCAGGCCGTTGCCGTAGGTCGTGCGCAGCGTCATGAACTGGCCGCTGCCCGGTGCGTTCGCGTCGCCGACGAGCACGCGGACGAAGGTCGGCGTCATCGTGATGATGTCCTGGATCGTGCCGTTCGGGACGATGCCGCGCAGCGTGTCGAAAAACTGCTGCCACTCGACGTCGCTCACCTGGGCGAGCGTGTCCGGGTCGAAGCGGTCGTTGATGTCCTGCAGGCTGGTCGTCGCGGCCGCGAGCTGCTCGATGACCCAGTTCATCTGGTTCGCCGCCGGGGTATTCGGCAGCACGAACTGGCCGTTGACCCGGGGGAACAGCGGCTCGATCGGCTTCGTCCGCGTCGGGTCGAGCGGGAAGTCGTCGTCGTCGTCCGGCGTGCCGTCGTTGTCGTCGTCGGTGTCGGCGTTGTCGCCCGTGCCGTCGCCGTCGGTATCGGTCGTCTCGGTCGGGTCGAGTGGGAAGGCGTCATTAGCGTCGTCGACGCCGTCGCCGTCGTCGTCGGTATCGGCATTGTTGCCGACGCCGTCGCCGTCCGTGTCGGTGGATTCGGACGGGTCGAACGGGAACGCGTCGTTGCCGTCCTCGACGCCGTCGTTGTCGTCGTCGGTGTCGGCGTTGTCGCCGACGCCGTCGCCGTCGAAGTCGGAGGACTCGGTGGCATCGAGCGGGAACGCGTCGTTTGCGTCGCTGACGCCGTCGTTGTCGTCGTCCGTGTCCGTGGCGTCCGGGATGCCGTCTCCGTCGGTGTCCACCGGCGGCGGGCCGTCGCTGCCGCTGCTGCCGCAGGCGGCGAGGCCGAGCATCGCCGCGACCAGGATCACCCGCAGCCACGCGGCCAGGTAGTTCGCTGTCATCAATCCCTCTCCCTTGGTTGACGGCGCACGCGTCGAATCGGCGCGCCATGTCCTCTAAGGCGCAAACGGGGAGGGATTCGGGCCGGGCCGCCGGTGCGGCTCAGCTAAAATATTGATTCAGAGCCTGTTTTCCGGCCCGGCAGGCCCGCGCCGTGGCCGCGGCTGCTGGCATTCAGGCCCTGGCACGTGCCTCGCACAGGGCCTTCAGCCGCGCCAGCGCCTTCGGCCAGGTCTTGCGCATGTAGTCCTCGTACTCTGCCGTCATGTCCTGGTCGACGACGATGCGCGTCCCGTCGCCGACGGCCTCGAAGCTGTAATTCTCGTACGCCGGCGCCCAGGCGCGTACCGCGTCGCTCGCGGTATCCTCGACGCCGTTCTCGACGACGCCGAGGTGCCGCACCGAGATGAACTCGTTGGGCCGGTGTTCCGCGATCTCGGCGACCATGCCGTCCCCGGCCGGCGTCAGGAAACGAATACGCTCGCCCTCGTCCCACGAGCCTTCGTAGCAGGAGCCTTCCATGAACTCCGAGGTCCACTCGCGGTACGTGTCAGGCGCGGTCATGACCTCGACGACGAGCGCGGGCGGGGCATCGATCAGTGCCGAGAATTGCATGCGCTTGAACGTCGTCATGGCCGGCTCCTTGATTGTTCGGTCTCGCCCAGGATCGCGAGGATGCGCCGTATCGTCTCCAGCTCCCGGCCGCCGTAGACCGTGAGGTCGTGCTGGAACGGCAGCCAGGCCTGCATTTCCGCCCGCGAGGCGCGCAGCGTTTCCCAGTCGTAGGCCAGGATCGCGTCGTTCGACTCCCAGGTGTCGGGTTCGACGCGCCAGTCCACTGCGCGGTAGTAGTTCGACGCGGGGTTGAACACGATCTGCACGGCGCCGGTATAGACGCGCGTGATCTGCGCGTGGGCGTCGCCGTAACTGGTCAGCGCATCGCGCAGCGCCGGATCGCGCAGGTCGGACAGTCGGCCGGTCGAAACGAGCTCCGAGTAGGTCGCGGCGAGCTCCGGCACGCTCGCGACCCAGTTCGAGCGCGCAAGGGCGAAGCGGAACGCGGCTTCGTCGGCCGGGGGGTTCTCGTCGCGCAGCGCGACGATGACGGCCTGCGTGCCTGCGAACGACGCTGTCACGAGGGCCAGCCAGTTCTCGAGCGCCGGCTCGACCAGGGCGAACTCTTCTTCCAGCCGCTCGAGCAGCGCGGCCTGCGCGTTTGCATCCCGGCGCGCCTCGTTCCAGTTGTCGAGCTGGATGCCGATGTAGACGCCGACGACGACGATGAGGAAATCAATGGCGACCGCCGTCCAGTTCTGGGCCCTGACGTGCTCGATTACGCGGCGGAGGACCATTCGGTACTCCTGGTCGCATACACGTTTCGGCAGGTGACGCCGAAAGAGAGACTGGCGAATTTCATTCAGGCGGCCCTGTCGTGATGATCGCCAGTACGGCAACGAGCAGTCCGCTGCCGATGATGAGCAGGTGCAGGTAAGCCCAGAGCCTGTTCAGATGAGTTTGCCGATACTCCGCGCGAACCGCGCTGTGAGTCGCGTCGAAACCGGCCGACGGCATCAGCCTGTCGATCTGTTCGCGGTACTTGCCGGCGAGGGTTCCGTGGCGCTCGGCGCGCTTGCTGTGCAACAGGCTCGCGACGAACCCGAAGCTGCCGAGCGCGGCGATCGCGATGCCGACGAGAGCGTCCGTCGGGCCGCCTGGTGAGTCAAGGCTTACGACTCCCAGCAGCGCGACGGCAAGCGTGAGAATCAAGCCGGACATGTAGAAGCGCAGCTTCTCGAAGTGTTCCGAGCGGGAAACCTGCATCTTGTAGATTTCCAGCAGTAGTTCGACCTCAGTCATCTTGCGAACCGTTTCGCTCTACGCAGGGCCGCGCCTTCACACCGGCGGCATCCGTTCGTGCCGCGGCAGGGAATCGCCCAGTTGCAGCCAGGGCTGTTGGGCAACCGTGAATATGTGCATACCCGGTTCCAGCCAGCCGGCGTCGTCGAGCGTGCCGGCTTTCAGGAACACGTAGCCCGGATCCGCGTCGCAGAACAGGTAGACCCCGGACCCGCAGGTGGGGCAGAAATGCCGGTGCACTTCCTTGCCGGAGTCGCCGACCACGGTGTAGGTCTGCGTCTTGCCGGTCGCGCTGAACGAATCCGACGCAAGCATCAGCTCCACCGCGAACGGGCTGCCACCGGTGCGCTGGCAGTCCCTGCAGTGGCAGTAGAACGTGAACTCCGGTTTGGCCGTGCAGGTGTAGCGCACGCTGCCGCAGTGACAGCCGCCTTCGTACTTGCTGGTCATGCTTCCATCCCCCGTTTCCGCTTGTCGTTTTCGTGCCGGCGTCAGCGCTGGTCTTCGCAATGCCGCGTCAGCGCCGCGCCGGGTACTTTTCCTCAGTCGGCCCGTTCCTCGACCCTGGCGCAGGCACCGTCGACCAGTGCTTCGAACTCCTCCGTGTAGGGCGTCTTTTCCTCGGTCCGCCACCACTCGCGGAATCCCGGGTTCGCGAGCCAGTAGCCGAGGTTCCTGTCGACGATTCGCCGCAGGACGTCGTCCTCGGCGCCGCCCTGCATGCGCGAGAAGATGTTCTGGTAGGCCCACATCAGCTCGTGCAGCATTTCGTTGGCCTGGGCCTGCTCGTCCGGTTCCAGCCCGAGGTAGCTGTCCTTGGCGCGGCGCCACACCGAGGCGCGCTGCGGCGAGCCGCTGACGTGCAGGCGCAGCGCGGAAAAGTCGGCCCCCGCGGCGTCGTAGGCCTGCAGGCGCAGGGCGCGTACCTGTTCCTCGACCTGCCGGTTGTTCTGGCGGATCTGGGCGGCGAGGTAGACGAGGGATATGACGACGGCGGCGGCGCCGACGATTTCTGCGATCGTGCTGATGGCTTCCCAGTTCATTGCGGACTACGCTTCCCCGTTGCCCGGCATGCGACGGTGATACAGCAAAGAGCCGCGCACGCTGGGAACCTAGGCATCCGGCCATTCCTCGAACTGCGGCAGGTCATCGCCGATCCGGTGCCACTTCGCCTTCGATCCCGTGAACTGATGATACTCCGGCACTATGCCGCGATCATCGTCGAGCGCGCCGAGGCTGACGTAGACGAAGCCGGGAAACGCGCTGTGCTCGCTGAACAGCGGCGAGCCGCAGGTGCCGCAGAAGCGGTTCGTGAGCCGCTCGGTGACCCTGCAGGCGGCCACCTGCTCCGCGCCGCGCACAACGCGCAGCCCGGCTGCCGGAATCTCGGCGAAAGCCGAGAAGGCGGACCCGCTGAGCCGCCTGCAGATCGAGCAGTGGCAGAAGCTCGCGTCGGTCGGCTCGGTGGCGAGCTCGAACCGCACTGCGCCGCACTGGCATCGCCCGGTTCGCGCTGGAGACGGCGTATCCATGCCTTCAGTAAGCCCGGACGACGACCGTGCCCGCGATGAAGTCGTGAACCGCGCGGCGCTTCCTGTTGAACAGCATCGTGATCAACTCCGCCAGTGCCCACGAGGCCATGATGAAGCCTATGGAGTTCGCGACGAGGGCACTCGTACCCGTGAATCCGCCGTCCTCGACCCTCGTGCCGAAGGCCAGCAGGAATATCGTCGATGCCAGCGCGAGTACCAGCGGAACCGAATCCCTCATGACGGCCTGGAACCAGCTTACAGGCCGTTCCTCGGACACGTCCATGACCCTGACTCCGGTCGCCATCTTGCCGAGAGTCTGGCCGTACCGGGCATGCATGACGATGAAGTAGGCGAGCAGCATGAACTGCAGCGCTTCGTTGACGTAGGCGTTTACGAGTTGCGGGTCCTCGAACTTCGGGGCGATTACGGACAGGGCGACCAGCGCCGGGATCACGAAGATCAGCGCGTCCACGATCTGCGCGAACACCCTGCGCCAGAACGTCCGGTACTTGTTCTTCTCGGTAACCACCGGGACCGCGAGGCGGGTCCCCGCCCCCATGCGCTCGATCTGCAGTCGCAGCCGTTCCTCGTATTCGGGCCAGCGCTTCTTGTCCAGGCGGTAATAGCAGTCCTCCAGCTCGACCCTCGAGGTCGGCTCGCGCGTGTCGAGTTCGGCTTTCAGCGCCGCGAAGATTTCCGGGTAGCGGTCGACGGCTATCGAATCGAGGGCCTGGTACAGCTCCGCGATCGAGTACTTCTCGTAGTCCGGGATTCTCGCCACGGGCCTGGCCCTCAGCCCCGCCGGCCCGGCGCGTACCGCCGATGGCGCGAGTGCGGCGACGGCGGGTCGCGCCTAGTCATCGGCTTCCGGGGCGCTGAAGGCCTTGCTGTATACGCCGGAGGGATCGAAGCAGCAGACGCGCTTCTTTCCCGCTGCGAGCATCTCGCACGCGTCGCCGATGCGTTTCGCGCGAGTGCCCGCCTGCTTCGCCGACACGATCCAGTGTATCCAGTCGAGGCGGGCGATCGTCGTTGTCGCGTCCCAGGTGGCGCGGGCGTCCGGAGCGACCGCCAGCGCCCGTGCGAGGTCGTCGGGTACCTGCGGTTCGGGTTCCTGCTCGACGGCCGAGATCTCGAAGCGAACCTCGTCGCCGATGACGGCATCCGCTGCCTCGAGCAGCGCGTCGTCCAGCCGCAGCCAGTGGCTCTTCCGGCCGTCGGGTTCCAGCAGGGCGCTGAAGCCGTGCCCGTTGATCGCGCCCGTCACCGTCGTGCGGCCGCGGCGCGGGAGCCTGGCACTGGCTTCGCGTGGCAAGACGACGAAGGCCCAGTCGCTGCCGCCCGGGTGCTTCGGCCGGCGCAGCCGGGCCGTGAATTCGGATCGCGTTTCCGGCCGCGCCATCGTCTGCTCAGTGCTCTGCCAGGAACCGGACGATCTCGCCCGCGACGTCGGCGAGCGCATCCTCGGTAGCGCCCAGCTGGGCCTTGAGCACCGTCTCGCGGAAATTGATGTCGCTGTCGTTCTCGCTGGCCTCGAACGCCTTCAGGACGGCCGTCGTGAAGGGCACCAGCCCGGTCCTCGTGTCCAGCAGCACGGCCTCGACGCCGCAGTAGGCGCGCGACTGGTCCGCCGCGAACACGCGGTAGCGCTCGAAGCTGCGGCAGTAGCTCCGGTACACGAGCAGCAGGTCGGCCTGGTAGCGGGCCGCCGCCTCGCGCAGCCGCGGAACCGATTTCTGCTCGGGTATCAGGATCGAGGGCAGGTACGAAGCATCGTAGACGCGCGGCGAGGCGATCAGCCGGCCGAGGACGTCAGTGCGCATCCGCTCGGACGCCACTGCCAGCTCTTCCGACCACTCGGACCAGACCTCGCGCCCGAACGGCATCAGCGCCACCCGGCTCAGCGGCGGAGGTGCGTAGTCGTACTCGAGGATCCTGCCGATCGCCTCGTCGGACAGGACGGCTTCGTCGCCGGCGAACAGCGACGCAGCGTCGGTGCCCGGCGTGATCGCGTCGAAATACGCGTCGGGCCTCGACACGCTCGACACCGGGACCGCGCAGGCTGCAAGCGTCGAGGCGACGAGAACCAGGGCAATGCTGCGCATCAATGTGCCTCTCTCACCGGGAATCGCCGGTTGCGGTCGGTAACAGGGATCGTCGAATTGGCCTTGCATCATAGTTTCATTACCAGCTGCGGCAACATTGTATTCACATCGGCGGGCGCTGGTCGGCCGCGGCGACGCAGCGCGCGGGCTCCGGGTCGGTTCGCAGCGCCGTCGATGCGCCACAAGATGAACACGCCGACCACGACGATGACGAAGCCGATCGCGATGGCGGTCGGGTTCTGTGCCCTCGTATGGCCGATGATGCGGCGTAGGAGCAAGGCTCGATGATTCCCGCAGCCGGCAGGTCAGCGGATCGCGATCGGGTTGCCGGGCGAGCCGGTCGCGCCCTTGAACTTGACCGGCGCGAACATGAACGCGAACTCGTAGACTTCGTCCGCCGCCAGCCGCGCCAGGTCCAGGTTCTCGATGTTGTAGATGCCGCGCCGCGCGATCAGCTCCTGGTGCACCGGGAACGCAAGGTCGGGATCTTCCGACGGGATGACCTCGACCGGCCAGCTGTCCGCGCCGGTCATGACGATTTTTCGTTCGGCCAGCCACAGCGCGGCCTCCATGCCGATGCCCGGCGCGCCGCGGTTGTACTCGTCGTTGTCGACCATCCACAGCGACCCGTGGCCGGTGTGGATCAGCACGACGTCGCCTGCCGTGACGGTCACGGACTGCCGTTCGAGTGCGCCCTCGAGATCCGCAGCGGTGATGACCGTGCCGACCGGCAGCCGCTCGACGCCCTTGTAGGCCGCGACGTCGATCAGCACGCCGCGCGTCACGAACACGCCGGCTTTCTCGACGCCGAGCTTCGTCAGCCCGAACGCGCTACCGAAGTCCTCGCGGCGGAAGCCGTTGTAGAACACGTCTTCGCCCTCGACCCGGCTGCCGATGTGCCCGAGGCCGTCGAACTGCGTGCCGACCTGGCCGAGCTGGCCGCTGATCATCTCGTCATGGTAGAGGATGTTGTTGTTGCCGATCGGCCCGCCGGTCGGCGAGCCGGGGATGGTCAGGCTGTAGTGCCGGCCCGGGAACAGCGGCATGCCGGCCTCGTAGACCCGGCCGAGCTCGTAGATGTGGCCTGCCGTGATCAGGGCGGTCGCCTCGAGCACCTTGCCGGGCGTGATCCGGTTGGCGGCGCCTCGTTCGTCGGCGGGTCCCCATTCGGACGCGGGTCGCTCCTCGTCCGCAGCGCTCACGTCGTCCGCGGCTGACGCGATCAGGGCCGCCAGGGCGGCGGCGTGTACGACTCGGGATACGGGCATCGCGTCACCACCTTGTTCTTGTGCGTGACCGATTCGGGTCACGGGTCGGCGTCTGCGGTCATTCTAGCCTGCCGGGGCAGGGATATGCGGGGCCAGACACGCCCGTAGCTGGGCGAAACAAGTTCGGCCTGCGCCCGTCGCGGTTTACCGCACCGGGAGGTCGTTGCTAACCGCGCGCGCCGACGTGCTGCGAGCCGATGTCCGCAATGCTCGCTGCGCCTACCTGTCCCATCACCATCGACAGCTCGGCATCCAGCATCTCGAGCAGCTTCTCGACGCCGGGCTGGCCGAAGGCCGCCAGCGCCCAGATGTAGGCCCGGCCTATGCCCACGGCGTCCGCCCCCAGCGCCAGCGCCTTGAAGATGTCCGTGCCGCGCCGGAAGCCGCTGTCGACGAGGACCGGCACGCGGCCGTCCACGGCGGCGACGACCTCGGGCAGGCTCTCGATGGCGCCGCGGCCGCTCGCCTCGGCGCGGCCGCCGTGGTTCGAGACATAGACGGCGTCCGCGCCGGCCGCGACCGCGCTCGCGGCATCCTCGCGGGTGACGATGCCCTTGACGACGATTTTCATCGACGTGACGCTGCGCATCCGGTCGAGGTAGTCCCAGGTCATGCCGGAGGTGTCGAAATCGGCGTAGGTCACGCTCGAGCCCTGGTACATCGGGTTCATGCGCAGGAAATCCTCGACGCTGCCCGTGCCGTGGCAGGCCGAGCAGTCGCGGTCGTCCGTGCGCAGGTACTGGCCGAGCATGACGCGGTTGCTCCCGGAGTTGAGATCGACCGTCAGCACGACGACGCGCGCGCCGGCGCGCTCGGCTCTCTCGAGCATGGTCCGGGCCGTCGACCAGTTGCCGGTCGGGTAGAGCTGGAACCAGACCGGCGCGCCGCGGGCCGCGATGACGTCCTCGATCGGGTTCGAGGTCACGTTCGACAGCATCTGCAGGCGATCGCGGGCCTTCGCGGCGCGAGCGGTCGCGAGCTCCGCGTCGGGATGAAAGGCGCGCTGGCTGCCGACCGGCGCGAGCACGACGGGCGAGGCGAGCCGCTCGCCGAGCAGTCTCGTTTCCAGGCTGACGCCGCTCGTGTCCACCATGCGCATCGGGCGCAGGTAGATGTCCTCGAAAGCGCGCCGGTTCGCGGCCAGCGTCTCGTTGCCGTCGGTGCCGGTGGCGAGGTATCCGTAGTGCGCCGGCGGCAGCCTGTGCTTCGCGACCGCGTGGAAGTCGAAGACGTCCAGCGCGTCTTCGGGGGCATCGATCAGGAAATCGGGCAGCCGGCTGGCATCGAGCGACTCCTCGGCCAGCAGGCGACCGGCGGTCGTGGCGGCGAGCAGCGGGCTCGCTGCGAGGACCTGCAGGAAACTACGGCGTGCCGATGAATGCATGACTCTCCCCGGTGCAAGGTCGGGCTGTCGAATCGGGCCCCCGGCTGCGCATCAGTCCGGGACCGCGAGGTAGCGTTGCAGGCGGCCCTGAAGACGGGCGGCGCGCGCATCCGCGCTCGCGATCTCGCCGTGGTGGAAAATGGCGAAGGTCGCCTGCAGCCGGATGGCTGCCGCGAGTTCCGGCTCGCGCGCGACCAGCTGGTAGTACTCCGCGGCGGGCATTTCCGCGAAGGGCGCCAGGCCGAAGCCCACACCGACGTCCAGGACATTGGCGCGGATGGCGAAGATCTTCTCGTTCTGCTGCATCAGGCCGCCGGTCAGGTTGCGATAGAGCTGGATTTCCCTGACGAGGTCCCGGTCCCGGATCACCCGGACGTCTCCGGCGCCGACGATCGCGTCGTAGGTCGACGTGCTCGGCGTCGGGAAATAACCAAGGACGACGTCCGTCCACAGCCTGTCACGCTCGGCCGCGGAGACCGCGGGTACCAGCGAGAAATCGAAGGCGTAATCGACGATATCCGTGCTCGGCATCTCCCAGCCGAAGGCGAGCGACGGCAACCCGGCCCCTTCGAGCGAGGCGTTGGCAGCGGCCACCCGGCGGAGCGACATGTTGATGCCGTTGGCGTACTGCGAGCGATCGATGGCGAGATCGGCCAGCATGTCCGCGATGATCTGAGTCTCCCGCTCGCGGTCGTCCTGTCGCTCGCTCCACTCCTGCACCTGGAGGCCGAGGAAAACTCCGACGACGACGATGACGAAGTCGATAACCACCGCCGTCCAGTTCTGGGTCCTGACATGCTCGACGACGCGGCGGAGGATCATCGGCAACGCCTATTCCTTGCCCGTGCCCGACCCGTCCTGCACCCGGTCCGGCCGCTTGTACATGTCGAGCGTTTCGATGGCCTCGCGCGCCAGCAGGCCGTCGACGTAGACCGCGAAACCCTCGTGAAAGAAGTCGCGCCGCTGCCGCCAGTAGCGGCCCATGCCGGGCAGGTCCTTGACCGCGACGATGGCGGTCGTGATCGCCTCGCGGAACTCCGCGTCGATCGTGCCCTCCTGCGAGAGCAGGTAGCTGTTCTGCATGCCGAGCAGGACGGCGTGCATCATCATCATGAACTGGAACTCGTCGTGCGTGGACAGCGGCTCGGGGCTGGTCATCGCGTCGAACCAGAGCCGGCTCGCCTGCGGGTTGCTGCCCATCTCGAGGTACCAGGACTGCATCGCGACGGACGCGTCGTTGGCCGCGGCGGAGCGGATGGCCGAGGTGTTGTCGTTCACCTGGTAGCCGACGTAGACCAGCGACACGATCACGGCGAACGCGCCGGCGATCTCGGCGACGCTCGCCCATTCGGATAGCTTCAGTCGCAAACTGGCACTCCCCCTTTTTTCTTGTCGTTATCGCGACCGGGCCGGCGGGCGGCGGCCGGTCATTCCCCCCGGAAAGCCCGCTCCTGCGCGCCGATCTCCAGCCTGCCCATCCCGGGCATTCGCAGAGTGCCGGTCGCGGCCCTGTACGGCGGGACCGGTGAGGGCCGGCAGCCATTGTACGGTACCCGCGGGCTTCAAAGTTGCAGTGCCATGCCGACGGAGGCCGGCGCCGTCGGTTCGAAGCCGAAGCGCCGGTAGAGTTCGGGAGCACCCTCGTCCGCGATCAGGCTGACATAGGCCGACGGCGGCGCATGCTCGCGCAGGTAGCTCATCAGCGACTCCATGATCCGCGTGCCCAGCCCCTGGCGCTGATGCTGCGGGTGCACGGCAATGTCGACGATCTCAAAGTTGCAGCCGCCGTCGCCGACGATACGGCCCATGCCGACGAGTTCGCCGTGGGCGCGAATGCACACGGCGTACAGCGAGTTCGGCAGCCCGCGCGCCGCCGCCTCCCCCGTTCTCGCGCTGAGGCCCGCCGTGACCCGGAGCGCCCGGTACTCGCCCGGCGAGGGAATCTCTCCGGTCAGTGAGTATGTATCGTTCGAGGGCATCGCGCACATTGCTCAGCCGCAGGCCTGTTGACCATTGTCCTGGAACAGGTAGCTGTCGATCGGCTCGTGCTCGCGCAGCAGGGCTTCGATGTAGTCCTGGTAGCGGGTGCTGAACCAGTATCGACGATCGCTCCACCACTGGCGGACCCCGGGGTAGCGCGTCGTTTCCGTCAACAGGGCGTGGAAGCCGGACCAGGTGTCGGCGTCGATCGACCCGTCGCTCGCCAGGCGCAGCATCTCCTGCAGCTGGTAGTAGGTGGACATGTAGTACGCACTGAATCGCAAGCGTTCGTCACCGCGCAATGACCGGTAGTCCTGGGCACCGCGGATGTACAGGCAGGTGAAGTCCGGGTTGTCGACGAGCCTTTCGAGGGAGTTGATGTAGTTGCTGACCGCCTGCTGGGTCGCCGCCTGTACCTGCGCTTCGCTGTTCTGCCGTATTTCCACGACGACGAAGGCGACGGAGACGACGACCGCGAATGCCGCAACCAGTTCGCCGATCTGCAGGATCTTGCCGAGTGGCCAGTTCACTTCGTGGGTGTCCTCTCGAGCACGAGGTACCATAGTGCGTCAGGCGCTATACCCGGACCGCGAGCGTCTTCGGGGCGCCGGCGTTGCCCGACGACGCTGTCGCAAGAGGCGCAGGCCGCGCCCGGTCGGAAAGGATGCAGCGTGCCAGGCGGGCGTCTCGCATCAGTCGCCGCCACACGCTCCTTCCCCGCCCCCGCTTTCGACCGGGTAGTCTGCCGTCATCGTCTGGTTGCCACCGGAACTCGACGTATGCGGATTACCCGCGACGAGATAGAACGGGAATGGAACCATCGACTTCATCTCGGCCCGCGTGTGATGGGAGCCGATCAACGACAGGATGAAAGCGCCTCCGAGCAGCGGCAGCAACCAGATCACGAAGAACTGGCAAAATTTCTGGAAAAGCGTCGCGCCATCGTCGCGAATCAAGCCCCAGGTCACGACGAGATTGAATACCAGCAGCACGGCGCCTGCGACCAGGACTGCAGGATGTAATTCTTCCAGGATCACCGGCGCGTCCTGGTGTCCGGGCTGAAGACTGCCTGTCGGCTGTCAGCAATCTGCCCGGAGCGCACCGGTAGCCGTGCTGGCGTATCAGGCCGCGGGCTCATGGCAAACCACTTCGACGTTGTGCCCGTCCGGACCGATAACGAAGGCCGCATAATAGTGCGCATGGTATCGGGTGCGAAGGCCGGGTGCACCATTGTCGGTTGCGCCTGCCTCGATAGCCGCCCTGTGAAAGTCGTCGACCTGCTCGCGACTCGTTGCCTTGAAGGCCAGGTGCAGATGCGTCGCGGCGTCGCCGTCCCGGCGGATACACAATGATGCATCGCTGCCCGAACAACAAAGCTCGAGTCCGAGCGACCCCTCCGATGCTACGGCTACGCCCAGCGGTTCGAGGGCCTTGAGGAAGAAGGCCTTGCTCGCAGCGTAGTCGCTAACCCCGAATACGACGTGGTCGAACATGGTGCTCCCGGAGCGGCGAACGGCAGAAACTGCTTCAGGTCGGGTGCCGACGATGCTTTGCAATTCTAATGGGCAACTGCTTTCGCTGATATAGAAAAACGACTGCAGCCGGCGACGTGCCTGCTGCAGCGCTCGGTACGAGAGCGCCTTGAGATCGTCGCCGAGCTGCGGGCGCGGCCCGTCTTGCTTTGCCCCGGATCGCCCCGGGCGATCGATCGCCTATAACTGCGTGGTGATCTCGATAGTGTTGTTGGCCGTGAGGTCTTCTCCGGCGCCGCCGCACTCGGCATCCGCTTGGCCGGGAATCACCTCGACCCGTATCGTAACCGGGTTCTGCGGAGGTTGGTTGAGGATAGACATCAGCTGAAGTGTCTCGGTCACTGACTCGCCCGGGAGTATGAGCCCGGCCGTGCTCACGGTGGTCGAGCCGAGCGTCGTTCCCGTGTTGGCGTCGGTCACGGTAACCGCATGCTCCAACGCCACGTCGGAGCCCGGAGAGACGTTACCGTCGGACTCGACGTTGTAATCGACCGTCCATTCGATGCTGGTCGTGTCACCGGCGATCGCGAGGTCGCGGATTTCGAGATCCAGCAGCGTGACGCCGGGAGCGGCACACGCCGAACCTGGGCCGATCGTAAACTCTATCGTCGCGGAATTGCTTGTTCCCTGCGGCGCGCAGACCGGCGCGCTGCTGCCTATTACTTCCAGGGAAGCGATGTACTCGCCCGGCGCGAGGTCAACGAATGTCGGCATGAGCTCGGCCACGCTCATTTCTTCGGGCTGTTCGAATTCCCCCTCCCCGTTGCCGAAGTCGGTGTAGTCGAAGGGCTCGACGAGCTCCGCAACGAGCGCTCCCGCGGTTTCCAGCCTTGCCGTGACATTCGAGTTGCCGGGGATAAAGGCGATGCCTGGTCCGCTTTCGATGATGTGAACCGCGCCCACCCTGGTCCACTGGAATTCGAACTCGGTTCCCACGACCGGAGTCGGCGGCACTACGACGAAATCCTTGATACCGATGTTGTCGCACGCCTCAGGGATAGGATCGGGATCGGGTGGCTCGGAGAAGCAACCTCCCACGAGGGCGGCGAAGGTAACGAGCACGATCCACGATTTCCAGCGACGGTCCGAGCATTTCATAACAATCTCCCCAGGGCCCCTGGCCAATGTCCTGCGCGGCAACAGCCTGACCGCAACGCTCACCCAATTATTGGTTTAGACCACCCGGAGCGGCGGCGCAAGGCGGGCAGGGGCAGGAAGCGGATGCAGTGCTTCGTGTGGCTCGACTGTGCCACCGAGCAAACGATCTCGTTCGCAGACCGCGACCGCTCGACACATTTTCGAGGCATCGTTTCGACCCGTTGCACGGGCGCAGGAGCGGGCGGCGCGACCGTCGTTATCGATCTGCCGTTTCCACGGCGTAGCCGGAACGGCTTGGGTAGGTAAGAAGGTAGAGCAGTAGCAGAATGCCTGCGACGGGCACAAATACGATGAGTTGCCACCAGGGGCTGAGTCCGGCATCCCGCAGGCGCCGGGTGCAGGCCGCGACCCACGGTACCAGCACGAGCAAGGATGCGACCTGCAGCGGCAGCATCGCCGGGAACTGGCTGAGCAGCGTAGCCAGGGCCAGCAGCATCGACACGCCGAGCGTGAACCACCAGAACTCCACCCGCGGCGTATGGCCGCCAAACTCTAGACCGCGCATCACGCCGTCGCGCATTGCCACGAGGGCCGATTCACCAGGCTCAGCGTCGCGCTGCAGCAGGGTCTCGGCCGGCACTTCGAAGACGGCAGCCAGGGCCTGCAGGGACTCGCCGGAGATCCTGGTGCCCGATTCAAGCCGCTGGATGGTCCGGAGGTTCAGGCCGCTGAGCGTCGCTAACTGCTCCTGCGACCACTGGCGAGCCTTGCGCAACTCCCGAATCCGGGCGCTGTTGGCCTGCATAAGTCTCCCTCGACGCTCGCTGCCTGGATCGCGCCATCATAGCGCCCTGCGTCTGTTTCCCGTGACGACACGGCTACGACACGGATGCGACACCCGCGTGTCGATACGCAACGGAACGGCCTCGCGCAGGAAAAAGCCAGGGACCGGAATGGCCCGGAGGCAGCCGAACAGGTTCGATAGCCCGCATGGCGGGTTTTCGGATCGCGCGGCGTCCGCACTGGGGGTCAGGCCTGCCACCCGGCATCCGAAGCCCCGCGGAGGGTCACGACGACTCGGGCGCTGCGGCCCATCGTCCAGGCTCAGCCGAGGCTTACGCTGACCGCCTGGAGCAGCAGCGCAAAGTGGGCAGGGTCAAGCAGCGGGCGCAGCGTTTCGCTATGCTCTATCGGGCACAATTCGAAACTTCGATAGCGTAATGAATAAACAGCGTCAGCTCCGAAACGCTGGTTCGCTCCCACTGGACTCGTCCTTCCAGGCCCTTCAGCGTGAAATCGCAATCACCCTGCAGGGCCTCGCTGATTCTCGACCGTTCTGCACCAATACGCCGGATGATTTCGTACCGGTATTGTTCGGGACCGATAACGCTGAGGCCTATATCGCCGAGCGGCAGGACCTCCGTTCGTCCGTCCTTCCTCGAGCCCTCGATGAACTCCCGCAAATCTGCGATCCGGGACTTCACGGATAGTCCCTGGTTCAGCTCGACCTTCGCATAGATATCGACGAAGCTCGTGTCGATCCTTTGCCTGTCCTCGATAAGCTCCAGGGAGTTGTCGTCTAGATTGATCGGCTCGAGAAAGCCCTCACCGTACGAAAGGGCCATGCCGGGCATGGAATCCGCACGCTCGAGCAGATTCCTGATTGTTGTAAGGATTTCCTCGCGGCGCCTGTCCGGGGCGCGGCTGTCGTTTACCAACCGGATGTTCTGGACGAGGAAGTCGGCTGTCCTGGTAACCGTCACGGCGGGCATTTCATAGTAATCGACATCGACCCTGGATCCGGTGACGACGATTTCTTCGAGTTCGGCAGCGGAGACAGCAGTACTGGCGAGCATCAGGATCGTGGGCCACAGGCGTCTCATTTCAGGTTGCTCCTTCTGGATGGGCTAACGACGAAGCGCACAAGCACCTGGCGCGGGCCGCCTGGGGCAGCAGCGCAAGGCGGGTCGGCTTAAGTGGCGGGTGCGGCGCATTGCAAGATGCCGGGTCACTCCGCTACTACCAGGTTTTCTCTACTTCGTCGAAAGCGCGTAAATACAATTCCGCAGCAAGTGGCGGAGCTGCCAGAACATCGAGCCATTCGATCCCGTTGTTCCGCGATAGCATGAAATTAACTACATCGGCACGATTCGCCATCGACTTCGCGAATCGCAGCGCAGAAGGTGTATGCCCCGCGCCCAGGTTGCCGAATACCCAGAGGTTTCGGCAATACTTGAATACGGACAGCTGCCTGATGCGTTGCGCCGTAACGATAATTACAATACTTCCCCGCTTTCCACCGATAGCATTCCAGAACAACTCGTGACCATGGACAGGGTCCCCGGTCAGTCTGACACGAAATTTACCTTGCTTCGGCTCCAAAAGCCTTTGAGCAGCGGAATACACAGCGGACTTTGGCTCGAGTCCATATGCCCAGCATTCAGAAGCAGCCTTCAATAGCGGGGCAACTACAGAGTCGTGGATCGAAAAATGCGCGCTCTCGTTTTCCCAAATCTTTTCTTTGGCTACCAGGCCGACCGTAAAATGACCGTGCCGCTTAACCTCCGCAAGCATTCTTTCGTGAGCCGGGTCGAGGACAGCTCTCATTGGGACCTAACGCCTGAGCTCACCCGCACTTGAGGCAGGCCGCCTGGAGCGGCAGCGCAAGGCGGGCTGGGTCAAGTGACGGGTGCAGCGATTTGTTAGGCGGCTTATGTGGCGGTTACTGATTTCCATCGGCGACCTCAGTCTTTTTCGTGGCTCTCATGAGTTCTTCTGCTTCCCGCAAGATTCTCGCCGAACGATCCAAACTGTCCTGATCCAAATCCTCGCCTCTGAGGTCATGACGCAACTGTGCTAAAAGCAATGTCTTGAGCTCTTCGACTAAATAATGATATCCGTTTGCGCCGGCGCGACTCAGATACTCGGCTTGGTGGGGAAGAACCGCTTCGACCAGACTTGTAACCTTTTCTGTATTCAGAAAATCTGGCTGGCCAAGTCCTGACTTCAGCATCATCAGTTGGGAAACTGCATGGATACCAATCGCTTGGTAGGCAGAGAAGATCGCCCAAGATAGATCTGAAACGAATGGGCGCACATGAGAGGCCTTGGCCAGCTTCATTTTATCGAGATCGATCGAACCACCGATGACTTCGAATATCTCTCGAAACTTCGGGTTCGTCGCAGTTTCCTTCGCGGCTGCCTCGAATTTCACAGTTGCCATCCAGGCTAATGCAACTTCAGCGGGCCCCATTGCAACGACCGCCGACCAAAGCTTTTCGATTCCCTCGACCCTTTTTTTATCTAGCAACGACTGTCTTGAGGCAAGACCAGAAAGAGCCCCGCCCCGGAGTGCCTCGATCTGCGCGTCCTTTCTGCGCAGGTCCGCCTTCAGTTGTTCCTCACTAGCCCGCAATTCAGTTTTGAGGCTCTCGAGCTTTGCATCAAACTCATGCTGTACCGCGTTCCTAAGGCGTGTGATCAGTAGCGATCGCCCTAACCACAAAGCCGCAGCTACTACTCCCGCAGTCGTGAGGGAAGGAACCCAGTCGGTGAAGTCCATGATCAGCTAGATAGCCGCCTAACGCCCGCGCTCACCCGCACTTGACGCAGGCCGCCCGGAGCGGCAGCGAAAGGCGGGCTGGGTCAAGTGACGGGTGCAGCGTGTTGTTAGCTGGCGTCACGAAGTTCTTCACGAACTACTCTCCGAAGCGTTTCTTCAAGTGGCTCGTATGAATGCTCGATATGCGCGCGAAGAGCCTTGTTGATCAAGGTTTGATAGTTTCCGCCGCCGGCTTCATGCACTTGCTTCTTGAACCAGTTGATTACGTCCTCGTCCAGACGAATAGTTATTCGAGACTTGCCACTCGACGCGGGAAGTACCGCACCACGCTTCCCTTTGCTGAAATCGTATTCTTTCCTCATTTCGTTTCCTCGTAGCGACGTCGCTCCTGTTTCGAGGCTTTCCGGGAAGAGATGATTCGGATGTTGTTGTCGCGGAGTGCGAATGCCGTGACAAGAATCCGGCCATAGGGGTCCATGCCCATGGAGATAAACCTCTCCTCGCCAACGGCGTCCGGGTCTTCGGCCGTGATCGCGTTCGGATCCTCAAGAGCAATGACGGCGTCCGCGAAGTCAACGCCGTGCTTATGGGCATTCGTGACTGCTTTGGCAGGATCCCACTCTACGCCCATGAGACGGAGTGTATGTACAACTGTACACCGCTGTCAACGCCTGCGGGAGGGTTGAGCGCCAGCTAACGTCTAAGCTCACACGCACTTGACGCAGGTCGCCTGGAGCGGCAGCGGAAGGCGGGCTGAGTCAAGGGGCGGGTGCAGCGCATTGTTAGAGCGCCGCACCATGGCTATTTTGGAACCTTTTGAAATCCATTCTCAAGCGCTCCTTTCGGATATTGATGGCGTACTCGATAGAACTCTCCAACAGCCTCAACTTCAAGCGTTGTTGCGCCGCCGCCCGCTTTGCCAGAGGCACTTAAGAAATGCATGAGATCGTCTGCAACAAGAAACTCTGCGACATCATGATCCGGCGAATCGTCTCTCTTGAGAATAAAGAACTGCGTCCCACGATCTCCGAGGGGCCGCCGATCTCTTCTAAATTTGGCCACTTGAGCCGGAAGCGACAATAGTCCGCCGATCAATCCGAGGACTGCAAGTAAAGCCGCCAAGGTAACGCCGATTATTTCAACGAAGTGCATACCTAACGCGCTCTAACGTCTGCGCTCACACGCACTTGACGCAGACCGCCTGGAGCGGCAGCGCAAG
>CALALV010000115.1 GCA_937925605.1 uncultured Woeseia sp.
CGGCGGGCGCCGCGATTCGCATTTCCTCCTGCGGCTGCTCCGGCGCCCCCCCCGCGGTACAATCCTCGAGCGGCTCGAACAGGAAGGCATAGGCGCTGGCGGTCTCCGGGTCCGCGACGCGCCGGAACGCGCGCACGAAGTCGCCTGCTTCGACCGGATCCCCGTTCGACCAGCGCGCATCCTCGCGCAGCGTAAAGACGTAGCGGCGGCCGTCGTCGCTGATCGTCCAGGCCGACGCGACGGCCGGCACCAGGCGGCCGGCCGCGTCGGTTGCGACCAGGCCCTCGTACAGGTCCGCCAGCACGTTGAAGGCGTGGATGTCCTCGGCCAGCGCCGGGTCCAGGCTGCCGGGCTCGCCGCCGTTGCCGCGGACGATGACCGCGGAATCGGGCGCCGGCCCGGACGGGGGCGCGCCGCCGCCACAGGCGGCGAGCAGCAGAAAAAACAGCCAGGCGGCTGCCATCGGACGGCGCACAGTAAGCATAAGCGCATGATTCCATGAAGAAAACGAAATAGCGACCGGGCCCTGCCGATATTCCGGATCAGCATAAGTACGTATATTGACACCGTCCATTGTTGGGGTATAGTGCCCCAACTATGGAAGCCGACCCGAAACAGATGCTGACCACGGCCTGCCGCACGCTGCTGCGGCCGATCGCGCTCGTGCTGCTCCGGGGCGGCATGACCTACCGCGAGTTCGCCAACCTGGCCAAGTCCGTGTTCGTATCGGTGGCCACGGACGAGTTCGGCATCCGCGGCCGGCCGACCAACATCTCGCGGGTCTCGATCCTGACCGGCATCTCGCGCAAGGAAGTGAAGCGCCAGCGCGAGCTGCTGGCCGCGGACGCGCCGGAGGAGACATCGTCGTCGAAGTCGACCGACGCCACCCGGCTCCTGTCCGGCTGGCACCAGGACGAGGCCTACGTCGACGGCGACGGCAGGCCCCGGCCGCTGCCGGTCGCCGGGCCGGCGCCGAGCTTCGAGTCGCTGTTCGAGGAGTACGGGGGCGACACGCCGATACAGACGCTGCTGCGCGAACTGAAGTCGGCGGGCTCGGTGCGTGCCGACGACAAGGGCAAGCTGCACGCGCTGCGCCGTTACCACATGCCGGCGGCGATGGACGCGGGCAACCTGCAGTTCTTCGGCACCAACCTGCACGACCACGCGCGAACGCTGAGCAACAACCTGTCGATCAACGGGCATGGCAGGCGACTCGAAGGTTTCGCGGTCGACGACGCGATCGACCCGGCCGCCGCCGACGAATTCCGCGAGTTCATCGACCGGCGCGGCCAGCAGTTTCTCGAGGAAGTGGACGACTGGCTCGCGCAGCATCGCGTGGCGCCCGGTTCTTCCGCTACCGCTCCTGTTCGTTTGGGCCTCGGTGTTTACGCCATCGATGGCCAGTTACCAGAAGGCACTTTGTCATGAAAAAGTTCATCACCCTCATCACCAGCCTGGTTTTCCTGAGCCTCGCCGCCTGCGGCGGCGGTGGCGGCGGTGACGGCGCGCAGTCGCCGCCCCCGCCTCCTCCTCCGCCCCCGCCCGGCGGCGGCATCGGCCGCACCGGGGTCGCGTTCGGACCGATCGCGAACTTCGGCAGCGTCATCGTCAACGGCGTCGAGTACGAGACCGACAGCGCCGTGTTCACGATCGACGGCGAGCCCGGCTCGGAGTCCGACCTTAGGGTCGGCGACATCGTCGTCGTCAAGGGCACGCGCGACGACAACGGCACGACCGGCAGCGCTGACGAGGTGCTGTTCGACGACATCGTCAAGGGCCCGGTCGCGAGCGTCGACCTCGCGGCCAGTTCGCTGGTCGTGCTCGGCCAGACCGTGCTGGTGCGCAGCGAGACAATCTTCGACGACGGCTTCAGCCCCGCGTCACTGGACGGCGTCAGCGTCGGCCAGATCGTCGAGGTCAGCGGCCAGTTCGACGCGAACGGCGACATCGTTGCGAGCCGCATCGAGCCCAAGCCGGCCGGCACGCAGTTCGAGGTGCACGGCAACGTGACCGGTCTCGACACCGGCGCGCTGACCTTCAGTCTCGGTGCGCTGCTGGTCGACTACTCCGGCGCCACGCTCGACGACTTCCCGGGCGGCCAGATCGGCGAGGGCGACTTCGTCGAGGCCAAGGGCACCTCGCTCGGCGGTGCCGGCGAACTGCTCGCGACCAAGGTCGAGTTCGAGAACGCGGTCCCGGGCGTCGAAGACGGTGACTTCTTCGAGATCGAGGGCTTCATCACGCGCTTCGTCTCGGAGACCGACTTCGACGTGGCCGGCCAGCCGGTGACGACGACGGCCAACACCGTTTACGAAGGCGGGACCGCGGCCGACCTGGGCCTGAACATCAAGGTCGAGGTGGAAGGCGACGTCGACGCGAACGGCGTGCTGGTCGCCGAGGAAGTGGACATCCGCCGGGCCAAGGCGGTCCGCGCCACGGCGACGCTGGACTCGGTCGACGCCGCCGACAGCTCGGTCGTGATGCTCGGCATCACGGTGCGCGTCGACGCGCTGACCCGCATCGAGGACAAGAGCAGTGCGGACGTGGACCCGCTGACGCTCGCCGACGTCAACGCCGGCGATTACGTCGAGGTCCGCGGCGACGAGTTCCCGGCCGGCAGCGGCGAGATCCTCGCGACGATCTTCGAGCGCGAAGAGCCGGACACGGAGACGATCCTGCAGGGCTTCGTCGAGTCGAGCAGCGACCCGAGCTTCACGATCCTCGGCGTCACGATCGAGACCGGCGGCGGCACCGTGTTCCGCGACGTCAACGACAACGTGATCTCGTCCACGGAGTTCTTCAACCAGCTGCAGGACGGCGACCTGGTCAAGGCCGAGGGCACCGAGAGCTCGGCCATGGTCATCACGGCCGACGAGGTCGAGTTCGAGCTGGAATTCTAGCGCCGCTTACCCGCTTCGCTGGGCAGAGGCTGTCGGTCCCGAGTACCGGCAGCCTCTTTTTTTTATACGTAGGTGGCTGCTCCCGGGTTTGGTGGTGCCACCGCTAATGGCCGGTGGTTTCAGAGGCGGATTCGGATTCTTCGGACCACCACTCGGGGCGGTTTCGACTCGCGCAGTCGACGAGGAAGAAGGTTGTCGAATACAGGAGTTCGCCCAGATACCTGACGTCGACCGTGTACTCGCCGTCGACGTAGTAGCTGGAATCGTCCAGTTCGACTACGTTGAAATAGATATCGCCGATGTCGCGAGCCCGCATTTGCTCCGCACGAAATCGATCGAAGCGGCGATCAGTCAGGTCAATGGATTCGTGCTTCCAGGTAAACCGGAGCGGATTCTTCTTGCTCACCAGGCGGCCGGCGGGGAGGTTTGCAGCGAGCACGATGCCGAGCCCACGCACGTCGCGACATGCTATTCGGAGCGGCTCCGGATCAACCACCGGTTTGCGGAAAACTTCGTCGTAGACTACGCGCCGTTCGCGGATGTCTTCCCGGAAAGCCTGCCAGTCCGGGCTGCGGTCCCGCGGCAAAACGACTCTGGCTATCGGCAGCACCGGGTGCACCGATTTCTCGCGTGCATCTGGATCTGCATCGGTAGCGCAGGCAGACACGGTGGCGGCCAGCAACGCGACGAGCACGCCGGCCCCTGCTGCCCCGAGCCGGTCGCGAGTCAAATTGGCGGCGTCGAATATCCGGCCGGGAGGCCGCGAAGTGCCGAATGCGGCACGCCGCCAGTGCATTCGATCAGGACTTTTTTCCCTTGAGGCGCTGGGCCGCGCGGTAACGGGCCTGCGCCTCGGCCAGCTCCAGCTGCGCCTTCTTGAGATCCGTCTCCTCCGACGCACCCTCCAGCGCAGCCTCCGCCTCCTGCTGCGCCTTGAGCGCCGCGGCCTCGTCGAGCTGCTCGCCGCGCAGGGCCGTGTCGGCCAGCACCGTCACCGCGTGCGGCTGGATCTCGAGGATGCCGCCCGTGATGTAGTAGAAGTGCTCCTTGCCTTCCGTGTCCTCGACGCGGACCTCGCCCGGCTTCAGCGTGGTCAGCAGCGGCGCGTGGCGCGGCGCGATGCCGACCTCGCCCATGCGCGCCGGCGCGTACACCATGCTCGCGTCGCCCGAGTGGATCTCGCCCTCGGCGGATACGATGTCGACGTGGATCGTGGCCATGTTCGTCTACCCCGATGCCTTACTGCATCGTCTTGGCTTTCTCGACGGCTTCCTCGATCGTGCCGACCATGTAGAACGCCTGCTCGGGCAGGTGATCGTAGTCGCCGTTGACGATGCCGTTGAAGCCGCGGATGGTCTCGGCCAGCGTGACGTACTTGCCGGGCGAGCCGGTGAAGGTCTCCGCCACGAAGAACGGCTGCGACAGGAAGCGCTGGATCTTGCGCGCGCGGGTCACCGTCAGCTTGTCGTCCTCGGACAGCTCGTCCATGCCGAGAATAGCGATGATGTCCTGCAGCTCCTTGTAACGCTGCAGGACCGCCTGCACGCCGCGGGCGCAGTCGTAATGCTCCTGGCCGATGACGTTCGGGTCGAGGATGCGGCTGGTCGAGTCGAGCGGGTCGACGGCCGGGTAGATGCCGAGCTCGGCGATCTGCCGCGACAGTACCAGCGTCGCGTCGAGGTGCGCGAAGGTCGTGGCCGGCGACGGGTCGGTCAGGTCGTCGGCCGGTACGTAGACGGCCTGGAAGGACGTGATCGAGCCGGTCTTGGTCGACGTGATGCGCTCCTGCAGCACGCCCATTTCCTCGGCCAGCGTCGGCTGGTAGCCCACCGCGGACGGCATGCGGCCGAGCAGTGCCGATACCTCGGTGCCGGCCAGCGTGTAGCGGTAGATGTTGTCGATGAACATCAGGACGTCGCGGCCCTCGTCGCGGAAGGCCTCGGCCATCGTCAGGCCGGTCAGCGCGACGCGCAGGCGGTTGCCCGGCGGCTCGTTCATCTGGCCGTAGACCAGCGACACCTGGTTGATGACGCCCGAGTCCGTCATCTCGTGGTAGAAGTCGTTACCCTCGCGGGTACGCTCGCCGACACCGGCGAACACCGAGTAGCCGGAGTGCTCGGCCGCGATGTTGCGGATCAGCTCCATCAGCGTCACGGTCTTGCCGACGCCGGCGCCGCCGAACAGGCCGATCTTGCCGCCCTTGGCGATCGGCATGATCAGGTCGATGACCTTGATGCCCGTCTCGAGCAGCTCGGTGGCCGCGGCCTGCTCCTCGTAGGAGGGCGCGGGGCGGTGAATCGGCAGGTGCTCGTCGGCGCCGATGTCGCCCTTCATGTCGATCGGCTGGCCGAGCACGTCCATGATGCGCCCGAGCGTCTTCTCGCCCACCGGCACCGAGATCGGCTGGCCCGTGTTCTTGACGGACAGGCCGCGCTTCAGGCCCTCCGAGGAACCCATGGCGATCGTGCGCACGACGCCGTCGCCGAGCTGCTGCTGCACCTCGAGCGTCAGGTTCTCTTCCTCGATGACGAGCGCGTCGTACACCTTCGGGATGGCATCGGCCGGGAATTCCACGTCCACGACGGCGCCGATGATCTGCACAGTTGTTCCGGTGCTCATGTTCTGACCTCTAACCTGAGACGGCAGCTGCGCCGCCGACAATTTCTGAAATTTCCTGGGTGATGGCCGCCTGGCGCGCCTTGTTGTAGGCGAGCTGCAGGTCGTCGATGATCTCGCCGGCGTTGTCCGTTGCCGACTTCATCGCGACCATCTTCGCGGCCATCTCGCTCGCGAAGTTCTCGACCGCGCCGCGGTAGACCTGGCTCTCGATGTAGCGCATCAGCACGTCGTCGAGCAGCTCGCCGGCGTCCGGCTCGTAGATGTAGTCCCAGTGATCCTGAAGGGCTTCCTCGCCGAGATCGATCTGGCTGACCGGCAGCAGCGTGGTCACGACCGGCTGCTGGCTCATCGTGTTGACGAACTTGTTGTTGACGAGATACAGGCGGTCGATCTCGCCTTCCGAGTAGGCGTCCAGCATGATCTTGATCGAGCCGATCAGCTCGTTCACGCTCGGGCGGTCGCCGAGATGCGTCGCGGTGCCGACGACCTTGCCGCCGAGCCGGCGGAAGAACTGCACGGCCTTGGCGCCGACCAGGGCGTACTCGACTTCGACGCCCTTCTCCCGCCACTCGCCGACCTCGGTGATGACGCGCTTGAACAGGTTCGTGTTCAGGCCGCCGCACAGGCCGCGATCGGTCGAGATGACGATGAAGCCGACCCGCTTCACCTCGCGCTCCACGAGGAACGGGTGCTTGTAGTCCGGGTTGGCGTGCGCGAGATGCCCGATCACGCGACGGATGCGCTGCGCGTAGGGCCGCGACGCCTCCATCTGGTCCTGCGCCTTGCGGATCTTGGACGCTGCGACCATCTCCATCGCTTTCGTGATCTTCTGCATGTTCTTCACGCTTCGGATCTTGGTGCGAATTTCTTTTTCGCCCGCCATAGGCTCTCTCTGCTTGTCTCTCGTTCGCCGTTAGTGAGAAGAAATGCGCCCCTAGTAGGCGCCCTTCTCCGCGAAGCCCTGGCAGACCTTCGTGAGGTCGGCCTTGATCTCGTCGTTGTAGTCGCCCGAGGCGTTGATCTTCTCGAGCAGGTCCGCGTGGTTCGCGCGCGCGTAGTCGTGCAGCGCGGCCTCGTAGTCCACGACCTTGGCCACGTCGACCTTGTCGAGGAAGCCCTCGTTGACCGCGAACAGCGACAGCGCCATCTCGGCGACCGACAGCGGCGAGTACTGCTTCTGCTTCATCAGCTCGGTGACGCGCTGGCCGCGCTGCAGCTGCTTACGGGTCGTCTCATCGAGATCCGAGGCGAACTGCGCGAAGGCCGCGAGCTCGCGGTACTGGGCGAGCGCGAGGCGCACGCCGCCGCCGAGCTTCTTGATGATCTTGGTCTGGGCGGCACCGCCGACGCGCGAGACCGACAGGCCCGCGTTGATGGCCGGGCGGATGCCCGCGTTGAACAGGTCCGTCTCGAGGAAGATCTGGCCGTCCGTGATCGAGATCACGTTGGTCGGGACGAAGGCCGAGACGTCGCCGGCCTGGGTCTCGATGATCGGCAGCGCCGTCAGCGAACCGGTCTTGCCTTTGACCTTGCCGCCGGTGAACTCCTCGACGTATTCCTCGTTGACCCGTGCCGCGCGCTCCAGCAGGCGCGAGTGCAGGTAGAAGACGTCGCCCGGGTAGGCTTCGCGGCCCGGCGGACGCCTGAGCAGCAGCGACACCTGGCGGTAGGCCCAGGCCTGCTTGGTCAGGTCGTCGAAGATGATCAGCGCGTCCTGGCCGCGGTCGCGGAAGTACTCGCCCATCGAGGTGCCGGCGTAGGGCGCGATGTACTGCATCGCGGCCGACTCGGAGGCGGCGGCGGCGACGACGATCGTGTGCTCCATCGCGCCCTCTTCTTCCAGCTTGCGCACGACGCCCGCGATCGACGAGGCCTTCTGGCCGATCGCGACGTAGATGCATTTGATGTCGGTGCCGCGCTGGTTGATGATCGTGTCGATCGCGACCGCGGTCTTGCCGGTCTGGCGATCGCCGATGATCAGCTCGCGCTGGCCGCGGCCGATCGGCACCATCGAGTCGATGGACTTGAGGCCGGTCTGTACCGGCTGGTCGACCGACTTGCGCGCGATGACGCCCGGCGCGACCTTCTCGATCGGCGCGGTTTCCTTCGCGTCGATCGGGCCCTTGCCGTCGATCGGGTTGCCGAGCGAGTCCACGACGCGGCCGAGCAGCGCCTCGCCGATCGGCACCTCGAGGATGCGACCGGTCGTCTTGACCGTGTCGCCCTCGGAGATGTGCTTGTAGTCGCCGAGGACGACGGCACCCACCGAGTCCTGCTCGAGGTTCAGCGCCAGGCCGAAGGTGTTCTCCGGGAACTCGAGCATTTCGCCGTAGCGGGCGTCGCCGAGGCCGTGGATGCGGACGATGCCGTCCGTGACCGCGATCACGGTGCCGACATCGCGTGCTTCCGCCGCAGACTCGAATTTCTCGATGCGCTCTTTAATCAGCTGGCTGATTTCAGAAGCTTTGAGTGCCATTTCAGTTTTCCTCTTTATGCGACCAGTGCGTTCGCCAGGCCTTCGAGCCTCGCGCGCAATGATCCGTCAATAACTACGTCGCCGGCGCGGATCACCGCCCCGCCGATCAGCGATTCGTCCGTCGCCGTCGTCAGGCGCACCGAGCGCTTCAGCCGCTCCTCGAGCGCCGCGGCGATCTGCCGTTCCTGTTCCGGCGACAGCGGCACGGCGGCCGTGACGGTCACGTCGACCGTGTTCTCGACCTCGGCCTTCAGCGCATCGAAGCGTTCCGCGATCTCGGGCAATACCGCGACCCGGTCGTACTCGATCAGGAGCTTCAGGAAGTTCGTGCCGTGCGCGTTGCTGCCGTCGAGCACCGAGCTCGGCCCGCCGGCCGCGCCGATCAGGCCGGTCATGAACTCGAGCTGCTGTGCGTCGGTCAGCTGCGGGCTTGCCAGGAAGCGCGCGGCCTCGCCGTCGGCAAGCAGGGTCGCGGCGACGTTCAGCGCCTCGGACCACGGTCCCATGGCGTCGTCCGCGCGCGCGACGTCGAAGGCGGCGCGGGCGTAGGGACGGGCAAGCGTGTGTTTGTCGGCCATCGGTGTCTCGGTCTCCGCCTACAGCTCGGCGGCGAGCTTGCTCAGGATGTCGTCGTGCGCCTTCGGGTCGATCTCGCGCTTCAGGATCTTCTCGGCGCTGGCGACCGCGATCGCGGACACCTGTCCGCGCAGTTCCTCGCGGGCACGGTTGATCTCCTGCTCGACCTCGGCGTGCGCGGCGGCGAGCTGCTTCTCGCGCTCCTTCGCGCCCTCGGCCTTGCCCTCGGCGACGATCTCGTTCGCGCGCGAGTGCGCCTGGTCGAGGATCGTCGTCGCCTGCTTGCGCGCGTCCTCGACGATTTCCGAGGCCTCGGCCCGCGCTTTCTCGAGCTTGTGCTCGCCGCGCTCGGCGGCCGCGAGGCCGTCGGCGATCTTCGTCTGGCGTTCCTCGATCGCGTTCATGATCGGCGGCCAGATGAACTTCATGCAGAACCAGACGAACACGATCATCGCGATCGTCTGGCCCAGCAAGGTCATGTTGATGTCCAAGGTCTTCTCCTGGCTATCGGTTGCTGGTTCCCGGCGCCCGGGTGACGCCCGGCCGTTGCCCGCGGCTGCGGGCAGACGGACGGCGACAGCGGGCGGCGGGACCCCCGCGTTCGGCTATCAGCTGCCGAGGGCCTGCTGGAGCTGGCCGATGAACGGGTTGGCGAACGCGAAGTACAGCGCGATGCCGACGCCGATCATGGCAACGGCGTCGAGCAGTGCGACGACCAGGAACATCTTGGTCTGCAGCATCGGCGCCAGTTCAGGCTGCCGCGCAGCGCCTTCGAGGAACCGGCCGCCCAGGAGGCCCATGCCGATACCTACGCCGAGCGCGCCGAGGCCGATGAGGATCGCGACGGCAATCGCGGTGAAGCCAATAACAGTTTCCATCAGTTTCTCCTGTCGAGGATCGTGTCCAAGTCAAAAAAGTCGGTCGTACGGATGCCGCTCAGTGCTTCTCCGAGGCGAGGCTCAGGTAGACGATGGTCAGCATCATGAAAATAAAGGCCTGCAGCGTCACGATCAGCACGTGGAACACGGCCCAGCCGAAGTGCAGCGGCAGCTGCCAGATGCCCAGCAGGGCGATCAGGATGAAGATCAGCTCGCCGGCGAACAGGTTGCCGAAAAGTCGCAGCGACAGCGACAGCGGCTTGGCCAGCAGCGCGACGCTTTCGAGGATGAAGTTGAAGGCGATGATCACCGGCGCCGCGATGATCGCGATACCTTTGGTCGGCGGCGCGATCGGGTGCAGCGTCAGCTCGCCGATGAAACCGGTCACGCCCTTGTTCTTGATCGTGTAGAAGATGATCAGGAAGAACACCGCGATCGACATGCCGAACGTGATGTTGACGTCGGTCGTGGGCACGACCTTCATGTAGGGGATGTGCAGCACGTGTTCCGAGAAGTACGGGATCCAGTCCACGGGGACCAGGTCCATCAGGTTCATCAGGAACACCCAGACGAAGATGGTCAGCGCGAGCGGCGCGATCAGGCGGCTCTTGCCGTGGAAGGTATCGCGCACGCTGGAATCGACGAAGTCGACGATCATCTCGACGAAGGCCTGCCACTTCGTTGGCTTGCCGACCGACGCGCCCTTCGCCGCCTTGCGGAACAGCCAGACGAACACAATGCCGAGCAGCACCGACCAGAACATCGAGTCGACGTTGATGCCCAGCGGGTTGCCGGCACACTGGTTCCAGACCCAGCCCTCGTCCGTCGGGCAGACCTGCAGGTTCTGCAGGTGATGCGAGATGTATTCGCCCGAGGTTCTCGGCCCGCCTTCAGTCGCCATTCTTTGCGTCTCTTCCTGTCGTTGTCGGGTCGCGCAGCAGCAGGCCGCCGAGGACCACCAGCTGGCAGGCGATGAAGCCTGCGAACAGCGGCAGCGGGGCCAGCGGCCTGACCAGCGCGAAGACGCCGCCGAACATCAGCAGCGTCAGCACGAGCTTCCCGAGTTCTCCAATGTATGCGGCGCGCAGGAGGCTCTTTGCCCCCGGCTCGCGACGCGGCGCCACGAGCCGCAGCGCCAGGTGGGCATTCGGAATCACGCAGCAGAGGCCACCCAGCAATGCCGAGTAGCCTGACACGCGTCCGTCAGTGCCCCAAAAGATCGCGGCCAGCGCCACGGCCAGGCCCAGTTGCAGCAGCAGCAGCCGCAGGAGCGGATGGACTGGCGGCCGCGGCGATTGCTCCGTGGCCCTGGCCATCATTCCTGTTACGTCTCCGGCATTAAAAACGCCACGTCCGGCGGCGGTGCCATCGGTCTGTGGCGTCGTGGATACTGGCTGGGCAAGCGGGCCTGCTTTCAGCCCGCGCATTATAGAGGCGGGTTCGGGCCATGGCAACACGGCGGGGCTCCCGGTGAAATGCGCCTGCATGACCATGTCTGGCGGCGAATTTGCCCGATTCAAGCCCTGGCGCGCCGGGAATGGTCGATTGGCCGCAATGCGACCTGCGGCACAATCCGCGCCCGCCGACCCCTGTATAACGGCGGTCATGTCGACGCGCCGCCATGATCTCGGCGCCCCGCGGCAAGGACTGCCGCTCGTTTCCTGACCGGGAGATGCGATGTTACTGCTCGCCAGCGAGTCTGCGGGAAAGTCGCGTAACGTCACCGACGTCGCGCGCGAACTGAGCCTCAATTTCGCCTGGTTCACGGACGCCGTGGACCTCGACCGCCAGCTGCGCGGCCGGGCGCGGCGGATCGTCCTGTTGCTCGACGCCGACCTGACAGTCGGCAAGGTGGCCGTGCTGCAGCGCGCGGCCGCGCGCGGCCCCTTCGGGCTCGTCGTCGCCGCCGACCGCGAGTCGCTGCGCGAGCGGCTCGGGCAGGCGCCCTGGGACGAGCTCTGCCACCTGCCGAACCTCGAGTGGCTGGCGCCCGACTTCCGCCGCCACCATTTCCGCCGGGCCGCGCGCGAGTGTCGGCGGCATCTGCTGAAGATCAGCCGCGACGACCTGCAGAACGCGATTCGCCGCGAGGAGTTCTGCCTGCGCTACCAGCCCAAGGTCATGCGCGGCGAGGGCAACAGCTGGCGCACGACCGAGGCGGAAGCCCTGCTGCGCTGGCAGCACCCGCAGCACGGTTCGATCGGCCCGCTCGAGTTCCTGCCGGAGCTCGAGGCCTTCGACCTGATGCCGGCGGTGAGCGAGTACGTGCTGCGCGAGGCCTCGCGCCAGCTGGTCGAGTGGCGCGCGCAGGGCCTGGAGCTGAACTCCTGCATCAACCTGGCCTCGAGCCAGCTGAACAACGCCGGCCTCGCGGACGAGTACGCGCGCATCGTGGCAGAGCACGGGCTCGAGTGTTCGAGCTTCACGTTTGAGGTCATCGAGCAGGACATCGCCGACTCCGACGCGCCGCACCTGAAGGTGCTGAACGAGCTGCGCGAGCGGGGCTTCCGCGTTTCCCTGGACGACTTCGGCATCGCCGCGGCATCGCTCGGCACCTTCGAGACGCTGCCGGTCGACGAGATCAAGATTCACGCGGCGGCACTCAAGCGCGCGCGCAGTAGCCCGGTCGCGCAGAAGGTGCTGGCGGCGGTCACGGGCCTCGCACACAACCTCGGCATCTCGGTCTGCGCCGAGGGCGTAGAGGACCAGGAGACCTACGAGTTCCTCGCGACGATCGAGTGCGACAAGCTGCAGGGTTACCTGATTTCCGAAGCGGTCATGCCGGAGCTGATCCAGGCCGGCTACAGCGCGGACGAGGTCGAGGTACACGCGGTCGCCTAGGCCCGGCCCGCTGCTATCATGCCGGCCATGCTCCGGCTGATCCTGCTCTCGTTCGTTACCGCGGCCGCTGCCGCCGCGACGCTGCCCGACCCGCTCGCGGCCGGCTGGCGCGGCGAGGCGGTCTGCGAAAAACTCCACGAAGACGCCCGCCAGCGCGTCCTGCGCTGCTCGTTTCCGCCCGGCGTCGGCCACGAGCGTCACTACCACGTCGCGCACTTCGGCTACGTCGTGACGGGCGGCCGCATGCGCATCAGCGACGCGACCGGCACGCGCGAGGTCGAGCTGGCCGACGGCGCGAGCTGGACCAGCGACCGGGTGGACTGGCACGAGGTGCTGAACGTCGGGGAGACGACCGCGGTCTATCTCGTCGTCGAGCCGCGCGAACCGGCAAGGCGCTAGAGTCGCCGGGGCTTCTTCCGGGGGCATCGCCGCGTCGGGAACCGCGCTGGCTGCCTGCCGCTGGCGCCGTGCAGAAGGGACCGGCCCGTTCTGCCGCCGTAGAAAGAAAATGTCCGGAAAAGGTGCCAGGTCGTTTGAGAAAACCCGGCGCCTTTTCCGGACAGCCTTTCCGTTACTTGATGTGCTTCAGGATGCCGTCGAGCTCGTCGAGGCTGTTGTAGCTGATGACGAGCTTGCCGGCGCCCTTCGCGCCGTGCTCGATGCGCACGCGCGCGCCCAGCCGGTCGGTCATTTCCGTTTCCAGCTTGCGGATGTCCGCGTTCGCGCTCTGCGGCGCGGCTTTCGGCTTCGCGGCCGGCTTGTCCGCCAGCATCCGGCGCACGAGCTGTTCCGTCGCGCGCACCGACAGCTTCTTCTTCACGACCTCGCGGGCCGCGTCGAGCTGCTGGCTGCCGCTCGGCAGCGACAGCAGCGCGCGCGCGTGGCCCATCTCGAGCTCGCGCGACTCGAGCAGCGGCTTCACCTTGTCGGACAGGTCGAGCAGGCGCAGCAGGTTGCTGACCGCGGCGCGCGAGCGGCCGACCGCCGTGGCGGCGTCCTGGTGAGTCAGCTCGAACTCGCGGATCAGCCGCTCCAGCGCCCGCGCCTCTTCCAGCGGGTTCAGGTTCTCGCGCTGGATGTTCTCGATCAGCGCCATCGCGATGGCGGCCTCGTCCGGGATCTCGCGGACGATGGCCGGGATCTCGTCGAGCTGGGCGAGCTGGGCGGCGCGCCAGCGGCGCTCGCCGGCGATGATCTCGTAACGCGGCCGGCCGTCCTCGCCCTCGCCCGTCGGCCGGACGACGATCGGCTGCACGACGCCCTGCGCCTCGATCGAGCGCGCGAGGTCCTCGAGCGTGTCGCGGCGCATGTCGACGCGCGGCTGGTAGCGGCCGCGCTTCAGGTGTTCCAGCGGGATGTTGCGCAGCACGTCGCCGGTCGCGCCCGTGCCCGCGTCCGCGGCGGCCTGCGCATTCTCGCCGGCGGCGCCGGCGCCGGGCCGGCTCAGCAGCGCGTCGAGCCCGCGGCCCAGTCGTTTCTTCTTCGCCATGTTCATCCCGTCAGCGGCCGGCGCTCGCCCGTTCGTCCTCGCGCCGCAGCACCTCGCCGGCGAGCGCCAGGTAGGCGAGCGCGCCGCGCGAGTTGCGGTCATGGTACAGCACCGGTTTGCCGAAGCTCGGCGCCTCGGCGAGGCGCACGTTGCGCGGCACGACCGTGCGGAACACCTTGTCGTCGAAATGCGCGATCAGCTGTTCGGACACCTCGTTAGAGAGATTGATGCGCGGGTCGACCATCGTGCGCAAGAGGCCGAACACCTCGAGGTCCGGGTTGACGCTGGTGCGCACCTGCTCGATCGTGTCGAGCAGCGCGGTCAGGCCCTCGAGCGCGTAGTACTCGCATTGCATCGGGATCAGCACGCCGTCCGCCGCCGTCAGCGCGTTGACCGTCAGCATGTTGATCGAGGGCGGGCAGTCGATCAGGATGAAGTCGTAGAGCCCGGCGACCGGTTTCAGCGCTTGCCTCAGCTTCATCTCGCGGCCGATCTCCTGCAACAGCTGGACCTCGGCGACGGTCAGGTCCTCGTTGCCGGGCAACAGCGCGAAGTCGCCTTCCGGCACGGACAGGATCGAGTCCGCCGCGCTGGCCTCGCCGAGCAGCACGTCGCAGGACGAACGCTCCAGCTCGCGCTTGTCCACGCCGCAGCCCATCGTCGCGTTGCCCTGCGGGTCGAGGTCGACCAGCAGCACGCGCCGCTGCGTCGCCGCGAGCGATGCCGCTAGGTTCACGCAGGTCGTCGTCTTGCCGACGCCGCCCTTCTGGTTCGCGACCGCGATGACCCGGGTCACGCGGCGGCTCCGCCCCGGCGCGACAGCCGCACCGCATGGCGTTCGTGGTCGTCGAGTCCGGGTACTGTCAGTCTGCTCACGTCGGCGGTCCAGTCGTCGCCGAGCTCCGCGAGCTCGGTCTCCGGGTAGTGTCCTTTCAGGGCGAGCAGCACGCCGCCGTCGGCGACGAGGTGCCCGGCGAGCTCCAGCATGCGCGGCAGCGGCGCGAAGGCGCGCGCGACGACCGTGTCATAGGCCTCCGCCGGCGCATGCCGCTCGACGCGCGCCTGCACTGCTTCCGCGTTGCTGAGCCCCAGTTCGCCAATCATATGCCGAACGAAGCTGATTTTCTTGCCGTTGCTGTCGAGCAGCGTGAACTGCATTGCGGGTGAGGCGATAGCCAGCGGCAGCCCCGGAAAGCCGGCGCCGGTGCCGACGTCGAGCACGCGCGCGCCGCGGAGGAGCGGCCGCACGGCCAGGCTGTCCAGCACGTGCTGGCCGACCATGCGCCCGGGCTCGCGCACCGCGGTCAGGTTGATGCGGCGGTTCCAGCGGGCCAGCTCCGCGAGCAGCGTCGCCAGTCGCGAAATGTCCGCGGGCTCGAGCGCCTGTCCCAGCGCACGGACGCCCGCCGCGAGCGCAGGTTCCAGCGCCGGGTGCGCGGCCTCAGTCACCGCCGGCAAGGTATTGGCGCAGGAACAGCACCGCGGCCTGCTGGTAGACGTCGCGGTTTTCCTTGCGCCGGTAGCCGTGGCCCTCGTTCAGCGCGTTCATGTACCAGACCGGCGAGCCCTGCGCGCGCAGCGCGGCGACCATCTGCTCGGCCTCGGTCACCGGCACGCGCGGGTCGTTCTGGCCCTGCACGATCAGCATCGGCACGTCGATCTTCTCGACGTTGTTCAGCGGGCTGATCTTTTCGAGGTGCGCACGCATCGCGGGGTCGCGCTCGTCGCCGTACTCAACGCGGCGCAAATCGCGGCGGTAGTCCTGCGTGTTCTCGAGGAAGGTGACGAAGTTTGAAATGCCGACGACGTCGACCGCGGCGGCCAGCCGGTCGCTGTAGTGCACCGCGCTCGCCAGCACCATGTAGCCGCCGTAGCTGCCGCCGTAGACCGCGACGCGGCCGGCGTCGAGATCGTCCTCGGTCGCAATCCAGTCGAGCAGGCTGCCGATGTCGCGCACCGAGTCCTCGCGCAGCATGCCGTTGTCGAGCGCCAGGTAACTCTTGCCGTACCCGGCCGAGCCGCGCACGTTCGGGATCACGACGGCCGCGCCGAGCTCCGCGAGCCAGGTCTGGAAGGTCGAGCTGAAGTACGGCCGCGACTGGCCCTCCGGCCCGCCGTGGATGTAGACGATCACCGGGTACGGGCCCTCGCCGCGCGGGCGGTAGACCCAGGCCGGGATTTGCCGCGGCGCGCCGTCGACTTCGTCGAAGGTCGGGTAGCTGACCAGCTCCGGCACCGGGAACGCCGAGGTGTCCAGGCCGCCGACCTCGCTCTCGGTCCAGCGCGTCAGCTTGCCCCAGGTGAGCGGGCCACGGCCCAGTTCCAGCACGAAGCTGTCGCTCGGCGTCTGCGGCGTGTTGATCGTCAGCGCCAGCCGGCGGCCGTCCGGGCTGAAGGTCATGCCGCCGACGATGCCGGTCGGGATCGCGTCGACGCGGCGGTAACGGCGCGTCTCGGGGTCGAGCAGGTACAGCGCGGAGCGGCCGTTCTCGTTGACGGTGAAGGCCGCGCGCTGCCGGTCGCGGCTGAGCGCGCCGCTGTCGACGTTCCACGGGATGTCGGCGGTGACGATCTCGGGCTGGCTGCCGGGCTCCAGTGACAGCCAGGCGAGCTGGTCGAACTCGCCGCCGCGGTTCGTGATCATCCAGAGACCGGCGTCGTCCGCGTCGAAGGCGAGCGCGAGGTCGGTCGAGGCCTCCCCGTCGCTGCCGGCGAGCTGGCGGAATTCGCCCGAGTCGAGGTCCTTCAGCCAGACGCGCGAGTCGCTGATGCTGACGTAGTTGTTGACCAGCAGCGCGCCGCCGCTCGCGGTGAAGTCGGCCGGGCCCCACCAGCTGCCGTCCGGCGCCTCGACGACCAGCTCGGCCGAGGCGGGGTCGCCGGCCTCGAGCATCCAGACGTCGTTCGACGCGCCGTTGCGCCGCGTGCTCTGGTACGCGAGCCGCGTGCCGTCGCGGTTCCAGACCGGCGAGCCGTTGCGCGACTCGCCGTCGGTCAGCAGCCGGAGCAGGGTGCTCGCAGGGTCCAGCGGGGAGATATGCGCGAACTCGCTGGCGGCGGTGTCGCGCGAGAAGGTCAACAGGTCGCTGCCGGGCTGGCGCAGCACCGTCCCGACCGGCTCCTCGAAGAAGGTCAGCTGGTGGCGCGCGCCGCCCGGTGCGTCCACGCGGTGCACCTGGTTCACGTCCGCGAAGCGCGTGCGCACGTACAGGCTCGCGCCGTCACGGGTCCAGTCGAGCACGCTGGCGGAGCGCACGTTCTGGTAACGGCGCAGGTCGTCGACGATCTCCTGCGGGATCTCGGGGATGTCCTCGAGGACCAGGTTGCCGTCGTTCAGCGTGCGTCGCTCGACGGCGAGGCTGGTGCTGGCGACGCACAGGGCGACGAGTGCGGTCAGGATCTTGGGCATCGTGTTCTCCGGTCGGTCGGTCTCAGGCGACGAGCAGCGCCATGAACTCATCGACCGCGGTCGCGGCCAGGCGTTCGCGGTCCCCGGCCAGCGCAGCGAGTTCGCGCCACTGGCCGTCCTTCAGTTTCGGCGCCACGCTGGTCTCGAACTTGCGCTCGAGGACCGGGATGCCCTCGTCGCGGCGCTGGCGGTGGCCGATCGGGAAGTCGATCGCGACCTTGTCGGTCGAGCTGCCGTCCTTGAAAAACACCTGCACGGCGTTGCCGATGTAGCGCTTGTCCGGGTCGAAGTAGTCCTTCGTGTACTGCGCATTCTCGCTGACCTCCATCTTCGCGCGCAGCGCGTCGATGCGCGGGTCCGCGGCGACCTCGTCCTCGTAGTCGGCCGCGGTCAGGCGGCCGAAGATCAGCGGCACGGCAACCATGTACTGGATGCAGTGGTCGCGGTCGGCCGGGTTGTCGAGCGGCCCGGTCTTGTCGATGATGCGCACGCCCGGCTCCTGGGTCTCGCTGCCGCTGCGTTCGACCTCGACGACGCGGTCGTTCACCTGCTCGTGCAGCTGCATCGCGCACTCGACCGCGGTCTGCGCATGGAACTCGGCAGGGTAGGAGATCTTGAACAGGATGTTCTCCATGACGTAGCTGCCGTAACCCATCGGGAACGTGAACGGCTTGCCCCTGAACAGCACGTCGTACCAGCCCCAGGTCTTCGCCGTCAGCGCGGACGGGTAGCCCATCTCGCCGGTCAGCGCGATCAGCGCGTGGCGCACGGCCCGGCTGGTCGCGTCGCCGGCCGCCCAGCTCTTGCGCGAGCCGGTATTCGGCGCGTGCCGGTAGGTGCGCAGGGCAGCGCCGTCGATCCAGGCGTTCGACACGGCGTTGATGACCTGTTCGCGCGTGCCGCCGAGCATGCGGGTCACGACCGCGGTCGAGGCGATGCGCACCAGCAGCACGTGGTCGAGGCCGACCCGGTTGTAGCTGTTGTCGAGCGCCAGCACGCCCTGGATCTCGTGCGCGCGGATCATCGCGGTCAGCACGTCCTGCATCCTGAGCGGCTCGTCGCCCTCGTCGCGCCGCTTGCGGCTCAGGTAGTCGGCGACGGCGAGGATGCCGCCGAGGTTGTCGGACGGGTGCCCCCACTCGGCCGCGAGCCAGGTGTCGTTGAAGTCCAGCCAGCGCACCAGCGCGCCGATGTTGAACGCGGCCTGCACCGGCTCGAGCTCGTAGGAGGTGCCGGGAACGCGCGCGCCGCCCGGCAGCGTCGCGCCGGGCACGACCGGGCCGAGCAGCTTCGTGCAGGCCGGGTAGTCGAGCGCCTGGAAGCCGCAGGCCAGCGTGTCGAGCAGGCAGTAATGCGCGGTCTCGTAGGCGAGCGCCGAGTCGGGCGCGTCGCCGCAGACGTAGTCCGCGATGTCGACCAGCACCTGGTCGGGGTCGGGGCGCTTGGCAGAGCGGATGTCGTGTCCGGACATGGTTCGGTTCCTTCGGATTTCGTGTCGGGTCGGGCGGACGTGGCAAAGCCGGGCGGCGCGCCCGGCACATGCGTGCCGGCGCGCGCGTCTCGCGGCTAGCGTTTCTCGATCGGCACCCAGTCCTGCAGGCCGGGGCCCGTGTACTCGGCGCCCGGGCGGATCAGCTTGTTGTCGGCGCGCTGTTCCATGATGTGCGCGGCCCAGCCGGTGATGCGCGAGCAGACGAAGATCGGCGTGAACAAATAGGTCGGGATGCCCATGAAGTGGTAGACGCTGGCGGCGAAGAAATCGGCGTTGGCGAACAGCCGCTTCTCGTCCCACATGACCTTTTCGATCGCCGCGGACACGTCGTACAGCCTGCGATCGCCGCGTTCCTCGGCGAGCTCGAGCGACATCTTCTTGTTGACCGCGTTGCGCGGGTCGGACTCCGTGTAGACGCGGTGCCCGAAGCCCATGATCTTCTCCTTGTTCGCGAGCATCTCGCGCACGCCGGCCGCGGCCTCGTCGGCCGAATCGAACTTCTCGATCAGCTCCATCGCCGCCTCGTTGGCGCCGCCGTGCAGCGGGCCGCGCAGCGCGCCGATCGCGCCGGTCACGGCCGAGTGAAAGTCCGACAGCGTCGCCGTGATGACCCGCGCCGTGAAGGTCGAGGCGTTGAACTCGTGCTCGGCGTACAGGATCAGCGTCGTGTCGAGGCAGCGGCGGTGCAGGGCCGGCGCGGGCTCGTCGTGCAGCATGTGCAGGAAGTGCCCCGCCACCGAGTCGTCGTCGGTCTCGGTATCGATGCGCTTGCCGTCCGCGTGAAAGCGGTGCCAGTACAGCAGCATCGACGGCAGGCAGGCCAGCAGCCGGTCCGCCACGTGGCCCTGGTTCGCGAAGTCGCCCTCCGGCTCGACGTTGCCGAGCATCGACACGCCGGTGCGCAGCACGTCCATCGGGTGCGCGTCCGCCGGCACCATCTCCAGCACGGTCTTCACCGCGTCCGGCAGTCCGCGCAGCGATTTCAGCCGCTCGATGTAGTCGTCGAGCTGCGCCTGCGTCGGCAACTCGCCGTGCAGCAGCAGGTAGGCGACCTCCTCGAAGCGGGCATTGTCCGCGAGGTCGTAGATGTCGTAGCCGCGGTAGGTCAGGCCGGTGCCTTCCTGGCCGACCGTGCACAGGGCGGTCTTGCCGGCGATCACGCCGGCCAGGCCACCCGTCTTCTTCTTGTCCGCCATGTCCTCGGTCCTCTTCAGTCGTTGCGGCCGTCCGTCCGTTTCCCGGCGGCGAACAGCTCGTCCAGTTTGCGTTCGTACTCGTGGTAACCGAGCACGTCGTAGAGTTCGTCGCGCGTCTGCATGCGCCCGACGACCCCGGCCTGCGTACCCTCGTCGCGGATCGCCGCGTAGACGGCCTGCGCGGCCTTCGCCATCGCGCGGCTCGCGGACAGCGGGTACAGCGCCAGCTGCACGCCGGCCTCGCCGAGTTCGGCCAGCGTGAACAGCGGCGTGCGCCCGAACTCGGTCAGGTTAGCGAGCACCGGCACGCCGACTGCTTCGGTGAACTCGCGATACTCGCCCAGCGTCGTCAGCGCCTCGGCGAAGATCATGTCGGCGCCGGCCTCGACGTAGGCCTGCGCGCGCTCGATCGCGGCCTGCTGGCCCTCGACCGCGTGCGCGTCGGTACGCGCCATCAGCACGAAGGCCTCGTCTTCGCGGCCGTCGACGGCCGCCTTGATCCGGTCGCACATCTCAGCGGCCTCGACCAGCGCCTTGCCGGGCCGGTGGCCGCAGCGCTTGGCCGCGACCTGGTCCTCGAGGTGGCAGCCGGCGGCGCCGGCGCGGCTCATCTCGCGCACGGTGCGGCCGATCATGAACGCGCTGCCCCAGCCGGTGTCGGCGTCGACCAGCAGCGGCAGCTCGCTCGCGTAGCTGATGCGGCGGATGTCCTCGCAGACGTCGCCGAGCGTCGTCATCGCGAGATCAGGCAGGCCGAAGGAGTGGTTCGCGACGCCGGCGCCCGACAGGTACAGCGCGCGGAAGCCGGCACGCTCTGCGAGCAGCGCGGCGTAGGCGTTGATCGCGCCGACGACCTGCAGCGGCTTCTCCGCCGCGAGCGCTTCGCGGAATCGCGCTCCTCTGCTTGCTGCCATGCGTCCTCCGGCTTTTTTAATTCGGATTAAAACCCGGCGGCGCGTGCCTCGCGGGACGGCCCGGCGGGCCGCGCGACGCAACATCTGGGGAGCCCCGGGGCGAGCGATTCTAAACCACGCCGACGGCGTTTCCCAAATGCGCCGCGGAGCGGCGCTCAGGCGATGCGCACGACCGCGCGTCCGGTCACCGTGCCGTCGATAAAAGCCTGGAAGTGGCCGGGAAGTTCGTCGAACGCGATCGAGCCTGGCGCGATCCGGTCGAGATGCCGCGGACGCAGGTCGCTGCCGATGCGGCGCCAGACGGCGAGCCTCAGGTCGCGCGGCGTGTCGACCGAGTTGATGCCGAGCAGGCAGACGGCGCGCAGGATGAACGGCATCACGCTGGTGTGCAGTTCGTGGCTCGCCGCCAGCCCGATCGAGGCGATGTTGCCGCCGTACTGCGTCGTGCGGGTCAGCCAGGCCAGCCAGTCGCCGCCCAGGTTGTCGATGGCGCCAGCCCACTCGGCCTTCTCGAGCGGCCGCTTGCCGGTATCGACCTGCGCACGGTCGAGCACGCGGCTCGCGCCGATCGCGCCGAGATAGTCGGCCTGCTCCGCCGACTTGCCGGACAGCGCGACGACTTCGTAGCCGCGTCCGCTGAGCATGTCGATCGCGAGGCTGCCGACGCCGCCGGTCGCGCCGGTGACGACCACCGGGCCGAGCTCGGGCAGCTGGCCGTTCTGCTCCATCCGGTGGATCGCGAGCGCGGCCGTGTAGCCGGCGGTCCCGATCTGCATCGCGGCAAACGGGTCGATGCCGTCCGGCAGCGGCACGACGGCCGCAGCCGGCACGCGCGCGTATTCCGCGTAGCCGCCGTCGCGGGTCTCGGACAGGCCGCAGCCGTTCACGACCACCGGCAGGCCGGGCTCCAGATCCGGGTGTGCGGAGCTCTCGATCGTGCCGGCCAGGTCGATGCCGCCGACCAGCGGGTACTGCCTGAGGATCCGGCCCTTGCCGGTCGCGGCCAGCGCGTCCTTGTAGTTGATCGTCGAGTGGCTGACCCGGATGACGGTATCGCCGTCCGACAGGTCGTCGAGCCCGAGCTCGGCGAAGCCGGCGCGGATCTCGCCGTCCTGCTGGTCGATGCGGTAGGCGCGGAACGGGCTCATGGCGATGTCCTTCAGCGGGCGGTGGGCGGTCCGTGGTCCAGCCAGAACTCGAGGCCCTGCGTGTTCAGCACGACGTCCATGTCGAGGATCTCGTGCAGGCGCTCGTCATCGAGCTCGACGCCGTGCGCGCGGGCGCGTTCGACGAGGTATTCGAACATCGCGGCCTCGATCGCCCGCGTGCGCTCCGGTGGGTCGGCGTGCCTGCGCGCGATCGCGACAAAGTCGTCGAGCGCGCGGTGCATGTCGGCGGCCAGGCGTTCGAGGTCGGTCACGCGGCTGTAGTGAGTCAGGAACAGCTGTTCCGGTTCCAGCGCCATGATCCGGTCGACCGCGCGGTGCGCCTCGTCCGGGTCGAAGTGCACCGGCGTCGTGGTCGGGAAGATGAACTCGCCCGCGGCCGTGTCGAGCTCGCGGTAGGAAATGCCGAAGCTGTCGCCGGTGAAGACGCCTTGCGAGGCCGGGTCGGCGAGGCAGTAATGATGACGTGCATGGCCCTCGGTGTGCAGCACCCTGAGCGGGCGGCCGGCGAGTTCGAGCTCGTCGCCGTCGTCGACCTCGCGGATGCGCCCGGCCGGGATCGGCACGAGCTCGCCGTACATCTCGCGATACTGCGCTTCGCCGTAGACGGCCATCGCGCCGCGCTCGAGCTTCGCCGGGTCGATCATGTGCCGCGCGCCGCGCGGGTGCAGCACGACGGTCGCGTTCGGCAGCGATTCGAGCAGCAGGCCGGCGCCGCCGGCATGGTCGAGGTGCACGTGGGTCAGGAACACCCAGTCGACGTCGGCGGGCTCGACGTCGACACGGGCGAGCGCGGCGAGCAGCCGCGGCACGCTCGCGTTGGTGCCGGTGTCGACGAACGCGGCGCGGCCGTTCTCGACCAGCAGGTGACTCGCGTCGAGGCGCGGCCGCACGTAGTCCGTGTCGACCGCGGTGATGCCGTGCGGGTAGTGCGTCGTGTCGGCGGCCGTCATGGCTGGCGCCAGCGCGCGCTTACTCGGCGTATTCGGGCGTGTACAGGCCTTCCTGGCGGCTCCAGGCCTCGGCCAGGCGCAGGATGTCCTCGTCACTCAGCGCGGCCGCGAAGCCGTTCATGATGTTGTTGGCGCGCTCGCCCGAGCGGTACTGTTTCAGCGCGTGCTCGAGGTAGCTCGGGTACTGGCCCGACAGCGTCGGCGGCGTCGGCATCAGGCCGTCGGCCCCGTTGCCGTGGCAGGCGAGGCAGGTCGCAGCGACGTCGATGCCCGCGACGTCCTCGCTGCTGACGTGGTCGAGTTTCTTCTCGGGCCCTTCGAAGTAGACCGCGAGGTCGGCGATGTCCTGGTCGGACAGGCTGTCGCCCTGCGCCTGCATCGTCGGGTGCGGGCGGGTGCCGTCGCGGTAGGCCTTGAGCGCGAGCTCGATGTAGCCGGCCTTCTGGCCGCCGAGCTTCGGCACGCGGTAGGACGGGTAGGCGTTGCGGTAGCCCTCGATGCCATGGCAGCCGAGGCAGGTGTAGGCCAGCGCGGCACCGCGCTCGGCGTCGCCCTCGGCCTGCGCGGGCGGCGGGGCCAGGCCCGCGGCCAGCGCCGCGAGGCCGGCAAGGGCCAGTCTGAATCCAGTTATCACTATAAATTTCCGAGACTTGGTAACCCGCTGCGGCGCAGCGGGCGGAATCGAGGGCGCTATGTTAGTGGCCTTCGAACGCGATTTCCACAACGTCGCCGCCCGGGTGTGCGACGAGTCGCATGCGAGGGAGACTCTCAATTAACTCTCGTCACACACGCCGGCCGGGTCGCGGGCGAGGCAAGGCACGAGGAGCGACGTGCACTTTAGGTACATGAGCGACGAGTAACGCGGCCTCGCCCGCGACCCGGCCGGCCCACATAAGCAATTGATATCGAAGGGGTGCCGGTAAAATCCTCTGCCGCAGCGGTTGCCGACTCGGGCGTACCCCGTTACGCTCGGCGCGCTTACGCGCGG